>CAYUVT010000147.1:0-7930 GCA_964448165.1 uncultured Anaerolineaceae bacterium | reverse complement strand
GGCTCGCCGGCCAGCCCATCCGCCATGTACAGCCCGTGCTCGATTTCTACGCTGGCGCGGAGGACGACGCGGTGCTCCTGGGGCTTGCCGACCTGGTGGTCTCACTCGAGGCCGGCGATGCCGTCAACGCCGCGGTCCGCGGCATGCTCGCGGATGCCGCGACACCCGAGGCCTACGAGTTTCTCGTGGCCGCAATCGTCGCGAGCCGCCGCATGGACCTGATCGACGTCCTCATCGAGACGCTCCCGCGCGAGGTGCTGCTGCCCCGGCTCCAGGTCGCCCGCCGGGCGCTCGAACTGGCGCCCGGGACAACCGAAGTCCACCAGGCGATCGAAGCGCTGGATGTCCGCCTGGGGCTTAACCGTCTGAGCCCGGACCGGGCTCGGGAGTAACCACTCAGCAGCCGGGCTCGCCCGTGTTGCCGCAGCAATCGCTTCGCCTGCGGAACTTGGTCCAGTTGTTGCGCAGCACCATGCGCAGCTTCGTCCCGAACGGCGCGTCGTAGGTGCGCCAGTTCGTCACCGTTGCGCGAAAGCTCGGCCGCTGCCGGCGCGTGCTCATCAGGCCAGCGCCGCCGTGGTGGGGAGCAGCGGGGCGCGCCGCTGCTCGTAGGCAGTGATCTTCTGCTCTTCGAGGAGCGTCAGCCCGATGTCGTCGAGCCCGTTCAGGAGGCAGTGCTTCACGAACGGGTCGATCTCGAAGTGCCGCGACCAGGTACCGTCCGAGGTCGCTACCGTCTGCGACTGCAGATCGACCACGAGCTCCGAAGAAGGCAGCTCTTCCGAGCGCGAGATCAGGTAGTCGCAGTCTTCCTGGGGAAGCACGACGGTCAGCAGGCCGATCTTCGCGGAGTTGTTGCGGAAGATATCCGCGAAGGAAGGAGCGATGATCACCCGCAGCCCCATGTCTTCGAGGGCCCACGGTGCATGCTCGCGCGAGGAGCCGCAGCCGAAGTTGGGCCCGGTCACCATGATGGGCGCGCCCTTGAACTCGGGGTTGTTGAGCACGAAGTCCGGGTCCTTCTTCCACTCATCAAAGGCGAACGGCCCAAAGCCGGTCCGCTCGATCCGCTTCAGGAACTCCTTGGAGATGATCTGATCGGTATCCACGTCCGCGCGGTCCAGGGGGATGGCGCGGCCCTTCACGGTTTCGAACTTCTTCACCTGGTGCCCCCTACTTCCATTCCCGGATGTCGACGAAGTGGCCGGCGATGGCCGCAGCCGCCGCCATCTGCGGGCTCACCAGGTGGGTGCGTCCGCCGCGGCCCTGGCGTCCTTCGAAGTTGCGGTTCGAGGTGCTCGCGCAGCGCTCGCCGGGGGCGAGGATGTCGGGGTTCATGCCCAGGCACATCGAGCAGCCCGCTTCGCGCCACTCGAAGCCCGCATCCTTGAAGATGCGATCCAGCCCTTCCTGTTCGGCCTGCAGCTTCACCAGCCCCGAACCCGGCACCACCATCGCCCGCACCGTGCTGGCGACCTTCCGGCCCTTCACGATCCCGGCGGCGGCGCGCAAGTCTTCGATGCGCGAGTTGGTGCACGAGCCGAGGAAGACACGGTCGATGCGGATGTCCTGGATGGCCGTGCCCGGTTCCAGGCCCATGTACACCAGCGACCGTTCGGCCAGCTCCTTCGCCTGGGGTGTCGCCGCCTCTTCGGGCGATGGCACACGCCCGGTTACGGGAACGCTCTGGGCCGGGGTGGTACCCCAGGTAACGCACGGCTCGATATCCGCGCCGTTGAGCGTCACATACGTATCAAACTCCGCACCCTCGTCGGTGGGAAGCGTTTTCCAGGACTCGATGGCCCGCTCCCAGTCCTCGCCCCGGGGCGCGCGTGGCCGCCCTTTCATGTAGGCGAACGTCGTCTCATCCGGGGCCACCAGCCCGGCGCGTGCGCCGCCTTCGATCGACATGTTGCAGATGGTCATCCGGCCTTCCATCGAGAGGTTGCGGATGACGTCGCCACGGTATTCGATCACGTGCCCCACGCCCCCGGACACGCCGATCTGCCGGATGACCGCGAGAATCACGTCCTTGGCGGTGACGCCCGGGTGCAGCTCGCCGTTCACCTCGACTGACATGGTCTTCGGCCTGGCCTGCGGCAGCGTCTGCGTGGCGAGCACATGCTCAACCTCGCTGGTCCCGATGCCGAACGCGAGCGCCCCGAACGCCCCGTGCGTGGCGGTGTGGCTATCGCCGCACACGATGGTCATGCCTGGCTGGGTGAGGCCCTGCTCCGGCCCGATCACGTGGACGATACCTTGCCGGATGTCGTTCACGCCGAACATCGGCACGCCGAACTCCTCGCAGTTCTTCCGGAGCACCTCGACCTGCTGGACGGAGAGCGGGTCGGTCCAGGGCTTGTCGCGGTCGATCGTGGGCACGTTGTGGTCGACCGTGGCGAGCGTCAGGTCGGGCCGGCGGACCCGGCGTCCTGCCAGCCGCAAGCCCTCGAAGGCCTGCGGCGAGGTGACCTCGTGGACCAGGTGAAGGTCGATGTACAGGAGGTCGGGCTTGCCCTCCTCGCTGGCGACAACGTGGTTATCCCAGATCTTCTGGATGATGGTGCGGGGCTTGGTCATGAAGGTGTGGGCTCCGGGCGGGGCGTGAATGTGAGGTGCATCACATCGTACCAGAGCGTGACGCTCGGCTCAGCGCACCAGGCGGCGCCGTTCCGATACGCGGCTGCGGCGAGGGGTATCTTCGGGTTCGGGAGCGCTTTCGAAGGCCCGCCGCACGCAGGAAACGAGGGCCCCCACTCCCCGGGAACCCTGGAACACGTATTTCTTGCCCGAGCTCTTTGCCTCGGCCGTCACACGCGCCGAAGCGGCATGGCCGATGCACGCGGTGTTCACCACGATGAGGTCGCTGGTCCCGCCCGCCAGTCCCAGTGCCTGGGCCCCGTTCTTGGCTTCGTCCGGGTCGAGCCAGGTGACATCCAGCTTCCACTGTCCGGCCAGGATCGGGAGGGCGTTCTTGCGAAGCCACTCGTGCCCCCCGGCGATGACCACGCGTTTGCCGCTGAGGTCCGCCTCGTCCGGCGCCTGCGCGGGCGTTGATGCGTGTCCATCGAGGTAGCTCGCCATCGCCGGGTAGACCATCGCCAGGCCATCGATCTCGTGCCGGAGTGTCTCTGCCTCGGGACGGCTCGCCAGGGCGAGCAGGTTATCGGCGAGTTCCTCGAACGGTTCGCCCGCCTCGAGGGCAAGCTCCAGCGCGACTTCGAGCGCCGCATGCCGGATCGCCCGGAACGAGGTAGCGAGTTCGTGGCAGGTGGTGCGGAGGTCCTCAACGCGGCCGTGCCGCAGCAGCTCCCGCACGAGCCGGTCGAACGCTTCCTCACCGTCGTGGTCGTGGCCGCGGCGCTGCGCTTCGGCCAGCGCCCGCCGGTACACCGCGAGGCGTTGTTCGTGGCTGAATCGCTCGGCACCGATGACCCGCTGATCTTCGATGAGCCCGGCTATCGCGTTGAGCTGCGAATCCCCCCGCGGTGATTCGGCCACCAGGTCCAGCAGGTCGAGGAGCACCGCGGGATTACCGATGCCCTGCTCAAGTGCCTTCGGGATGACGTCCTCGGCCAGCCGGTGTGTCAGGCCCCCGGCGTTGCCGCTTTGCATCATGAAGACATCGAGCAGGTGGGGAGCCGATGTGTCGAGCCGGACATCCCGGAGGAACTGGATATAGCCCGGGAAGTGCCGCGCGATGGCGCCATGCCCCGCGGCGGCGGGGGCGAACGCCGCCAGGAACTCGGCGTACGGACGCTCCTGCGAGCCAACCCGCACGTGGCGGAGGAGGGCGCGGCGCTCCTCCGCGCTCGCCCAATCCGGCGGTCCGCTTGCGATGCAGGCGAGACAGGCCAGCGCGGCAAGCGCGGCGGATTCCGGCTGCGCCCCATCGAGCCGCGCAAGGCACGCCTCCACCAGCCAGCGCAAGTCCTTCATCGATTCGGCGGGGTCGGGCGATGGCCAGCGGTAGCGCCACTCCTCCATCGATTCGGCCTCGAGGAGCGCATCGGCAAGGATGCCGACACCGAGGGCGAAGCCGTCCGGGCCGATCTCCCGGTCGCGCAGCAGGTCCGAGACGCGCTCGGCGGCCATCCAGCTGTTCCCCCGCGACACGGCGAGGAGGTGCGCGACCCGGCTGAGGTCGCTCAACCCGGGGTCGGCCCGGCGGAGCACCCGGTCGTTGACCAGGTATTCGAGCCTGGCGAGCGCCTCCTTCGATGCGAGCGCCTCGGGAGCGAATCCGAGCCCGGCCCGGTGAATATCGGCCCGGAGCGCTTCGAGAAGATCCAGGTTGCTGTGCATCTCCCGAGCCGGCCGGCAGGCAGCTGCCAGGAGCCCGAGCGCGGCCCTGCCGTAGGTGTCCAGCGCCTGCCGCAGCAGTTCCTCGTCTCCAGGACCGGTGCCGTCCTCCAGCGCCCGCCGGAGATAGGTGAGCGCGCCATCCGCATCTCCCGCCATCCACGCCACGATGCCCGCCACGGCCTGCAACTCGCGTACCTCGCCGGGCGGTGCTGTCTGCATGCGGGCGTTGACGGCGGCCCGGGCCGCCGATACGTCCTGGCCCGCCTGCAAGAGCAGGTCGCGCCACGACTGGTCGAGCTGCTCTTGCCCTTCGGCTGCGGGGGCCGCCGGGGCCGGGAGTGGCATTGGCGGGGGCTGGGCGCCGCGAAGGATGGCAACCAGCTCCTCGACGGCGCCCGCAAGCCGGTCAAGACGCTCGATGAGGGCACTCGTCCCCTGCGTGCCGCTGGCACCGGCGTGCGGCTCGCCCGTGGCGACAGGCGGTATGGCAGGTTCCGCGGGCGTCTCGGTGGCAGGAGCTTCCGCCGGCACCATGCTGCGGGCCAGGGCCGCTTCCTCATCGCGAGCGCGCAGCTCCAGGTATTCGCGCACCCCTGCCGCGACCTCCAGGCGAGCGCCAAACCGGCGTTCCAGCACATGGAGCGCCATCGGGCTCGCCGGCAAGAACCAGCGCCGTTGCGGAGCCGACCAGCGGTATCCGGGGACGAGCTTCACCAGCTCCTTATCGGCGAAGGCGCACTCGACGGAGAGCTCATTCCCGGAGAGTTCAACCCTGGCAACGTGTTCGGCCGCGCCCAGCTCGCGTCCGCGGGTCTCGGCCACTTCGATGGCGAGGTCGGCCGGGTGCTCCCAGCCGTCCGGCCCGAAGAGCTCATCGAGGGCGAGGATGACCCCCGGCTGGCGGGGGAGCTGCAGCGCGCCCGCGTGCGCATTTGACCGGCAGCCGGGAATTCGCCGGACAAGCACCGCCTCGCGGCCCCGGGCCTCCACCAGGTAGCGGTTCTCTTCCGCCCGTAATCGCACCATGCGCGGGACTCTATCACGCGCCGGTGTGCGTTCGAAGTCGGGATTTGCCGGAGAACGCGGGTGGCTGCCCCGGGGCCACGCGGTGGACGCGTGGTGGCGATTCTTACTCCCCTCATATGGCGGGGGATTGACTGCCTGCGGTATCGTCACGTTGCGTTCACTGAAGTGGTCGAGCGGTGGACAGCCAGAATCGAAAGGGTTGCCGCGAACGGTACAGGCTCCGGGCCGCGCGTGGGGAACGCGCCTGTCGAGCGTCCATTCCGGCGACTTCGCTCTTCCGATGACGCAATCCGCTCGCATCCTCCTGCTGGCACTCCTCTCCTCGCTGGCATTCGGGCTCTTCCTGGCCGCCTATGGGCCAGCTGCCGCCGCCCAGCCGTTTACGGTCAGGCTGGTCCCGCGCGATACCGCCTTTCCCACCGGCGCACAGGCAGCGTTCGCTGTCCGGATCGAAGGCCAGACAACCACGCTCCCCAGCTTCGATTACACGATCGATGGCGGCACCATCGCGGGCGTGCTTCCGCCCAACCCGATCGCTGCCAACATCGCCGAAGGTACCGTGTTCGTGACGCGTTCCACCGCGGGCACGGCCCGGCTGACGGTCTCGTTCGCGGGCGAGGTGCTGGCGACGGGCGAGGCCCGCTTTGGCGAATTCGGACAGGTTCGCGTAAGCGCCACCCTCGATGCCGGCCCCGACGCGGCCGCCCGCACCTGGCGCTACGAGATTGTCGCTCCAGACGGTAAGGTGGCGGCCACGCTTTCGGTTGGCACCAGCGGCGACGCGGCCACCGGAACAGCGACGAGCCCCGCCCTGCCTCGCGGCACCTACACGGTGAGGCAGGTATTCACCAGCGATACCCGTGCTGCCTGCACTGGCGGCGCCTTCTACGAGGTGACGGCTCCCGGCGGCGCAAGCACCGTGATCGAACTGAGCGGGGACCTGGCGACGGTGGCCTTTACCATCCGCCCCTGCCCGGGCCTTCCATCCAGCCTGGCGGTGCAGGTGCCCGTCGATACGATTGCCCCCGCACCCGGTGTGGTTGGCACCCCGGACTTCCTCCCGGGCGAACCGCCCATCGATGAAGTCCGCGGTGTGCGCGAACCCGGGCCCGGCGCTCGCGTCCCCCTCCCCCCGGCCACCGGGAATTCCCTGGCGCCCGTGGAAGTCTCGAACCCAACGCCGCTGCTGCTGCTCGTGACCGCGGCAGTGGTCCTCTCGCTCCCGCTGGCCGCATGGTCCGCGGTCCGCTTGGGCGAGCGAGCGCGGCGCTAACCTGCCTCTTCAGCTGTTGGTCAGGAGGCGAACCCGGGTGTGCGTTGGCCCGCACACCCGGGTTAACTCTTTCCAGCCTCGGCCGTTCTTCTTTTTACATACGGGAGCTTGACCTTAGGCGACCGTATCGGCCATAACTGGCGAAGCGTCTGGCGGGTATCGGGGGGTCGAGACCCCGGTATCCGTGCTGAAGACTATTGCGGTACGCCCGGCGGGGTGCGTCCACGAGTCCCAGGGGGACTTCATGGTGCGTGCTTCCCGGCGGTTTCTCTTTCCTGCCGCCCTGGTCCTCTTCGCAGCACTGGTTTCCGCCGGCCGGGTCTCCGTGCCCACGGAGGTTCGTGCCGCCTACGACCCGGCGGGCCCCGCCTTCGACGAGCTCTCCCAGTTCGATACCAGCACCACGCCAGCTCCCGTCCGCCAGCCTCCGCGGCTCCTTGCCGGCACCAACTCCCACGCACTCCCGGCCGATGCCGCCGCCCGGAACGGCTACTGCGTCGATGTCAATGTCGATGGCGTGACACCGGTCCAGTCGTTCTCGATCCCCACCCAGTCACTCGGGTTCCTGGTCACCGCATTCGACCCCATCGACCCGGCGAACCCGGCCACTCCACCAACCATGCAGGTGCCGCTGCCCTCGGCCGGGACGTACGTGTACGGGGCGACCACGGGCGCGGGCGCCGCCGTGCTGAACGCGGCCACCCCCGGCAGCGCGGATGACGTGTACTGCCTGGTCGCCTACGCCCAGCCCGGCTACAAGAAGCTCAAGATCGAGTGGCACTACAACGATGGCAGTGGCCAGAACGTCATCGCCCTCCCCGATATCGCCATCGCGACGGTGACGCTCAAGAAGATCGGTGACGGCCTGGTCGGCGGGCCGGCCGAGGTCTGCACCGTCGGCTGGGACGCTGCGTTCCTGACGGGCGCGCGCTCCAACAATTTCCGCCAGGATAACGTCACGCCGCGCGACAACGACCCGCTTGTTGGCAGCCCGAACGTCTACGACCCGGTGAACGACGTCCGCGTGGAGGACTTCGTGACAATTCCAACCGGCGGAGTCGAAAACGTCCGCGTCGAATACGTTCGCCCGGAAGGCCTAGAGTGGTGCGCGGGCATCGCCGCGGACGCCGCGGTGACCATCACAGACGTGACCTTCAACTTCCACGCGGTCTACAACCGCACGGATATCGGCGTGCTGCCCACCATCGACAAGGACGATGACGACCAGCCGGTCGCCCTCCAGCTGCCTCCCGGCGTGACCATCGATATCGTCGATTCCGTCGAACTCCGGCATGTCACATCCGATGGCAAGGTGCCCGCCCGCCA
>CAYUVT010000146.1:0-7975 GCA_964448165.1 uncultured Anaerolineaceae bacterium | reverse complement strand
GACGATGGGTGGCGGTGCCGGCGGAGCGGGGATTTCGGCTGCCGGCGGAACGGGCTCATGCTCATCGTTGCCGCCGGGCTCGGGCCGGTGCCACGGTTCCTCGTGATGCCTGGGGCGCAGTGGAATCGGTGGCGGTTCCGGCGTGACCTCGGCCGCCTCTTCGTGGTGCTGCAGCGCGAAGTGCGGGTGATCGCTCTCCTTCGAGCGCTCTGCCCAGCGCCGCATGCTTTCGATCAGGTCGGCTTCATCGTCCGTCGGCGGCTCACCTGGCGGGGTCTCCCCGGCTTGCTCCCCGGGCTCGCTCCAGCCCGCGGGGCCAAAGCTCCAGTCGAGCCGGCGCTCCCCGGGTTCGTGCGAGCGCGGGCGCAATTGCAGCACGTCATGCGCAGGGGGCCATTCGCTGCCAGCGCTGGACGGGGCCCCTGGTTCGGCATCGCCCCTCGCCCACGAACGCATGCCCGCCAGGAAGTCTCCATCGGATTGACCGCTGTCTGTATCGGCGGCCTGGGGCGGATCGAACGAAGGCGTCACGTGCTCCTCAAATGCCTCGTCCTGGCCGGTGGCAGCCGCTTCCTCGAGGTACTCACCAAACGCCGTTCCGCCAGCCGCGCCGGTCCAGCCGTCGTCCTCGGCCTCAGCCGCTGGCGTGTGCTCTACGGGGTGCGCCGCCTCGTACGAACCGGGCACAAAGCCGGAGTCAGTGGTGCCCCGGGGTTCGGCTTCCTCGTGATGGAACGAACGGCGCAAGGTAAGCGGAGGCTCGGGCTCGGTGCGGAGGGGGACCTCCGTCGACCAGTCGTCGTCTTCAGGCGCGGCATCGGGGCTCTCCGGCCGGGGGTTCCCGGTGGCGCGGTTCAGGGTCCAGCTGCCGCCGGCGCCACCGCGGCCTGGCTCTTCTTCCTGCTTCTTCTTCCGGCCAAACGCGAGGAAACCCCGGCGTGCCGGCGGCTCGGGCTCGACGGGCCTTGGCACGAACGGGTCGCTCTTTGCCTTCTCCGCATCCTCGGCGATGTTGCCCAGGACACGCTCGCGCAGCGTCCGGTTCTTCTGTTCCTGGCGCTCCCACGCGCCACGCGGGAGGTCGAAGTACCACGCCTGGGGGTCTTCGGCGCCTGTCGCTTCCTCGTCCAGTGGACGGTCTTCGCCATTTTCCATCGTCATCAGAGTACCATAGCCTCCCCGCTGCGCCTCCGGAGTCGCGCCGGTCGCCCTTTACAGCCGATTGACCTACCCTCGGCCGGAATGACCGACGCGCTCGAACCCTCGGACGAGCACCTGGTCTCTTTATCAAAGGACGGCAGTCTCGACGCATTCAACAGTCTTGTTGAGCGATACCAGGCCGCCGTCTACAACCTCTGCCTGCGGCTCATCGGCGACCGGGCGGCTGCCGAGGATGCTACACAGGAGGCCTTCCTTTCCGCCTACCGCTCAATCGCTCGCTTCGAAGGGGGCAACCTGCGGAGCTGGTTGTTGCGCATCGCCGCCAACCAGAGCAAGGACGAGCTGCGCCGCCGCCTGCGCAGGGGCCCCCACGATTCCCTGTCGATGAACGCTGGCCCGGACGATGCCCCCATCGACCTCCCCGACGCGAGCGAGACGGCCGGGGACTACGTGGAGCGCATGGCCGTGGGCCACGGCATCCAGCAGGCGCTCCTCCAGCTGCCCTTCGAACAGCGCCAGGCGATCCTCCTCTCCGACCTGCACGGCTACCATTACGAGGAGATCGCACGAATCGCCGGTTCGTCGATCGGCACCGTGAAATCGCGCATCCACCGGGGCCGGGAACGCCTGCGGGCGATTCTTTCCGAACAGCCGGAACTTTTCGGGCTCAGGCATCGTCTGGAGGAGTGAGGAGAACATGCCCCTGATTTCCTTGTTCCGCCGCCACGCCCGCATTCGCGAGCTGCTTGATGCCTTCGTCGATGGTGAGCTCGGTCCCGCCGATGCCGCCCGGGTCGAGGCTCACCTGCCCGTGTGCGCGCCATGCCGCGAAGCCGTCGCAGCGACGCGCGCGTTGAAGGCTTCGCTCGCGGCACTGCCCGAGACTCCGGCCCCCCGGTCGTTCCGGCTGACGCCAGCGATGGTCGCGCAACCCTCGCCTCCGCTCTCCCGGCCCGCATCTCCGGGCTTCATCGTCGTCGCCAGGTTCGCTGCGGCTGCGAGCGTTGCCGCGTTCGCCGTGGTGGGCACGCTCAGCCTCACCTCGAATGGAAGCACGGGTGACCACGCTCCTGGCGCGGGTGGCATTGCCGAGTCTGCCGGCTTCAAGGCCACGGACTCGGCCGCGACAGCGGCCGGAGATGACGATGGCAGAAGCGCTTCGACGGCGGATGTCACAGTGCCCGCTATCGCATCACCTCCCGGCGGCGGAGGAGTTTCGGGGGCTGGCGTGCCCTCGCCGGAACCGGTCGCGGGCGCCGCGACGCCGTCGGCCGACCGCAACGCGGGCCCGGACAGCGCCGGTACGGCCCTCACCGCCGGCGGCGAGGAACAGCCGCCCGCCGATTCCCTTGCCCTCGCCTACGATGCGACCGGCACCGGCGACAATGCCTACGCGCCCTGGGCGGTGACGCTCGGGGGGCTCTCGGTGCTGATGCTCGGCATCGTTGCCGCGCTGGAAATTCGCCGCCGGAGGAAGTAGATGCGCATGCGCCTGGTCGCTTTTCCCCTGCTCGTCGTAGCCTTCCTGGCGGCGGCCTGCGAAGGAGATACCACTGTGAACGTCCCTCCCCAGGGCGACTCCCGCATGACCGGCATCTCGGTGACCGGTCTCGGCGAGGTGCGCGCCGAGCCGGACATCGCCACGCTCACCATCGGCATCGAGGCCTCGGCGCCTACCGTGCAGGAAGCTCGCGAGAAGGGCGCCGATGCGGCAACGCGCCTCATCAACTCGCTCAAGTCCAACGGTGTCGACGAGAAGGACATCGTCACCACCTCCATCAACATCTACCCGCAGTACTTCTATCCGCAAAACGAGCCTGCCCGCATCACCGGCTACATCGCGAGCAACCTGCTCGCGGTGACCGTGCGCGACCTGGACAAGGCCGGGAAGGTCATCGATGACGGTGTGAGCGCAGCAGACGATGCTGCGAGGCTCCAGGGCATCGCTTTCGGCATCGACAACCCGGAGCCCTACCTGAAAGAGGCGCGGGAGAAAGCAGTCGCCGACGCGAAGTCGCGTGCGGAAACCTTCGCCAGCGCGGCCGGCGTGAAAGTGGGCACGCTGCTCTCGATTTCCGAGACCTCGGCCCCGTCGGGCCCAATTCTCCGCGCGCCAGCGACGGGCGGGGCCGCCTACGACACGGCGACCCCGATCCAGCCGGGACAGACCACGGTTTCGGTGGTTGTCTCGGTCGTGTTCGCGATCCAGCCATAGGAGCCCGGCGGCCGGCCCGGCAGGAGGCTCCCTGATCTGGACGTTCACCGTCCACGGGCGTACATTCCCGGACACGGGCGGCCCCGGGAGGTCCACGCGAGAGGTTCACCAGGCGCGTTCTCGTAGCTGTATCCGTCCCTCCGTCTCCAGCTGCATCCCGGGTCTGATTCCCCTTGGCAACGCCCCGCTTCTCTCGCCGGTCATTCCTGGCTGCGGCCACCGCCGTGCTGACGGCCGTGTTGGCCGAAGACCCGCGCGTGGTAAGCAGAGCGGCCCTTCCGGGAGGTCCCGTCTCGCTTGACCCGGCGGCCGCGAACTGGGCGGTGCAGCGAGCCGAGTGGCGCGCCGCCGACGAGCGGCTGCGGCAATTGCTGGCCATCCAGGGGCCGCGGCAGCCTGACCTCGACACGCTGGTGGCCGGCATCCCTCGCGACCTTCTTGCGACGCCGCCGCGACGGCTGTCAAAGCCCAGGTGGGATGCATCCGTGCTGAACTCCGCCGTTGGGCGCGGGCCGTCGGATCGCCCGATGGTTGCCCTTACCATCGACGACGGCGCGATGTCCCTGGATGAAACGCTCAAGGTCATCCGCGAGGAGGGGGCCGGGGCCACGTTCTTCCTCACCGGGAAATACCTCGATCGCCGGCGTGATTTCATCGAGCAGGCCCTCGAAACGCCGGGCGTGGAGATCGGCAACCACACCTGGAACCACAGCGACCTGCCCCCGCTCAGCGATGCCCGCATTACCGAAGAGCTCACGCGCTTCGAGCAGCTCCTCGCCGACACTGTCCGCGGCGCAACGAGCGCCCCCTACCTCCGCCCGCCAGGCGGCTCAAAGTCCGACAGGGTGGTGTCAATCGCCGCGGCGCTGGGCTACCGGACCATCCTCTGGAACATCTCGGGCGACGCCGGCTCTGTCCCTCCTTCGCAGCTGGCCGACCTCTACATGCGACAGCTCGACCGGCGCATGACCATCGTCGATGGCAAGCCGAACTACCAGGATGCGTGGGGCTCCATCGTCCTCCTCCACTTCCGTCCCGGGACCTGCTCGGTGTTGCCGGATCTCATTCGGGGCATTCGCGCCCGGGGGATGGAGCCGGTGGCGCTTTCAACCCTCTACGAAGGCGGCCGTACCTGAGCCGCGAAAGCGCGGGTTAAGCGGGGGCTTTACGCGAGGCCCGCTCGCAATCGAAGCTAGCCACCATGCGAAGGGTTCTTCTCGCGGCTCTCCTCCCCGCTGCTTCACTGGCCATTGTGGCGGGGCTTGCCGCCCTGGTCATGCTCGCCGGGCGTGAAGCAGACCCGGAAGCAACCGGCCCGGAGGCTCCGGCAAAGGCTGAGGAGCAATCGACCCTCCCGCGGCTGAGCTCCGAGGGCAACGTGTGCCAGGGCCTGCTGCGGCGCCCCGACCCAACCGCCCCCCGGGTGTTCGCCGCCGAGTACACGAAGCGTGTCGATGCCGCCGGGCTGGCCATCGTTGCCAACGCCGATGTGAGCGATGAGGCGCTGGAGATCGCCAGACAGACCGTGGAGCGCGTGTTCCAGCACAACGACCTCGAGGTGCCGCTGGCAGAGGAGGGCGCCTACGTCATCGTGGCGGCTCGCGACCAGGGCGTCCTCGATCTCCCGGAGTTCCGCTGCCTCGAAAGCTCACGCAGCCAGGAGTACTTCAGCCACGTCTGTGGCGTGGCCGACCGGGCGGACTATCCGGTCGTGACGGTCAACGAGCTCGACCTTGTCGGCGATCGCTCGGGGCCCTGCGGCGGTCTGAACATCCTCTTCCACGAGCTCGGGCACCTCGTGCAGGGCTGGACGCTTCCCCAATCGGATTATTACGACATCCGCCAGCTGTTCCAGGACGCGAAGAACGCAGGCAAGTACCAGGGCGACTACGCGGCAACCAACGCCAACGAATACTTCGCCGAGGCCACCCAGTCCTACTTTCTCGATAGCGACCCGCGCCGAAGCCGGGGCCGTGCATGGCTCGCACAGTACGACCCCGCCATCTACGACATGCTGGTCCGCATTTACGGCGACTAGACTTCGCCCTTCGCCCTGAGCACGGCGTAGCGCGAGGCGCACTTGCCGACGTAGTCCTCCAGCTCCGGGTAGCGGGCGCGCATCGCCACCAGGAACTCCGCCATCCGCATCCGCCGGCGCTCGTAATTCGAACCCTCCGGCAGGTCAGCCACCTTCTTCGCCACCACCAGGTAGAACGGCCGGACCGTGATGGTGCCCTGTTCGAACTCGGTGTTGTGACGCGTGGCCTTGCATTCGAAAAAGCCGATCAGCTCTACCCGGCCGGCCGTCGCCCCGGTCCGCTCCATGGCCGCCGCCTTCACGAATGCTTCCGGGTTGGCGTCCCCGGTGGCGCCCTCGATCATCTCCCATTTCGCGGCGCCTTTCTGCCGCGTCGCGTACCCATGGTCGCCCATACAGACCATCGCATAGGCCCAGAACACCGGGGCGTTTGCCGGCAGCTCCTGCTCGTCGACCCAGCGGGCGCGCCACTGGTCGGCCAGGTTCAGCTCAACAACGCCGGGCCAGCGGGGCTCGTATGCGCCCAGGCTCATCAGGTCCACACCCATCGCTACGACCTCCGTCGGTGAAATGGCTTCGCCACCACGATCGCCCGGTCCGCTCCCGCAACGAGCTCGCGGCCGGGAAACGCATGACGGCTATCGATGATGCCGAGTCCGATGGTCGCGTTCAACGCGGGTGACCGCACGCACGACCGGAGCTCACCTGCCGGCTCGCCCCCCGCCGCCAGGAGCGTGCCCGTGGCGGGCACACCCACCCCTTCAACGAGCACGGCCGAGAGAACCCGGCTCGTGGCGCCGCCGTCGATGCCGAGCAGGATGTCGAGGTCTGCCTCCGCTGGCGAAAGCCCGGTTTCGAGGTCCGGCTCGAACGCCGGTATACACGCCTCCACGCGCGCGATCTCGATCGCCTCGTGACCGGCAAGGGGGATGCCCGCCGCGCGCAGCGATTCCACCAGGTGTTGCGCCACGGCTGGCGCAAGCATGAACTCGAAGCCATCCTCGCCCGTGTCGCTGGTGCGGATGGCGAGTCCCCGGAACCCGTGAAACTCGAACGCCAGGCAGTGGAGCGCCTGCATGCGCGCGGGGAGCGCCTCGTTCAGGTGCTCGTTCGCCACCTTCCCGGCCCCGGGCCCGGCGAGCCCGATGAGACAGGTCGTCTCCGTCCGGTCGTCGACCCTGGCGTCCCAGTCTGGCTCGATGGCGGCAAGCAGCCGGGCGCGGGTCGCTTCCCTTCGCGCCGGTTCTCCGCTCACCAGGTAGGCAATCCCGCCGGTGCGAGCGATCAGTACCAGGTCCTCGATCGTGCCCGCTGCGCTGAGTGCGACCGCTCGCATCGCCCGGCCTTCCTCCAGGTCCTCCACGTGCCCGGCAAAGACGGCCTTCAGCACTTCGAGCGCGTCCGTGCCGGTGACGAGAAACCGGCTGCGCGACGAGCGATCGAACAGCACCGCGTCCCGGCGGAGAGCGGCCAGTTCCGCCGTGGTATCACCATAGCGCATGGGCAACGACCAGCCCGAGACGGTGCGGAAGACCGCGCCATTCGAGGCGTGCAGCTCGCGCAGGGCAAGGTGAAACACGGGCCCCGGATGGTTCATTCCGTGACGAATGTCCGGCGGCCGTCGCGCTCCGTCAACCGGCCAACACCCGGGAACGGGTTGTGCACGCAGATCAGCAGCGCGTTCTCCTGCAGGGCTCGCCGGGCCAGCATCTTCTTCGTTTCGAGCGACACCAGGGGGAGGATATCGAAAGCCGAGATCCATGCTGGCCGCTCGACCTGGACGGCGTGCTGCACCAGGTCTCCGGTGTAGATTGCGGTCTGGCCCCTGGAGATGAGGGCGATAGACGCGTGGTCTGCGGTGTGCCCTGGCGTGGGCCAGAACCTCACCCCCGGGATGATCTCGGTCTCCCCTTCAACCAGCTCGAGCTGCCCGGCTGCTTCGAGCGGCTCGAAGTTCTCCGCGAAGTATGTCCCGCGCGTGCGCTCATTGGGGTGCCGGGCAGCCTCGTACTCGCCCGCCTGGACGTAGTAGCGCGCGTTCGGGAAGGTGGGCACGGCGCGGCCGTCGGCCCCGAAGACCGTGTTCCAGCCACAGTGGTCAATATGCAGGTGCGTATTGGCGACCGCGGTCACGTCTCCCGGGGTGAGTCCGAGCGCCGCCAGCCCGTCGAGCAGGTGCCCGTAGTCTCCCGGGAAGGCGCGTTCGCGCACGGCGCCACTCACCTTGTTGCCCATGCCCGTATCCACCAGCAGCACCTGGTCGCCGCTCCTGACAACGATGCAGTTCAGCCCCAGCCTTACGCGGTTCTCGGCATCGACGTTCTCACGGCCAATAACGGGCTCCCACATGACCTTCGGGATCAGGCCCATGACCGCGCCAGCGTCCAGCTTCATATAGCCGTCGCTGATCACCGCGACATCGAGGTCGCCAACCCGGTACCGGGCAGGAGGTTCCACGTCTGCAGACCATACGGGCCGAGCACGCCCGAGGGCAATTCCGGGTGCGGCGCATCTTGGCAGTTGCAACTCGTTGCAACGGGATGGGCACTTCCGGCAAACTG
>CAYUVT010000145.1:0-7986 GCA_964448165.1 uncultured Anaerolineaceae bacterium | reverse complement strand
AGCCGCCTTCGATGCCGCCCGCATTCCCGAGGATCACCCCGCCCGCGACATGTGGGACACCATCTGGGTGAACACGCTGGTCGATGGGCAGCGCAAGATGCTCCTCCGGACCCACACCACGCCAAACCAGATCCGCGTGATGGAGCGCACACCGGAACCGCCGGTGCGCGTGGTCGTTCCAGGCAAGTGCTACCGCCAGGAAGCGACCGACGCTACCCACGAGTGGATGCTCACCCAGATCGAGGGCCTGGCGGTCGACGAAGGCATCCGAATGACCGACCTTAAGGGCGTGCTCTACGCCTGGGCCCGGAAGATGTTCGGCGCCGACCGCAAGATCATCTTCCATCACAGCTACTTCCCGTTCGTTGAGCCCGGTGTCGAAATGGCTATCGACTGCTTCATCTGCCGCGGCAGTGGCGCTTCGTGTCACACCTGCCATGGCACCGGCTGGATCGAGATCCTTGGCGCCGGGATGGTCCACCCCGAAATCATCGAGAACGCCGGCTACGATCCCTCCCGGGTGACCGGTTTCGCTTTCGGCGTCGGCGTCGAACGGGTCGCCCTCCTCCGCTGGGGCATCGAAGACATCCGCAACTTCTATGCGAACGACATCCGCTTCCTGAGTCAGTTCTGATGGCAATGCCGCCCCTGGTCATTGGTCGTTGCCGGAGCCACAGCCAGGAGGCGGCGGCATGAAGCGGTTCCTGGGCGAAAGGGTCCGGGAGGGGCCCCGGATTCCTCCGATCGCACTCGCCGGCCACCGACTCGCTCCGGAGAAGCACCAATGAAACTGTCCCTCAACTGGCTTCGCGAATTCGTTGAAGTCGACATCCCCGTTCCTGAGCTTGCCCGCCGTCTGATCGATGCCACGGCGGAAGTGGAGGGCTGGCAGACCATCGGGGCCGAGTGGGAACCCGGCAAGATCCGTGTGGCCAGGGTGCTCGCGGTCGAGCCCCACCCGAATGCGGACCGCCTCCGGCTGGTCACCGTCGATGCCGGGAATGGGACGCAGCAGGTGGTCTGCGGCGCGCCCAACGTGGCCGTGGGGCAAAAGGTGGCCTTTGCCACCGAGGGCGCGAAGCTCCGCGATGGCCACACCGGCGAGCCCACCATCCTCAAGCTCCGCCCAATCCGCGGGGTCGAATCCGCCGGCATGGTGCTCAGCGAGAAAGAGCTCGGCCTGAGCGATGAGCACGAGGGCATCCTCGTCCTTCCCGAGGACGCCGAAATTGGCCGCCCGCTCGCGGAGGTCCTCGGCGATGTGGTCTTCGACATCTCCACCTGGGCAAACCGTGCCGACCTGCTCGGCGTCCTCGGATTCGCTCGCGAGACCGCCGCATTAACGGGCAAGGTGCTGCGCGAGCCGGACCGCTCGTACTCCGTCTCGGAACGCGATGCCGCCGGCTTCATCTCGGTGACCATCGATGCCCCCGACCTCTGCCGCCGCTTCACCGCCTCTGTCATCGAGAACGTCGCGATCGCGCCATCGCCAAGGTGGATGCAAGAACGCCTGCTCAAGGCCGGTATGCGCCCGATCAACAACGTCGTTGATATCACCAACTACGTGATGCTCGAGACGGGACAACCCCTCCATGCCTTCGACTACGACCTCGTGCGTGGCAAGAAGATCGTCGCCCGCCGGGCATTGGCCGGGGAAAAGCTCGTCACCCTCGACGGTGTCGAGCGGGAGTTCGACTCCGAGATGCTGCTCATCTGCGACGGAGGCGGGCCCGTGGGAATCGCGGGTGTGATGGGCGGCGGCAATAGCGAGGTGAGTGAACGCACCAGGAACGTCCTGCTCGAAGTCGCCAACTTCCGGGCAGGCTCCATCCGGCGCACCTCCACGCTATTGAAGCTCCGCACCGAGGCTTCACTGCGGTTCGAAAAGGGCATCGGCCCCGAGATGGCCGAGTACGCCCAGCGCCGCGCCCTCCACCTGTTCGAACAGATCACCGGCGGCTCGATCGCAGCTGGCCTCGTCGATGTCTATCCCGGCAAGCAGCCACGGCCAACCATCGTGGTTGAGTCAGAGCGCATCGCCCGGGTGTTGGGGATCGAGGTCCCAGTGGAAGACGTGCGCCGGATCCTCACGGACCTCGGGTTCGTTTGCCACTTCGTCCCACCCGGCAAGTACAGCGTACAGCCGCCCGATTGGCGCCCCGACGTGGAAATCCCGGACGACGTGATCGAGGACATCGGCCGCATCTACGGCTACGACAAGCTCCCCGCGACCACGTTGCGTGGCACCCTCCCCGAACCCGAGCCCAACCCGCTCATGGACCTCCGCGAACGCCTGCGCGACCTGGCGGCCGCCATCGGATTCCAGGAGATCATCACCTACACGCTGACCGACAAGGCGAAGCTCGACCGCGTGGTGCCCCCGGACGATGCGCGCCGCCGGGAACCGCTCGCCGTGGTGAACCCGGTCGCGGCCCAGCACACCTACCTGCGTACGTCGGTCCGTCCTTCGGTGCTGGAAACGTTTGCCGCGAACCGGCGCCATGCCGAAACCGGCCTGCGGCTGTTCGAGATCGGGTTCGAATACCTGCCCGCCGAGGCCGACCTCCCGCACGAGCGGCCCGTGCTTTGCGCGGTGCTCGGTGGTCCGCGGGAAACGCGCTGGGGCCGTCCCGCCGCCGAGAACCTCGACTTCTTCGACGCCAAGGGCGCAGTCGAAGCCATCCTCGACCACCTGGGCTTGCGCGTGCAGTACGCCCCCCGCAAGGAGTTCGGCCTGCTGGAGGGTCATACGGCCGAAGTGCGTGCCGGCACGGATGTGCTCGGCATCATCGGCCAGGTACACCCCGGGACCGCAAGCGCATTCGACATCGATGAGCCCGTATTCCTGGTCGAACTCTGGCTTGAGGACATGGTGCGGCATCTTCCCGAGCGCCCCGAGTACACGGCCCCATCGAAGTTCCCGGAGGTGCGCCAGGACCTGGCACTGGTCGTCGACGACGCCATCCCCGCCGGCCGGGTGCTGGATCTCGTGCGCTCCCACCGGAGCGGCGGTGTTACCATCCGTGCCGACGTCTTCGACGAGTACCGCGGCGCCGGCGTCCCCGAGGGGAAGAAGTCACTTGCGCTGAGGCTGCGTTTCCAGGCCGCCGATCGAACGCTCACCGACAACGACGTTGCGAAGATCCAGCAAGGCTTGCTGGTCCGGCTGGGAAAGGAGCTCGGCGCCTCGCTCCGTGGCGCTTGAGCGCCTGGCCCGGTCAGACCCGCTCCTCGGCCTGCCTGCCCCGCCCACGGAGGCTGAGGATGCGGGCGGAGTTCCACATCGATGACCCGTAGCCCAGCAACAGGATCAGCGCGAGGGCGAACAGCATCACTCCGCCACCCACCACGGCCGAACCCATGCTCTTGTACCAGATGTGCGCCAGTACGGCCCCCGCACAGAACACCGCCGTGAGGGCGTAGGTTGTCAGCGTCACCTGCAGCGGCGAGAGGCTGAGCATGCGTTCGATCCGGTCGTGAAAATGGTCGAAGTCCGCGAGCATAGGGTGTTTTCCGTCGAGGAAGCGGCGGAGGAAGGCAACCCCGGTATCGAGCAGCGGCAGGCCCAACGCGACGACCGGGATGTACAGCGGCACCCGGCCGGTCGAATCGAGTGAGCCCGCCACGCTCAGCCCGGCGATGGTGAACCCGAGCAGGTAGGCGCCCGAATCGCCCAGGAAGCGGCTTGCCCGGGTCAGATTGAAGGGGAGGAATCCCAGTGCAGCGCCCGCCAGGCCCGCGAAGAGCATGGCGATCAGGTCGTGGCCCAGGTCCCACGCGATGTACGACATGGTTGCCGCCACCATGGCGCCAATCCCGGCTGCCACGCCGTCGCGCCCATCGATGAGGTTGATCGCATTGGTCACCGAGACGACCCAGAGCACCGTGACCAGGGGGTCGGTGAACCCCAGCTGCAAGGTTCCCCCGCCCGGGAGCGTCATCTCGCCAATGTGGAAGCCGCTCAGGTAGAGCACCACCGCTGCGGCCACCTGGGTCGCCAGCTTGATCGACCAATCCACATCGCGGAAGTCGTCGCGGGCGCCCACGGCGCACACCGCGGCGCCACACACCGCCAGCGCCAGGAGCTGCCGGAAATCGTCGGAGATGAAATCGCGTGCCTGCTCTGAAAAAAGCGCCATTACGAACGGCGCCGCAACAAACGCTGCCAAAATGCTCAGGCCGCCGATCTTGGGGATGAGTTCCCCCCGCCGGCCCGCCTTTGTTGGCAGCCGCAACAGCGCTGTCAACGGAAACGCGACCAGGAATGCGGCAACGGCTGTCCCGACTTCGAGGCCCAAGGATCGCACCCTGCCGGCAAGTGCGCCGTCGCACGAATCCTACCCGCTATCGACCGGACGGTCAGCCGGTAAGGGCGTTCCGGCCCCGGACCCGGAGCTCGCCATCGTGCATCTCAATGATGCGGTCGGCCAGCTCGGCCATCGCCATGTCGTGCGTCACCATGAGCCCGAGTTTTTCGCGGCTCTTCACTTCGTAAATCAGCGATTCGACCACCTGGCGGCCGCGTGCCGAATCGAGGCTCGCGGTGGGCTCATCGACAAGCACCAGTTCCGGGTCGTTCATTAACGCGCGGCCGATGGCTACGCGCTGGCGCTCGCCTCCGCTCAGCTCGGTGGCGAGCGCGTCAGCGCGCCGCGTCAGCCCCAGCTCCTCCAGGAGCTGATCAGCCCGGCGCCGTGCAGCACGACGGTTCGCTCCGGTGATGCGGCTCATCACCAGGAGGTTTTCCCTGGCGGTCAGGAAGGGCAACAGGTTGTTCGCCTGGAAGACGTAGCCCACCGATTCCCGGCGGTAGGCTGCCTGCTGCGCGCTGCTCAGGCCCGCGATGTCGCGGCCGTTCACCACGATGCTGCCGCTCGTCGGAGTCAGGAGGCCTCCGATCATTGCGAGCAGTGTGGTCTTCCCCGAACCGCTCGGCCCGACAACCGCGACGAACTCGCCCGGCTCGGTGCTGAAGGTCGCACGCCGCACCGCCTGCACCGCCTGTTCACCCTGGCCGTAAGTCTTCGAAAGGTCATGGACTGCGAGAGTGACGCTCATCGCACGGCTCCTTACTGCTGCTGCCCGAGGGCGATGATGGGGTCGACGCGCGCGACCTGGCGGCCAGAGAACATGGCGCCCACCACGGCCATCAGCACCAGCAACACCGAAGTGGTGACGAATGTGCTCGTGGTGAACGCGATGGGGACCGGGTTCGGCGCTTGCTGGATCAGGCGGTTCGTCGCCCACGTCAGCGGGATGGCGATGCCAACCCCGACCACTGCAATCGCCAGCACCTGGACCAGCACCTGCCGGAACAGGAAAAACGAGCTCGCCCCGACCGCCTTGAGCATGCCGATCTGGCCGATTTTCTGGAGGGTGAGCACGTAGAAGAACACACCGATGACGAGCCCTCCGATGAGATAGCCAAACGCGCGCAGCGCCTGGACCGTCGATTGTTGCCCCGAGACGCCTTCGATGTTCGCGAACGCGGTCGCCTTCGAGACCGCCTCCCAGCCCGAGCCGCGCTTCCCGGCGAGTCCGTCCCCCTTCAGCAGGACGATCGATGCGACCGGCGCCTCGTTTCCGCTCGTGCCGTACTTCAGTTCCTGCCAGGTGCTTCGCAGCAGGTAGACCGATGGCTGGAAGAAGAATGCGCCCTCGTTCGTTTCGCCGACAATGCGGAATTCCCGTTCCACCAGCCGCACCGAGATGGTCACGGTGTCGCCAACATCCAGCCCCGAGTACCGCAAGAAGCTACGGTCCACCAGGAGGCCATCGGTATCGTCGGTGGTCAGCATGCGGCCATCCACCACCTTCGGCTGGGCGATGGTTCCCGGGTCGAAGGCGAGAAACGCCGCCGACTCGATCTCGCCCGAACGCTTGCGGTAGTTCGCCGCCATATACCCGAGGGGAGCGCTCGCATCCGCGCCGGATTCGCCAACGATGCGGTCGACCTGTTGCTGGCTTAGCTCCGACCGGATGACGCTGAGCCCTGCCCGGTCCGAGTAGGCGATCGCATCGGCATCGAAGTTGCGCAGCGCGCTGCCCGCCTGTTCATTGAGCCCGACGCCGAGCCCGTTGATCATCAGCACCAGGTAGCTGATGAGCGTGACAATGAGCGCGATGAGCGCAAATTGGAACTTGCGCCGCCGGATTTCGAGCAGTCCTATCACGAGCTATCGCCTCCCCGGCCGGTGGGCCGTAACCCCTCGAGCATGATCCGCAAGTACATCGAAACCGACTCTTCCGGTCCCACCGGAAAACGTTCCGGCATCATCTGGTGCAGCATCCCGTGGGCGAAGATGGTCGCGATCAATGCCTGTGCCGCCACGACCGGGTGGACATCGGTTCGGATGAGCCCGCATTCCTGCGCGGCGGCCAGGTAGCGCTCCACCTGGTCAGAAACATAACGGCTCGTGCCCGTCAGCCGATCATCGAGTGCGGGATGGTGCCCCCATTCGCCAAGGCTCGTGCGGACGGCCCGATGCGCGGCAGCGAACCCGAACAGCGTGGCAGTCAGAAACCGCCCAAGCTCATCAGCCACGTCGCGCGGAGTGGCTGGCAGCGGCACAGCCGCCAGCATCGCGATCGAAGAAGCAACCTGCCGGTCGATTGCCGCCGCCAGGAGGTCTTCCTTGCTGGTGAAGTGACGGAAGAGCGTGACCTCGTTGACCCCGGCCCGGGCTGCGATTTTCCGTGTGGTGGCGCCGCGGAATCCCTCCTCGGCAAACACGGCGCTTGCTGCCTCGAGGAGCCGTTCGTGCACGTTATCCACGGAACCAGCGTAACGAAGGCAAGTGCTTGCTTGCAATGCGCCGCCCCGTCCCGCCCGCTACCATGACATCAAGTGCTCGAAGACCCCTCCGTCCAGCTTCGCGCCAGCCACGATCTCCCGCGGGCGAGCCTTGTGCTGGCTGCCGGCGAGGCCAGCAACCCGCACACCGAAATCTGGATGGGCGGCGCGCGCAGCCACGTCGGCGATCACGTGTCGGAATCCCTCCTCGCTGCCTCCTGGCTGGTGGACTGTGCCGGCGACATGTCTCCAGCACACCGCACGGCCGCCGGCCTCTGGGTGGCCTGCGTCTTCGCAGATCACGATGGCCCGCTTCCCCCCTGGCTCCGGATCGACAGGGTGGTTGCCGAAGCGGCGAGGGCCGCGCGCGGCGAACACCCGCACCCGCCGCAGCGCATCTACGTGATGTGTACCCATGGGATGAACCGCAGCGGATTGGTCGCCGGTCTGTTGCTCCGTGAGCTTGGCATCGAAGGGGCCGAGGCCGTCGAGCGCATCCGCGCCGCTCGCCCGGGCGCGCTCTCGAACCTCCACTTCCGCGAGATGCTCCTCTACTCCTGAGGAGGCTGACGCTGGAGCAGGTCTGGCCGCCGTTCCCGGGTCCGCTTCAGGCGCTGCTCCTTCCTCCACTCCTCGATCCTTGCGTGGTGCCCGCTGAGCAACACATCCGGCACCTGCCAGCCCCGGTACTCCGCCGGCCGCGTGTACTGCGGGTGCTCCAGCAAGCCGTCCGCGAACGACTCCTCCTCCGGCGAGACCTCATCGCCCAGCGCCCCGGGGATATGGCGGGCGACCGCATCGATCAACACCATCGCCGGCAGTTCGCCTCCCGTCAGGATGTAGTCGCCGATCGAAATCTCGCGGTCCACGCAATGCTCGATGAACCGCTCATCCACCCCCTCGTAGCGCCCGCAGACCAGCACCAGCCGCTCGTGTTGTGCCAGTTCGCGCACGAGCCGGTCGTTCAGCACCTCGCCCTGGGGTGAAAGGTAAACAACGAGCCCGGGCGGTCCATCCTGCTCCTGCACGAACTGCAACGCCCGGTCGAGGCGGATATGTGGCAGCGATAGCGTCACCCCCTCGGTGGAGCGTTCCAGTTTCGGCGGCCGGAAACGGACGAAGCGCAGCGCAAGCTCCCCCGGCACCGCCTTCAGCGCCGTTTCGGGCGAGACCGGCAGGTCGCCGGGAAACAC
>CAYUVT010000144.1:0-8059 GCA_964448165.1 uncultured Anaerolineaceae bacterium | reverse complement strand
GGTGGCAGGATATTCTCGAAGAAGTGGCGGTCGAACGGGATGCCTGCCTGCGCGGCGGCGGGCTGAGTGGGCGCTGGCGCCGAGGCAACAACCCCCGGCGGGAGATAGATGACGCGTGAGGGCTGAGTCATGCGCCGAGGGTACTCCGAGCTGATTGCGGAGGCCAGAACCCGGGAAATACCCGGCATGGACGGGCGGCCGCGGCGGCGCTATGATTTCCATAGTGATTGCGGTCGCTCACGGTCGCGTCACGGAGTTCGCCACCAATACCCGCCGTGGAGGCTGCACATGACAATCGATTCCGAAGCGAGCGTGACCCTGGTCAACATCACTGATAAGGCCGCCGAGAAGGCCAAAGCGCTTCTTGCTGCTCGCGAGCTGCCCGATGGCGCCCTCCGCGTCTTCGTGGCCGGTGGCGGCTGCTCGGGCTACCAGTACGGCATGGCACTCGCCCGCTCGTCCGAGGATGACGACATCGTGATCGAGAAGTTCGGCGTCCGCATCGTTGTGGATCCGGAGAGCGCGCAGTACCTGCAGGGCGCCGAGATCGACTACGTCGACGACATCATGAAGAGCGGCTTCAGCATCTACAACCCGAACGCCGTGAAGTCGTGCGCCTGCGGCTCGAGCTTCCAGACCGGGGATGGCAGCGGCCAGCCGCGCGCCTGCTGCTAGATAACACCACCAGGCACGGAATCACGAAGGGCTGGTCGATGCGACCAGCCCTTCGCAGTCTTTCGCCTGCCCACCGGGTCGTGGGCTACATCAGGTTCCGCATGAGCTGTGTCTCGCTGGTCAGGAACACCATCGAGGCACGCGTCGCCGCCCGCAGCCGACCAAACTCCGCGTCAGTCACCGCCATTTCATCGAACTTCTCCAGTTCCGCCAGCGAATCGAACTCGGCGACGATGGAGACCCCGCTGGTGTGTCCCGTCATCGCCGACCAGACGCTCGTGTGCGCGTCAATTCCGCGCTGCTTCTGGTAATCAAGCGCCTGGGACACCGACAGCACGAAGTCGCGGTGATGTCCCGGTTGGACCTCGCCTTTCAGCACGCGCATGTACTTACGCGGCGCCGTCGCGTCCTCCGAGGTCATGAGTCCTTCCGAGTGGTAAGCGAGGCGGTGTATCGACACCTTGGAGTCCTCGTACACCATGTGCGTCCGGACGGCCCTGCGTACGATCGCGAACCGGGAGTCCTCGGTCGCCAGGTCGGTCCACTTCTCCAGGTCGTCCAGCGTGTTGAAGTCCGCCGCAATGACGACCGAATTGTTCTGGCCGGTCATTGCGCCCCAGATGGCCGTGCGGGCGCGGATCCCCCGCCCGAGCTGGTACTCGTTGGCTTCGCGCATGGCGGCCAGGAAGTCCCTGGTCTTTCCCTGTCCCACAATGCCAGCGAGGATTCGTCGATACATCAGCAGCTCCCGGAACACCGGGGTCACGGCCCGGCGCGGGGCACAGTCTAGCAGAACCGGCATCTTCGGCCCGGCGGGTGACGCTATAATCCCGCCCATGCCGCTGTACGTGGCCTACTTCAACTTCAAACCCGGCACGAACGTGCTCCAGGGCCTTGCCGCATTCGAACGCCGCAAGACCTTCCAGCATCCGCTCCACGCCAGCGTGCTCGGCGAGTACTGGGTCAACGCGCCCGAAGGTATGCCGCAGGTCGTGCTGGTCTGGGAAGCCGAAGATGAAGGCCCCGGGGACTACTACGAGGCGGCCTGGGGCGACCTCTTTGACATCACCATCTCCCTTGCGACCAGGCCGGTGAGCGAAATCCCGGAGGATCTGCCTGACAGCCTGAAGAAGCGGATGTGACCGGGTGCGTGCGAGCAGCGAGGCATCACTGGCGCTCGGACGCCGCGTCATCGTGGTGGGTCCCAGCTGTTCCGGGAAGACAACACTCGCCGCGGAGCTTGCCCGGCGCATCGGCTGCCCGTTTGTCGAGCTGGATGCTCTCTTCTGGAGGCCCGGCTGGACGCCACCCCCTGACGACGAATTCCGGGAGAACCTGGTGGCGGCGCATTCCGGCGAGGCCTGGGTCAGCGCCGGGAACTACCTGCGGCACACCCAGCACCTGACGTGGCCCCTCGCCGACACGATCATCTGGCTCGACTTCCCCCTGCGCATCACAACGCCGCGTGTCCTAGCACGTTCGTGGCGGCGCTGGCGGTCGCGCGAGCTGCTCTGGGGCACCAACTACGAGCGCTTTTGGAATCAGCTCAAGCTCTGGAGCCCGAACGATTCGCTGATCGCCTACAACGCCTCACAGCACCGGAAACACCGGGCAACGTTCGAACAGGCCATGGTTGAGGCGGAAGCCGCAGGAAAGCGATTCCTGCGGCTCCGTTCCCCTCGCGCCGTCAGGCACTGGCTCGCGCGCCTGGACCAGGCGCCGCGGGCTATCGCCCCTTGAACCGGGGCTCGCGCCGTTCGGCGAACGCGGAAAGCCCTTCCTTGAAGTCGTCGCTCTGGAAGAGCGGCAGCAGCTGCAGATAGATGTGGTCGACTGCCGCCTCGAACGTCTCGTCCTGCCCGAGGCGCATCATGCGCTTGGTCGACTGCACGCTGAGGGGTGCATTGTTCGCGATCTGGGTCGCCCACTTGCGCGTCTCGGCCATGAGCTGGTCGTGGGGAACAACCTTGTTCACGAGGCCGAGCTCCAGGCTGCGGTTTGCGTCGAGCACATCGCCCAGGAACGCCACTTCGGCCGCCTTCGCCCAGCCCAGCAGCCGTGGCAGGTACCAGCAGCCGCCGCTCTCCGGCAGGACGCCCCGCTTGGCGAACACGGCGCCAAGCTTGGCGTTCTCGCTCGCAATGCGGATGTCGCAGCCAAGCGCGAGGTCCATGCCATAGCCGGCGGCCGCACCGTTCAGCGCGCAAATCATCGGCTTGTCCATCCGGTTGATGACGATCGGCGGGGAGTTGTGCAGGTCGAACAGCTGGTAGGCCGCCCGGCCCGGGCGCACGGCGCCATCGCTGGCGGTGGCAGACGTCTGGTCCTTGAGGTCGAGCCCCGAGCAGAAGCCCCGGCCTGCACCCGTCAGGATGACAACGCGCACATCGGGGTCGATGTTCGCCGCCTGCAACGTCGAGGAGAGCGCGCTCAGCATGGGACCGCTAATGGCGTTCAAGCGGTCGGGCCGGTTCAGGGTGATGGTCAGGATATGGTCGGCATGGTCGACCAGTAGTTCTTCAGTGGGTGAAGCGGGTACCAAGGTGTTCCTCCGGGAGTTCGCTCAGGGGCGTGCGCCCGGAGTGTTGCATCACCGGTTTCACCCGGCAACCGGTGCTAGCGGAGCAAGTACTCGCGCAGGGTCAGGCCGCTCGCATGGACCTGTGCCGCCACATCCTTGCCGACGTAGCGCACGTGCCATGGCTCGTAGGCGTACCCGGTAACGTCTTCCTTGCCCTCCGGGTAGCTCACGATGAAGCCATACTTCCATGCGTTCTCGGCCAACCACGCGGCTTCTGGCGAGCCGGTGAACGCCTCGAGGTAGAGCCCACGGGCCCCGACATCGGCCGTCGTGCCGAGCTGGTGCTCGCTGTGCCCCGGGCGCGCACTGGTTCGGTCTGCCTGGTCCTTCCCGTACGTTTGGACCCAGTAGTTGTACGTGTCGGCCTGCGTCTGGTAGCTCCGGTAGGAGGAGTTGACCACCAGGAGAAAGCCCTGTTCCTCCCTGGCGGCATCGAACATCTCGCGGAGGGCTGCAAGCGTCTCACTCCGGAGGTACTGCGTCCCCTGGGCCGAAAGCGCGGCGGGGAGCTCGACGAGGTCGCCCGGCACGCAGTCTGCCGGCAAGCGGTGTTGCTTATCGAGCGGAGCCAGCACGTCGCCGCAGGCGACGACAATCGAACCGTCGGGCCCCGGCTCGTTCGTCGGGGTCGCTGTCGGCTCACCTGTACCCGGCGATTGAGTGGCGGGGGTGTTGGTCGCAGTCTCCTCGACCGCAGTCGCGGGCGGTTCAGTCCCTGGCCCGGCGGCCCCGCCACCACCGCCCAGGCTATCGGCTGCAACGATGATGAGGACGATGAAGCTCACGACGACCGCAAGCACCGCCCAGGCGAAGTACGCGGGCCACCCACCCGCGCCTTCCCGTCCGCCGACAGTTGTCCGTCGTTGCTGCCGGGGCCGGGACTTCGCCATTCGCCCAACCTTACCGCTCATCACGGTTCCGGCCTACTCCACGCCAGTTTGGTCCGCGGAAACGCGCGGGTCGCGGGAGATGTCATCGAGAAACGCACGCAGCAGCGCGTTGGTAATTGCGGGCTGTTCGAGCTGGAAGAAGTGCCCTGCGCCGGCAATCGGCTCCTGCCGAACGAACATGGTTACGTCGCGCAGCCACGCCGGGTCGCCCAGCGGGGCCTCGGACCAGATGGCCATGAACGGTTTCCGGTCGGCGAGCTGGACGAGCTCCTTGAAGCGTGCCGCCACCGCCTCGAACCCGTCGAGCATTCCAGCAGCGACTTCGGGCGGGCACGACATCAGCACGTCGCCGTAGGCGCGCACTTCGGGTGGCGTTTGCCCGGTGAAGAAGCGCTCAACCATCCGGGCGGCCGGCTCCATCGTGCCAGCGTCGCGGATTCGCTCGGGCAGGGCCGGACCGCGCCGCTCCGCCATGGCCGGAGACACGGGCGAATCGCCGATCACGGTCCCGAGCACCAGTTCCGGGTGGCGTTCGTTCAGGACGAGGGCGACCACGCCCCCGAGGCTGTGGCCCACGACCACAGCCGGGCCGACGCCCAGCTCGCGGATGAGAGCGGCGACATCATCGGCGGCGGTGATGACATCAAACGGGGGCACCGCCTCAGATTCGCCGCGGCCACGAAGGTCGATGTTGATGCACCGATGGTCGCGGCTGAGATCGGCCACCTGCGGTGCCCACGCCCGGCGGTCGCAGGCGAAACCGTGGACGAAGACGAACGCCGGGCTGCCAGCGCCAACGTCATCGAACGAGAGGACCACGCCGTTGACCGTTAGTTCCGCCACCGCATCACCCGGTGATGCTTGCGCTGGCGGCGATGAGCGAGGCGATTAGCCAGCTTCACCGCGGTCCCACCCGCATGGCGCCCGCGCGAAAACGCGGATGTGCTGCGTTGTCTTACCGCCTTCGTGTCCACCCGCTGCGCCGCGCCGCGGAACACCTCGGGCGCGTGGCGCGAGGTCTCCGAGAGCAGCGCCAGGGCTTCCTGCGCGGCATGGCGCGCCTTTTCGAGGTCCACCTCATTGAGTGACTTTCTTGCACGCCGGGTACTCGTAGCGCCAACGGCGCCCAGTCGCGCGACAACCTCCGCCGCCCGTTCACGTGCTTGCTCTACATCCACCGCGTGGAGCGCTGGCACGTGGCTCGCGGCAACCGCCGCGCGAGCGCGAACCGACTTTTTCGTCTTTCTCCTGAGCGCGCTACGCCTCAGCAGGTAACCAGCGCCGGCAAGCGCGAAGACAGCGCCGATGCCACCCAGCACGAGCGCAGTCATGCTCGGTCCGCGCCGTCGCGCGGCGGTGTGCTCTTCCACGAGTTGCTGGAGCGGCGGTCCTTCCGGGACGGGCTCGAACTGGCCACTCTCCACGTCGGCCAGGAACTCCCGGACGGCCTCTGTGAAGGCGTCGGGGTTATCACCGGGGACGCTGTGGCCCGCACCCGGCACCACGACGAGCCGCGACCGCGGGATTTCCTGGATGCACCGTTCGGCCACTTCTGGCGTCAGGACGTCGCTTTCCGCGCCACGAACCAGGAGCGTTGGCACGCTGAGATTCCGGAACAGCTGCCACGACTCGTCGTTCGTGAGCGAGCTGCCAATCTTCAGTCCGCTCTCGGGCTGGCGGAAGCGCTTGTCGAATTTCCAGGTCCACTTCCCGCTCTCGGTTGGCTTGAGGCGGTGGCGCATCCGCTCACGGATATTCTCGAGCGTTCGCCGCTGGTTGAAACGGTGCGCCATCTCGACGAACTCTTCAAACTCCAGCTCATCCGGGCCGCGCGTGAAGCGGACGATGTTGTCGACCCCTTCCCTGGCGGCCTCGGGACCGACATCCACCAGGACCAGTGCGCGGACGCGCTCGGGATGGGCGTTGGTGTAGGCGACCGCGTTGAGGCCGCCCATGCTGTGGCCGATGAGAATGAACTGGTCGAGTCCAAGTGCCTGGCGGAACCCTTCCACGTCGGCTACGAACGCTTCGCGGGTGTAGTCACCCTCTTCCGACCAGTCGCTATCGCCGTGGCCGCGCTGGTCGAGTGCGAGCAGCCGGTAGCGGTCCTGCATTCGCTCGGCAAACTCATCGAACATGTGCCCCGAAACGCCGAAGCCGTGGAGCATGACGATCGTCGGTGCGGTGGGGCTTCCCCATTCCTGATAGGCCAGCTTCAGCCCATCGACGGAGACGCTTCGCTCAAGGTACCCGGCGGTCACCATCGAGGTCACCTCCCATCATTCTTTCGCCATCGCGAGGAATGATGATACCACCCCGGCCCACGCCCCAAGGATGGGGAGGCGAAAGTTACGCAAGCCCCGGCAGGCCCTGCTCCGCGAGCAGACGATTGTAAGTGCGGACCAGGGCGTCGCCCTGGTAGGCAAACCCTCCGCCCGGGTTGAACGAGTAGTTGTAGGCTGCCCGCAGGGCGTACTCGCCGGTGTAGCCGGCCCGCTCGCCCGCGTGCCAGGCCTCCGCGAGCCCGCGCGCGGCGCGGTCGGCATTCGCTTCCGGATCGAAGCGCAGGTCGCCCATGCCGTGGCCATAGCCCTGGTCGTGGAGCTGGAACAGGCCCACGGAGTGGCCACCATCGCCAATGGCATCGGGCCTGCCACCGCTCTCAATAAGCATCACCGCCTTCAGGAAGAGCGGCGGCACGTTGTACTTCTGGCCCAGCCGGTTGAGCAGGCCGTCCCACTGGTCGGGGTCGGCGGGTGTGTTCGAACGGATCGGCGTGTGTGGCTCGACGTCTGTCGTCGAAGACACGGATCCAGGTGTGATTGTCCGTACGGGCGTTCGTGTGACGCCGCGAACTGGCGTTGTTTCGGCCGATGGTGGGAGAAGCCCGGAAAAGGAGGCGCCGACGGCTCCGCGGGTGCGGGCGATCGCTCCTGCTTCCTGCAACGAGACGTGAGCCGCGGAAGGGGCACCTGCGGCAGCCGGATCGATGGCCATTCCTGTTCGAGGCTAGTACCGTGAGAGCCAGCCGGCGCATCGGCATCCGGACCGATTCGCGCCCGGCGAATCCCCGATCCCGGCGGTTCCGACATGGCCGAACAACGAATTCCCGACCCCACTCTCATGGCGCGCCTCCAGCTCAGCGTGAAGGGCGTCGACTGGGCGGCATCGCTGGTCGCGCACCGGCAGCACGAGCAGGTGGATGGCGAGTGGTCGGCACACCAGCACGTCGCCCACCTCATCGCGGTTGAGACCAACGTGTTTCAGCCACGCATCCGGGGAATGATCACCCAGGACCGGCCGGCCTTCGAACCCTGGGACGAAGAGGGCTACATGCGGACCGCTTACCGCCCCGAGGGTGAGGTCGCGGACCTCGCCGAGGAGTTCATGCGGCAGCGGGAGGCGACGGTGGAGCTGTTCCGCTCGCTGGCGCCGGAACAGTGGAAACGGACCGGAGTGTGGCCGGCTGGTGAGGTCGACCTCGCCTGGGCAGCCGAGAAGTGCGTGGCCCATGCGCTCGAACATTTCGTGGCCCTTCTCAACATCCACCAGACCACCGAAAAGCTCCAGGCGCGGAGGTGGTTTGGCGAGGGGTGACAGCGCCGCCGCGACGGCCCTCTGGCCACTCAACCGTTCCCCACGGACCGTTCCGAACCGTTGCCCGGCAACCGATCATGAACCAGGTCCACACTCCGGGGAGGTGCTGCACATGTCCGAACTGTTCGCCGAGAGGCGCCGCGCTCTCGAGGAGGAGTTCTTCGCCCGGCAGAACGCGGAGTTACTCGAGGCGATGCGCGCAAGCGCCCAGACCGAACGCCAGAAGATGGATCTCCGGAAGACGACCGGTATCGAGGACGACCGCATCCTGCAGCACCTCATCGAGGCCGGCATGACGCCCGCTGCGCTCACCGCC
>CAYUVT010000143.1:0-8147 GCA_964448165.1 uncultured Anaerolineaceae bacterium | reverse complement strand
GCCAAGATCGAAGAACTCGGGGCTGGTGTCGAAGCCAACCAGGATGCCGCCTTCACCCGGCTCTGCATCGAGGCCGGCGGCTACCCGAGCGCGGATGTCGAGCACGTCCACCCGCATCACCATCCCCTGCCCGCCGCCGAACGGGTAGTCGTCCACCGACTTGTGCCGGTCGGTCGCGTGTTCGCGGATGTCGTGGACCTGCAGGTCGAGCAGTCCGTCCTCGCGCGCCCGCTTGATGATCGAGACATCGAGCGGCCCGCGGAAGGCATCGGGAAACAGCGTCAGGACATCGATCCTCACGTGGCCTGCCCGTGCTCCAGCGGGCCTTCCAACAGCTCCGCCACGTGCCCCAGCAGCGGCAGCAGCACGTCCATCCCTTGCGCGACTGCCTTCGGGCTCCCGGGCAGGTTCACGATCAGTGTCCGCCCCCGCGTGACCGCAACCCCCCGCGTCAGTGCCGCGTACGGCGTGTGCTGCAGGCCGTTTTGGACCAGGGCGATAGGTATCCCGGGCACGTCCCGCTCGGCGATATCGCGCGTGGCCTCCGGTGTCTGGTCCCGCGGCGTCAGCCCCGTGCCGCCGGTCGTCAGGATGACGTCGCACATCTCCAGGTCGGCCCACACCCGCAGGTGCTCGGCGATGAGCGCCCGGTCGTCCGCCACGATGTCGTGCCGCACCACATCATGGCCCGCCTCGAGCAGCATCCGCGCGATGGTCTGCCCCGAGACATCCTCACGCTCGCCGGCCGCCCCTTTGTCCGATGCCGTCAGGATCGCCACGCGCGCCACAGTTCGATCCTACCGCAAGCCGCCCCATTTCTCCCCACTTCCTCCCCCGGAGCCTATCAGGGACTTCCCGAGACTCCCATAACGCCGTCAAGAAAACCGTTGACACGCCGTTCACCCTGCCCATAGTATGCGCGTGGGGTGAAATGGGGTGAAATGGGGCAAAAGCCCCGGCACTCCCAAGCAAGAGGCCACATGGCCCACACCCCGGAAGGTTCGGGGGATGCAGCCGCAATTCGTAGGCACCTTCGACTACGTGCTCGACGACCGGAACCGGGTACCCATCCCGCCGGCCTATCGCAGCGCGTTCGATGCAGGCGGCTACATCGCAACCGGCACCGACCCCTGTCTCGTCATCCATACCCCCGAGTCGTTCGAGCGTGCTTCGAAGATCATCGAGTCGCTGCCCGAGGAGACGAAGGAAGGCGAGGATGCGAGGCGAGACTTCTACGGTAAGGTCTGGCTCCTGCAGAAGGATGCCCAGGGCCGGGTCACCATCCGCGAGGACCTGGCGAAATTCGCCGGCCTCACCAGGGACGTGAAAGTGGTTGGCGTTGGACGCCGCCTCGAAATCTGGGATAGCGCCACCTTCGAAGCACGCGAGAAAGAGCGCCAGCAAGCCCGCATCTCGGCCGTGCAAAAGACGCAGGAGGGGTAACGTGGTTGTTATGACAGCTCCGGCACCTGCCCACGTCCCCGTCCTCCTCCGCGAATCGATCGAGCTGCTCGATGTTCGCGAAGGAGGTGTCTACATCGACTGCACCACCGGCCTCGGTGGTCACAGCGAAGCAATCGCCCGCGCCATGGGCGAAACAGGCCGGCTCCTCTGCCTCGACCAGGACCGCGAGGCGCTGGAGTTCGCGCGCACGAGACTGACACCGTTTGGGAGGCGGGTCAGCTTCGTCCACGCGAACTTCCGTGAACTCGCGGATATCGCGGCACGGGAGGGCTTCCAGGAAGTCGATGGCATTCTCATGGACCTGGGCGTCTCCTCGTTCCAGATGGGCACGGCCGGGCGCGGCTTCGCGTTCGCGCTCGAAGGCCCCCTGGATATGCGGATGGACCCGGATTCCGGCGGCATCACCGCCGCCGACATCGTCAACACCTGGGACGAATCGTCGCTCGCAGACCTCGTCTTTGAGTACGGTGAGGAGCGGCAGTCGCGCCGGATCGCAAAGGCGATCGTGCGCAACCGCCCGCTGCGGACGACCTGGGATCTGGCCAGATCTGTCGAGCAGGCTGTGGGGGGTGCCAGGAGACACACCCAAATTCACCCCGCCACCAAAGTCTTCCAGGCGCTCCGGATCCGCGTGAATGGTGAACTCGACAGCCTTCGCGCGGCCCTCCCGCTCGCCCACAGCCTGCTCGGCTCTGGAAACTCGCACGGCGGCCGTCTCGCCGTCATCAGTTTCCATTCTCTCGAAGATCGCATCGTCAAACAGTACTTCCGCCGCGAGTCCACGGGCTGCCTCTGCCCTCCGCAGCTCCCGGTCTGCCGGTGCGGGCACACCGCCACCCTCCGCGCACTCACGCGCCGCGGAATTCGCCCGGGCGAGGCCGAAGTGGCCGCCAATCCCCGCGCGCGCAGCGCAGTACTTCGCGCCGCTGAACGGATTCGTTGAGATGGCCGCGATTCATCATCCTCTGGGAAGGGCCGGGCGGGGATTGCCCCTGCGCAACCCCATCGGCCGCCCCAACTGGACCGTGGTCGGCGCTATTGCCCTGGTTGGCCTTTGCGCCATGCTCCCGGTCATCCAGAACAGCGCGGCGACGAGCCAGGGATTCGACATCCAGGAAATCCGGCAGCGGGAAGCCCGCCTCAGCGGCGAAATCTCGCTCCTCGAAAGCGATGTCGCGCGCCTCACCTCGCTCACTCGCATCGAGCGGCGCGCCCAGGACATCGGGATGGTCCCCGCGGCCAACCCCATCTTTGTGACCGTAAACGAGCCCGGCCCCGCGCCGGCGAAGCTTCCCGCGGAGTATCTCCCCCGGCGCGCACCCGAACAGGACGCGCCCGCTCCCTGGTGGAAGCCGCTCGTCAGCTGGCTACCCTGAACCGGTAGCCCCAGTGCGCCCGCCCTCCGGGGCCGGGCTGGAGGCGCGTTTCGGATGTCGCACCCCAGGGCGCGGCCTACCCGCCGTGTATGGCTGCCGGCCTTCTTCTTCGGGGCGTTCGCCCTCGTGATTTGCGCGCGCCTCATCCAGCTCCAGGTCATCGAACACGATGCCTACGCGGCACGCGCAGAGGCCGAACTCTCGGGCAGCCAAACCATCTTCGCGCGCCGCGGCGCCATCCTCGATCGCAACGGAGCGCTCCTCGCCACCAGCGTCGAGACATGGGACATTTACGTGAACTCCCGCTCCTGGCGCGATGCCGCCGACGCCGCTACAGCCTCCGCCGAGCTCGGCAAACTCCTGAAGATGGACCCCGCGCAGCTCCGCGCGCTCGTCAGCGGCTCCGAGCTTGTCGACGTGCCCGTTCGGAAAGACGTTGACTACGAAACCGGGCTCGAAATCATCGGCAAGGGCCTGGCCGGCGTTATCGCACTCCCCAATACCGGTCGCGTGAACCCCGAAGGCGACGTTGCGGCATCGGTGCTCGGCTTCATCGGCACCGACAACACGGGCCTCGCCGGGATCGAGGCCGCCTACAACGACGTGCTCCAGGGCAAACCCGGCAAGGCCATCTACGAGCGCGACACCAGCGGCGAGCCCATCCCCTACGGCCGCTATGTAGCCACCGAGCCAAAGCCGGGCGAGGACCTCGTCCTCACCATCGACCGCTACCTCCAGCAGATGGCCGAGGAACGCCTCGAGGCTGCCATCAAGGAGCACCGGGCCATTGGCGGCTCCATCATCATGATGGACCCTGCCACCGGCGAAATCCTCGCGCTCGCGACTTCGCCAGGGCTCAAATACAGCAGCCTCAACCTCGATGACCCGAAGGTCATCGACCTCCTGCGAAACCGCGCCGTCACCGATCTCTACGAACCGGGCTCGGTGATGAAGATCATCACCGCGGCTGCCGCCATCGACGCCGGGGCGGTCTCGCCGAACACCACCTACTACGACAACGGAGTCGCGCTCATTTACGACGTCCCGATCAAGAACTGGGACGACAACGTCTACGGCGAGCAGACCATGACCGGCGTGCTCCAGCACAGCATCAACACCGGCGCCATCTTCATGATGCAGGCCCTCGAGGCGAAGGAGCCCGGCGGGTTCCAGCGCTATCTCGATGCCTTCGGATTCGGCAAGCCAACCGGCATCGACCTGCAGGGCGAGGCAACCGGCATCATCCGCCGGGAAACCGATAGCGACTTCTCGCCAGTCGACCTCGCCACGCAGTCGTTCGGCCAGTCAATCAGTGTCACCCCCATCCAGATGCTCACCGCCGTTGCCGCCGCCATCAACGGAGGCAATGTCATGCGCCCCCACCTGGTGAAGGCACACATCGCCCAGGACGGCACCCGCCGCGAAGTACGCCCCGAGGTCGTGGGGCGGGCCATCTCGGCAGAGACCAGCGCGACCGTTCGTGCGATGCTCAATAAGGTGGTCGAACCCGAACAGAACATTCACCCCGGCAACCCGAAGTTCTACACGGCCGGCGGCAAGTCCGGCACCGCCAACGTCCCGGTCCCCAATGGCTACGACGATACGCAGATCGCCTCGTTCGTTGGCTTCGCCCCCCTCAACGAGCCAAGGATCCTCGTACTGATCAAGCTCGATGAGAACAAGGACGGGCTCACCGGCACCGCCGCCGCGGCGCCGGTATTCGCCTCGCTCGCCGATGACGCGCTGCGCTACCTCAACATCCGGCCCGATAAGGGCGCCTATGTGAGCCAGCGATGAGCCAGCATCTCACCACCGCCATCGTCAGCGAGGAGATGCGCCGCCGCGGTTACCGGGTGGTCGCCGGCCCTGATGTCGAGGTCACCGGGGGTGCGGCCGACTCCCGCCTTGTCCGGCCCGGGGACCTCTTCTGCGCGTTTCCTGGCGAGGAGACGGACGGCAACCTCTACGTGGCCGATGCCCTCCGGGCCGGAGCGGTCGCCGCCATCTGCTCCCGTCCCCCGGATGGCGACTGGCCGGACAAGACGATTGTGATCGTTCCCGATACGACCCGCGCCGCCGGCGAGCTTGCCAACGCATGGAGGCGGACCTGCAATCCCCACGTCGTGGGGATCACCGGCACGGTTGGCAAAACCACCGCGAAAGAGATGACGGCCGCCACGCTCGCCGACCGGTTCCCGACGCACCGTAGCCCGGGCAACCTGAACTCCCGGGAGGGGCTCCCCCTGGCCCTGATGAGCCTGCGCCGCGACCATCGGGTCTCGGTGCTCGAGCTCGCCATGGATAGCCCGGGCGAAATCTCAGACCTCTGCCGGATCGCCGAGCCGGAAGTGGGTGCGGTGCTGAACATCGGCCTTACCCACGTCTCAAAACTCGGCAGCATCGAGGCAATCCAGCGCGAGAAGCTCTCGCTTCCCCGGAACCTGCCCGCCGATGGCTGGGCGATCCTGAACGCCGATGACCCCCGCGTGCTCTCCGTCAAGCCCGAGCTGCGCTGCCATGTGCTGACCTTCGGAGAGCACGAGTCGGCAGACCTGCGCCGCGGGCCGGTCACCGAGAACGGTCTCCTGGGCACCTCTTTCGACGTGACCTTTGGCGAATCGACCGAACGGGTGACGTCGCCGCTACCGGGAGCCCACACGGTCCCGGCGGTCCTGACGGCGATGGCCTCCGCCATCGCCCTCGGTCTGACGCTCCGCGGGGCCGCCTCGGCTGTCTATCACGCGAAGGTGGAGGGCCGCGCGCGAGTGCTCAAGAGTGCCGCCGGGGCAACCATCATCGACGATCGGTACAACTCGAGCCCCGCATCCCTGGCGGGCGCCCTGCTGATGCTGCGGGGTCTCCCGGGCCGTCGCATCGCCTTCCTGGGCCGAATGGCCGAGCTCGGCGGCCACGAGCTCGAGGAGCACCGCAGGGCCGGTGAGATAGCCGCGGCGTCCTGTGATGTGCTCTTTTGCGCCGGCGAAACCTGCCGCGCCCTGGCCGAGGCTGCCCGCGCCGCCGGCCATCCCGATGTCCGCTGGTTCCCCACGCGTGATGAAGCGGCCGCCGAGGCTGCCGCCATCCTGCGCGACGGCGACGTCGTGCTCGTGAAAGCGTCCCGTGGCGAGGCCTTTGAGGCCGTCATTCCCGTGTTGGAGGCCGCCCGGTGATTCACGCCCTCTTCTCCGGGGTCGCCACCTTCTTCCTCGCGCTGGCGCTGGGCGAGCCGATCGTCCGCTACCTGCGCCGCAAGAAAATCGGCAAGGAAGTCAGCGAGCACCTCCCCGAACACCAGAAAAAGGCGGGCACACCCACATTCGGCGGGTTCATGATCTGGCTGCCAACGTTCATCGTGACCGCTGTCGCCGTCGACTGGTGGAATCACCGTTCGATCCTCCTGCCGCTGGGGATGATCGGCATCACGATGGCCGCCGGCTTCGTCGACGATTTGGGGACGCTCCAGTACCGCTCCCAGAAGGGACTTTCCTGGCGGTTCAAAATCGCGTTTACCTCGCTCTTCGCGCTCGCCGCGGCCATCGTGCTCTACCGGTATATCGAGGTTGAGTCGATCAACATCCCCTATGTGGGGAGCTACGCGCTGGGCGTGTTCTACATCCCGCTGGCCGCCATCATCATCGTCGCCACCACCAGCGCCGTGGCCGTGAGCGATGGCCTGGATGGCCTCGTGGGTGGCACCACGCTCATCGCGTTCATCGCCTATGGCATCATCGGATTCATCCAGGGCCAGGAGTTTGTCGCCACCTTCGCGTTCATCATCGCCGGGGCAAACCTTGGTTTCGTCTGGTACAACGCCCACCCCGCCCGCGTGTTCATGGGCGATACCGGTGCGCTCGCCCTGGGTTCGTCGCTTGCCATTGTCGCCCTGATGACTGGCCAGTGGCTGCTCTTGCCTATCATCGGCGTCATCTTCGTGGTCGAGGCCGGGAGCAACATCCTCCAGATCGGCTACTACAAGCTCAGCGGCGGCAAGCGCATCTTCCGGCGCGCCCCCTTCCACCACCATCTCGAGCTCATTGGCTGGGCCGAAACCCAGATCGTCACCCGCTTCTGGCTCATTTCCATCGTGGCCGCCATGGCCGGCGTCGCGCTTGCGCTGGAGGTGCCCGAGAAATGACCGCGACCAATGGCTCGCTCCTGGCAGCCCCCATTGACGTGCGCGGCAAGCGCGTCCTGGTCTATTCGCTCGGCATCGAAGGCCGTGACCTCGCGCGCTGGATGGTTGCCCACGGAGCCTCCGTCACCATGAGCGACACCCGGACCGATGCGGCCCTCGCCGCCGCCGGGGCGGCTGCGCCCGAGGGAATCGACCGCCTGGTGACCGGCCAGCCGCTGCTCGACCCCGCGGGTTACGACCTGGTCGCGGTTTCCCAGTCGGTCCTTCGCTACAACCTGGCACTCGTCCGCGCGCGCGAACTTGGCGTTCCGGTGACTTCCCAGATGAGGCTCTTCCTGCAGCTCTGTCCCGGCCGCGTTATCGGCATCACCGGCTCGAGCGGGAAATCCACCACCACCGCGCTGGTTGGCGCAATCGCCGCTGAATCCGGCCAGCCCTTCATCGTTGGTGGAAACATCGGCGAAGCACTCCTCGGACGCCTGGGCGAAATCACGCCCGCTACCAACGTCATCCTCGAGATCAGCCACACCCAGCTCCAGTACACCGACCGCTCCCCGGCCATCGCCGCTGTCACCAACGTCACTCCCAACCACCTCGACCAGTTCAGCTGGGACGAATACGTGGGCCTCAAGCGGAACATCATCGCCCACCAGGGCCGCGAGGATGTCGCCGTGCTGAACGCCGATGACCACACGAGCCGCGCGCTCATGGCGGCGGTCCGGGGCAGGCTGGTGCGCACGTCGATCGCCGCGGAGGTCGACGGCGACGGGGCCTGGCTGGACCAAGCAGAGGTGGTGGTGCGGCACGGGAACCGCACTTCCGCCGTGCTCTCGGAGGGCGACATCCGGCTGCGCGGGAGGCATAACCTCGCCAACGTCGTGATGGCCTGCGCCATCGCGGCTGAAGCTGGGTTTTCCATCGAGGCCATGCGCCGCGGGGTCCGTGGCTTCCGGGGCGTCCCCCATCGCCTGGAGGTCGTCGGCCGGGCTGCGGGCGCCACCTGGGTGAACGATTCCATCGCCACCAGCCCCGAACGCGCCATCGCCGGCCTTCGCGCCTTCACCGAGCCGGTCGTGCTCCTCCTCGGCGGCCGTGAAAAGAACCTCCCGCTCGACCAGCTCCAGGATCTCGCCCGCGAACGGTGCCGCGCCGTCGTCTGCTTCGGCGAGGCC
>CAYUVT010000142.1:0-8239 GCA_964448165.1 uncultured Anaerolineaceae bacterium | reverse complement strand
GGGTTGGCGTTGGCGACGGCCCTATCGTCGGCGTGGAGGTTGCCGGCGCCGGTGTTGGCGTGGACGTCGGCTCGGGGGTGGGGGTGGGCTCGGGTGGGGATTCGGTCAGCGTCGCGTTGTCGAGCGTGGCCGTGAGGCCGGCCGTGCCGGTGATTAAGATGACGAGCCTGAGCCCGGATGTCCCCGGCGGGCCCGAAGCGTTCGATATGGTGAGCGTTTGGGTCGCGTCACCAAGCATGGCGATGCCGCCCTGGACGGCCGGGGGGATGGGGACCCAGCCCTCATCGAGGAACTCGATGCGGAGCACCGCCGCGACTCCGGTGTCGCCGCTTACCTCAACAGCCGCGGAATATCTCGCCAAGGGCTGGGCCGCCACCGTTTGGAAGACCCCGGCGTCGCCGGTACCGAGGGTGACCTGCAGGGCGGCCCCGGAGCCGGGATTATCGATAAGGGCGGCCGTGGCGCCGTCGACAATCCAGCTATCGAGTGTCTCGAAGCCGGGGTCGGCGAGGAGCGCATCGGCTCCGGCTGGTTCCGTGGGGCGCACGGTCGCGAGGCATAGCACGGCCACCGCCGTCGCTCCGAGCCATGCCGCACCCCGCATCGGGCGGGGATACTACATCATCTGTATGTCAGCGGGCGATGAGCGGTGCGCCCCCGAGGTGGGAGCCGGCATCGACGATGAGGATCTCGCCGGTGACCAGGTCGGCGCCTTCGATGAACCAGACGGCGGCCTGGGCCATGTCCTCGGGGGTGCCAGCCTTTCGAAGCGGGGTGGTCCGCTCCTGCGCGGCTTTCGCCGCTTCGTAGGCTTCGTCGCCCATCCCGCCTCGGAGCCAGCGGCCCTGGATGAAGCTTGGGCAGATGGTGTTGACGCGGATTTCGGGGCCGAGGGCCCGTGCCAGCGAGAGGGTCATGGTGTTGAGGGCGCCCTTGGAGGCGGTGTAGGCGATAGAGCTGCCGACCCCCATCACTCCTGCGATCGAGGAGACGTTGACGATGGCGCCGCGGCCCTGTTTCTTCATCTGCTCAGCCACAGCGCGGGTCATCTGGCAAGGGCCGATGACGTTGACAGCGTAGATGCGGTGGAAGTCGTCGGCGGTGAGACCTTCGAGGTTGGCGTGGTTGACGAACTGGGTTGTGCCGGCATTGTTGATCAGCCCGTCAATCCGGCCCCACTTTTCGATCGCGGCGGCGGCCATGCGGCGGCAGTCGGCATCGACAGAGACATCGGCCTGGCAGAGGAGTGTCTCGACGCCGAGGGCTTCACACTGGCGCCGGGTTTCGCAGGCTTCCGCTTCGCTCTTCGTGTAGTTGATGACGACGTTGCAGCCCTTGCTGGCGAGGAGTTTCGCGCAAGCTGCTCCGACGCCCGTGGCCGAGCCGGTGACGATGGTGACACCGCCCTTGATGTCCATGAGTGGGGAACCCCCGAGGTGGTGGTGCGAGTCTACGCCGGGGTAAAGCTGCAATGCATTCGCAATGTTGGGGGGCCGTTTCCGCGAGGTTTCTACGTCGTCCCGCTGCTACAGTGGGGGCGGATCAACGCCCCCGATCCGGAAGTGCGAGCGATGGCGGTTGTCGAGGTAGAAGGCTTACGCGGCCCTGTGCGGGCGATGACAGCCCTTGGGCGTAAGGTGTCGTTCTACGCGCTCGACATGGCGGTGTTCATCCCGTTGTTCGTGGTGTACTTCCTCTTGCGGGGGCTGCCGCCGGACCGGGTGGGCGAAGCAACGGACAACGCCACGCAGATCATCGAATTCGAAGAGACGCTGGGGGTGTTCCACGAGCCCACATGGCAGGACGCCATCCTGCACAACTCGACGCTCGTGGAAATCGCGAACTTCACCTACCTGAACCTGCACATGCCGCTGCTGGTGGCCGTGGGGTTTTTCTACTTCCTGGCGGATGCGCGCAAGCACCGGGTGATCCGGAACACGATCCTGCTCTCGGCGTTCGTTGCAGTGCCCGTGTACATCATCTTTCCGGTTACGCCGCCGCGGTTGCTGGCCAGCGCGGGCCACGCCCAGTTCGGCTTCGTGGACACGATCCCGGCGGAGGTGCGGACCAAGCCGGGCGCCCTGGCGAACTGGTACGCGGCCGTGCCGTCGTATCACTTCGGCTGGATTGCGCTGGCTGCGCTGGGCGTGTGGTGGTGCTGGAAGTCATGGATCCTGCGGGTCGTGGCGGTGGTGTTCGCGGGGTTCATGTGGTGGGCAATTGTGGTGACCGGGAACCACTACTTCTTCGACATGGTGGCGGGTGCGGCGGTCGTGGGGATGTGCTTCGTGGTGGTGCGGGCGTTCGAACAGTGGGCCGAGCTGAACCCCCGGAAGGTCGAACGCTTCACGGTGCGGGTGGGTCCGTTGCGGCTGCCGTTCTAGCCGGTTCAGGCGGGCTGTGGCTCGCCCAGCCGGAGCCAGATGATGTAGTCCAGGTCGGGCATCCGGGTGCCGGCGGCGTTGCTGAGGCCCGCGGCCTCGCCACGGTATTGGGCGGAGTGGATGAGCATGTGCTCCAGCACTTCCTCCACGGAGTCCTCGAACTCGCGACCCGACGAGTTCCGGTAGGCGAGATGCGCCCGAACCCGCTGGCGGCCTCGCTGGCCGCGACTTGTTCGAGCTGGCGGCGGACCGTGAGCAGCCACTCGTCGCACTGCGCGCGGGAGAACGGGCCCCAAAGGGGGACGTTCGGACGGTCGAGGCCAAGGATGCGGTTCGACCAGGTGAGCTCGGCCTCGAGGATATGCTGGAAGGCGCGAAATGAGGCGGCAGGCGCGTCTTTCGCTTTCAGTTCGCTGTACAGGGTGCTGTTCGCCCACGCGTTATAGCGGAGGCGCCGGGCAAGGCTTTGGGACATGGATCGAGTATCGCCCCCGGCCTGCCCGCCGTCGATGGACGGCGGAAGCGCCGCACGCGAACGGGTTAGCGCGGTTGTTTGACAGCTAACCTACCGGGCGGAAGAATCGCCGTGCTTCAAGAAGGAGGAGCCCCACCAATGAAAGCTGCAGTGCTCTATGCGCCGAATCAGCCCCTTGTCATCGAAGACATTGAGATCGAAGACCCCCAGGCGAACGAAGTCCTTATCAAGACGAGCGTGACCGGCGTCTGCCACTCGGACCTGCACTTCATGGAAGGCAAGTGGATGTACCCGATGCCAGTCGTGCTCGGGCACGAGTCCGCGGGCGTGGTCGAAAAGGTCGGCCCGGGCGTGACCAACGTGAAGGCGGGCGACCGGGTCGTCGTCGCGTTCGTGCAGTCGTGCGGCGAATGTGACCGCTGCACGACGGGACGGCCGAACCTGTGCTCGAACTCGCAGTCGCTGAACCGCATCGGGCGGATCAAGCTCAATGGGCAGCCGATGGTGCAGTTCGCCGGGATGTCGGCGTTCGCGGAATACCAGCTCGTGAGCGCGAAGGCCTGCGTAAAGGTGCCCGATGGTGTGCCAATGGAGGCCGCGGCCCTGGTGGGTTGCAGCGTGATGACCGGCGTCGGCGCTGTGACGAACACGGTCCGGCTGCAGGTCGGGCAGACGGTGGCCGTGATCGGGTGCGGTGGCGTTGGCCTGAACATCATCCAGGGGGCAAAGCTGGCCGGCGCTTCGCGCATCATCGCGGTCGACATGCTGGAGTCGAAGCTCGCGGCGGCGAAGGAGTTCGGCGCCACCGATGTCGTCGACGCTTCGAAGGGCGATGCCGTTCAGCAGGTGATCGGCATCACCGGTGGCGGCGTGGACTACGCGTTCGAGGCCATCGGCCTGATGAAGACGGCCCAGCAGGCGTTCATGATGGCGCGCCGCGGCGGCCAGGCGGTCATTGTGGGCATGCTCCCGCTCACCGAGGAGCTGACCATCCCCCAGGCGGGCATGTCGTTCCTGGGCGAGAAGGGCATCGTGGGCAGCTACTACGGTTCGACCCGGCAGACCTATGACATGCCGTGGCTGATGGAGCTGTACCGCCAGAAGCGCCTGAAGATCGACGAGCTGATCACGCGGACGTACAAGCTCGAGCAGATCAATGAGGCGTACGACGCGCTCAAGGCCGGCGAAGTGAACCGGAGCGTCATCGTCTTCTAAGGACCGGGACGGAGTATCCGGAGAGGCCCGCCAATTTGGCGGGCCTCTTGCGCTGGTGGCGGCTCAGGCGTTGAGCGCGGAGCGGGAGGAGTGCGACGAAGCCGGCTTCGTTGCGGGCGCGGGGACTACTCGCGGAAGCGCCAGCCGCGGAGTCCGCGGAGCTGCCGGATCTCGCCCAGGTGCGACCAGCCGTGGGCGAGGCAGCCGGTGGTGAGAAGGTTGGCCAGGCGCCATTCGCTGTTCCAGGGCAGGGGCTCTTCGAGGCGGGCCGGGTCGAGGGCGGCGAGCGCCTCGCCAGTCTGCGCCCAGACGTCCCAGGCGTAGGCAAGCAGGTCGGCCAACGGATAGCGGAAGGTTGCAAGCTCGGTGGTGAGGAAGCCGGTGCCCTGGCCGGTGGCATCCATGGCAAAGCGCTGGTCCCAGTTTCCCCGCGTCCAGAGCTCGGGCTGGCGCAGGACCGACTGGCAGATGACGGCATCTTCATCGCGGACGATGTGCCAGAGGAGAAAACCGATGTGATTGACGCTTGTTGCCGGCTGCCAGAAGAGGTCCTCATCGTTGATTCCGCTCACGTCGTCCATGAGCTCGATGTGGAAATCGTGGAAGGCCAGCCGGAGCAGGGCCGAAGCGTTCACGCGATGTGCCTCGCGGGTGGGTTGGGCGCAACGGTAGCGGTGTGGGAGGAGCTTGCAAAGGGTGCGCGACAGGCCGGCGCGGTGAAGGGAGCCGTGGTGGCGCCCTTCACCGCGCTCGCTGTTCGTTCGGGCGTCAGTCCTTCGGACAGGCCAGGACCGGGTCGTAATCCGGCATGTCCGTGATCTTGGCAGTGGGCTGGATCCAGGCAATCTTCCCGTGCTTATCGACCACGATCACGATCCGGTTGGTGACCATGCGCGGTTCGATGGCGACACCATACTTGCGGGCGGTCTCGCCAAGCGGGTGGAAGTCGCTCAGGACGGGGAACTCGAGCCCGAGTTCCTTCTTCCACGCTGCCTGGGCCCACGGCCCATCGCTGGAAATGACAACCGGAATCGCGCCCTGGCTTTCGAACTCCTTCTGCTTGGCCTGGATGAGCGGCATCTGGTTGCTGCACGCGGGAGAGAAAGCGGCGGGGACGAAGTTGATGATGACGGCATTCTTGCCGCGGTAATCGCTGAGCTTGAACTTTTCGCCCGTGGGGCTGGCGGGAAGTTCGAAGTCAGGCGCCTCGTCGCCGACCTTCAGCGTTGCAGTTTCGGACATGCACTACCTCATAGGTGATAGGTGAGACCTCGATCGTAGCAGGCCTCGCGGTAGTGGGTTGGGCGGGCTCACTGGCCGCGGTGGCCGTAGGATGGATCTGCAATGAACGCCCCGGCCCCGGTCCGAGCGCCGGTCGCGAACCCGTTGTTAACGCTCCTGCTGGGGATGTTCCTGGCGGTGCTGGCGTTCAACATCATCACCACGGGCTTCGAGCGCGCCGGGATTCCCCGGGCGGCGGCCGGGCTGGTGGTGATTGCGAGCCTCGGCGGCTCGCTCGTGAACATCCCGCTGCGCGTGCGCGACCTCGAGGCACGCCCGGCGCAGCGGCTGCGGGTTGGCCACCTGGTTTTCTACCGGCCACCGGAATACGAGCGGCAGGTCATCGCCGTGAACGCCGGGGGCGCGCTGATACCACTGGGCGTATCGGGCTGGTTGCTCGTGCAGCAGCCAGCTGCCTGGCAGACAGTGGTCGCCGTCGTCATCGTGGCGGCGGTGACCCACCGGAGCGCGAAGGTGGTGCCGGGGCGCGGCATCCTGCTGCCGGCGCTGTTGGCCCCGGCCGTAGCGGCCTTGAGCGCACTTGTCCTGGCCTGGGGTGGACCGGGCGGCGAGGCGACGGCCATTGCGTATACGGCGGGCTCGGTGGGGACGCTCATCGGCGCCGACTTGTTGAACCTGCACCGGGCGGACGAGATGGGGCCCGGGGTCATGTCGATCGGCGGGGCGGGGGTGTTCGATGGCGTGTTCCTGAGCGGCGTGGTGGCTGCGTTGCTCTCCTGACGGCTCAGGAGGTGGCCCAGCGGGGCGGGCGTTCTTCAGCGAAGGCCGTCATGCCCTCGAGCGCCTCTTCCGAAGCGAAGTGTGCGGCTGAGCGGCGGGCGGCTTCTTCGAAGGCGGCGTGGAGCTCCATGCCGGGGATGTCGCGAAGGAGGCGCTTTGCCCCGGCGAGCGCACCGGGCGCACCCTGGCGGATAGCCTGCACGTACCGCTCGACGGTGGCGTTGAGCTGGCCGGCGGGCACGGCCGCATTCAGGATTCCGAAGCGGGCGGCATCGGCGCCCGAGAAGCTCCCGGCGGCCAGGAACAGCTCGGTCAGCGTGTGCAGCGGCACTTTCCGGAGGAGGACGACCGAGATGATCCCCGGTATCACCCCGATGCGGACCTCGGTCGTGGCGAAGGTCGCCTGGTCGATGCCGATGGCGATGTCGCAGGCAGCGACGAGCCCCAGACCGCCAGCCCGCGCCGGGCCGTTGATCCGGCCGATGACCGGCTTCGGGGAATTCCAGATGGTCTCCAGGATGCCGGCAAGGGCAGAGGGTCCGGTCGCGGCCCCGGCGAGGTTGGCCTCGCGCTGCTCCTTGAGGTCGGCTCCAGAGCAGAACACGGGGCCCGCCGCAGTGAGGACGATGACCCGCACCGCGGCGTCGTCGATGGCGGCGCGGAGGCGGACCAGGAGCTCGGCCTGTAGCTGGCGTGAGAGCGCGTTCCGGTTGTGCGGCGAGTCGAGGGTGACCGTGGCAACGCCGCCGGCGGTTTCGAGGTGGACGAGTTCGCTCATTGGGTTGCCTCACGGGGGAACTGGCCGGGCCGGCGGCCCTCACCCGGTGGGCCCGCGAACGCCTGCGCGATGTCGAGCCACTCCCGCGCTGCCTCGCCGGTGACCCGGAGGCCGGTGTCGACAAGGTGGCGGCGGCGGGTAACAACGCGACAGAAATCTGTCGCGCTCCCGCGGATGATGTTTTCCGTCGAGGGTTCGCCGAGTTCCCAGGTTGCGCCTGAGGGGGCGGTCAGCGACACGCGGATGGGAATCTGTGGCGCCTGGCGGCCGCGGTTCGTGTAGCTGTAGGTCCGTGCGCGGACACCGATGAAAGCGACATGGCGGAGGCGGTCGGTGTCGGGCCGCGGGATGCCCACGACGTCGACGATATCGAGGCCGTGGGACCAGCATTCCATGAGGCGGGCGGTGATGAAGGATACCGCGGACATGTCGGGGCCGTACCAGGGCAGGCGAACACTTCCATCGAGACCTCGGGCGGCGGCGACGAGAGCGGAGCTCGATCGGTGCCACCAGGCGAGGAGCTCCTGGATGCCCATGGCGCGGCCACGGGCGAGGTAGTCGGCTTCGAACGTGGGGCCGAGTGTCCTGGCCGCGTCGCGGAAGGCCCCCGCGTCGGCGATCGCGAGGGCGGCGGATTCATCGAACACCGCAAGGTGGGTAACCTGGTCGCGGGCCGTCCAGCCCGGCGCGTGCGTGGGAAGTTCCCACTGTTGGGAAGACATCGCGTTGAGGACCGCGGCAAGGGCGGCGTGTTCGGCGGCAAGGTCATCGATGACCGGCTGGAGCATGGCGGACATGGCCGGACTGTACCGGTGCACGGGCGGGGCGTCATGTGTGACAGCGGGTTACGGGCGGGAGCCGGGCCGGGTATAATCGGATACCGCGTTCATATTCGCATGCAAGGAGTGCCCACAGACATGAATCTCCTCTCCCGGCTGGCCCGCCCGGCCCGCGTGGCCCACGCCCATTGCGACGGCCCGTGTGGCGTTTACGACCCCGCTGCGGCGCGAATCGCGGCCGAAGCGGTGCTTTCGATGGAAAAGAAGATCGCGGCCCTGGGTGATGCACAGGACCTGGCGACGATCAACACGCGGACGCGGTTCATTGCAATCAAGGAGCAGCAGGCCGAAATCGTGAAGCGGGAGCTCGACATCCTGTGGCACGACTACTTCAAGCCCGAGCACCTGGAAAAGTATCCCAACCTGCACGACGTGTTCTGGAAGGCGGCGAAGCTGGCTTCGAAGAACAAGACCGAGCAGGACCCGGCGAACGGCGAGGCGCTTCTGGGCGCGATCGAGGAAATTCACAACATCTTCTGGGCGACGAAAAACCGCGAGGTCGCGTTCTACCGCGCGAATCCCTAGC
>CAYUVT010000141.1:0-8260 GCA_964448165.1 uncultured Anaerolineaceae bacterium | reverse complement strand
GGTCGGTCTTGAGGCCGATGACGCCGAGTTCGCTGGCGGGGCTGTAACCGCGAAGGTGGCAGGCGCCGCGGTTCGAGGTGGCGTAGCCGAGGCCCATGCCCTTGAAGCCGCGCGGGTCGTACGCCGGGGTGGCCTGTCCCTTCACGGTCATCGCGATTTCGGGGTGGCCGATGGACTTCGCGAACGCATCGATGCCGTTGGCGAGCTGGTCGCCGATGCCCTGGCGGTAGGTGATGAGGCGCGCGACCTCGATCATCCGGTCCTTATCGCCCCAGGCGATGCCGGCGCTGGCCGGGATGTACTCGCGCTGGGTGGCCTCCATCACCATCGAGCAGACCTGGCCGATTTCGATCGCGTCGTAGCCCAGGTCATTCGCCATGTCGATCATGTAGGCGACGGAGGCGATGTCGTCGTTCCCGCAGTTGGCGCCGAGCGACCAGGCGGGCTCGTATTCGACGGACTCCATCTTGACCTTGTAGGGGCCTTCCTTGATTTCGACTTCTTTCTTGCAGGCGACCGGGCAGGCGTGGCAGGTGGGGTCGTCGATGAGGTAGTGCTCCTTGACGTATTCGCCGCCGAGGAGCTCCGCGTGCTCGAACGAGGTGTCCTGGCTGTTGCGGGCGCCGAGGCCGCCGATGGTGTTGCTCACGTTCATGAGCATGTTGGTGCCGTAGACGGAGAGGCCGCCCTTCTTCGGCGAGGTGATGTTGGCCTCGTCCATGATCTTCTTGAGGGCGTTGGAGTGGGCGGTCCGCCAGGCGTCGCGGTCGGAAGCGCGCGGGTAGTTGCGAGCGGCTTTGACGACGACGGCCTTGAGCATCTTCGAACCGCCGACACAGCCCGTGCCGCCGCGGCCAGAGGCGCGGTCGTTCTCGTTGATCCACGAGGCGAAGCGGACGAGGTTTTCGCCCGCGGGGCCGATGGCCATCACGCTCAGGTCGTCGGCGCCGTGCCGCTCCTTGAGGACCTGGATGGTCTCGTGGACGCCCTTGCCCCAGAGGTCGGAGGCATCGCGGAGTTCGACGGTGTTGTTCGAGACGAAGGCGTAGACGGGTTTGGAGGACTTGCCCTTGAAGACGAGGCCATCGAAGCCGGCCCAGCGCAGGCGCGCGGCGCTCCAGCCGCCCATGTGGCTATCGGTGACGGTGCCGGTGAGCGGGCTCTTGGTGACGACGGCGATGCGGCCACTCATGCTCGCTTCGCTGCCGGTGAGGGGGCCATTCATGAAGCAGAGCACGTTATCCGCGCTGAGCGGGTCGATGGTGGGCCCTGCTTCGTAGACGTAGCGGACGCCGACGCCGCGGGCGCCGATGTACTTGCGGGCCCAATCCTCGGGGATCGGGCGATAGTCGACTGTTCCTGAGGTGAGGTCGACGTTGCCGACCCTCCCCGCATAACCACCGAGTGCCATACAGAACTCCTTTCGCTGCGATTCAGGAGGGCCGCAGTATAGATCGCCGGGGGAAGCCGTGTGCACGGCGACCTTACCGGGGCTTTCGGAGGTGACGCGGGGGGCGTGCGCGCCTATGGTTCGCGTGACCGGCTGGAGGCGGGCCCCAGCGCAGGCCGGATGGCGCGGAGGTTCGACGATGACGGTAGAGCCCGGTAGTGGATGGCGGGGCCGGGTACCCGCGCTGCAGCATCGCGATTTCCGCATCCTCTGGGCGGGGATGTTCTTTTCCTCGGCGACGATGATGTTCCAGTTCTATGCGCAGGGCTGGTTCATCCTGGGGCTTACGGGGTCGGCGTCGTTGCTCGGGTTGCTGGGGGTGGCGCGCGGGGCGGGCATGCTCACGTTCAGCCTGTATGGCGGGGCGCTGGCCGATCGGATGGACCGCCGCACGCTGCTGATGCTGACCCAGGCCGGGGCGCTCGCGGTGTACGGGCTGCTGACGCTCCTTGTGGTGTTCGACACCATCAACCTCTGGGTCGCCTTCGGGCTGATCTTCGTTTCGGCCTCGATCGAATCGATGGACGGCCCCACCCGCCAGGCGCTGTTGCCGAACCTGGTGCCGCGGGAGCATCTGCCAAACGCCATCGCGCTCTTCACGGCGGCAACCATCAGTTCGTACGCCTTCCTGCCGCCGATGGCGGGGATAGCGATCGAGACCATGGGCGTGGGCGGAGCCTTCGCGGTCAGCCTCATCGGCCACGTGGTCGTCATCGGGGCGCTCCTGATGATGCGGACGCGGGGCGAGGCGCCCACGCAGCGGGACAACATCGTGGTGGCGGTCGGGCGGGGGGTGGCCTACGCCTCGGCGCGGCCGCGGGTGCGCTGGATCATCGTCTTGAGCCTGCTCACAGGGACGCTGGGATTCCCCATCATCAGCACGCTCGCGCCGTACTGGATGACCGAGGTCCTGGGGCTTGATGCGGTGGGCTGGACGTTCATGGGCTGGTTCTGGGGTCTCGGCGCTGTCGGGGCGACCGTGTATCTCTCGACGCGCGGTCATGCCAGGGGGCTGGGATGGACAGTCATCGGCTCGGCGGCGGCGTTCGGCCTGAGCCTGGTGCTTTTCGGGATGACGCGTTCTGTCCCCATCGCGGCGGTGTTCTGGTGCCTGAACGGGGCCTGCTTCACCACCAACATGATCTCGTCGACATCGTTACTCCAGCTGATCGTCGAGGCCGCATACGTCGGCAGGGTGATGTCGCTGCGGATGGTGTCGTCAGCGTTCAACCAGCTGGCGGCCTGGCCGCTGGGTTCGCTTGCCGATGGGATAGGTGTGGAGCGGATGGTGCGGGGGGTGGCGACGGCGCTGACGGTGCTGGTGCTGGCGGCGCCGGCGCTCTCGCGCGCGGCGAGGACGCTCGACGCCGGGACGCGGGAGGCCGAGGCCAGTGCCGAAACGAAGCCCGCGGCCGAATCGGCCGGGTGAGGGAAAGCGCCATGCGGAAGGCGGCGCCCCGGGGCCTGTCACCGGTTGTCCACCGGATGAGGCCGGCACTTCGCCAGGCCTCGGGGCCATAGAGGTGGTGAGCGCCGCAATTTCCGCGGCGAACATCACAGGCGAGTGATGCACATGCGTACGTTGATCAGCTTCTTCGGCCCGCTGGCGGTGATGGTGGCCCTGGCGGCGTGCAGCCCGGTCGACCAGGCCGGTACCGGTTCGCCGACGCCGGCGCCCGGGCGCACCGCACCGCTCCTGTTCGGCATCGGCATGCACATCGAGCCGGTTGGAGCGACGGCCCAGCAGGGTGCCGGTACGGGTATGGCCACCGGGTACAACAGCGCGCAGGCCTTCGAGCGGGCGGCCAGCGAAATCCAGGCGGTTGCGGAGATCGTCGAGTCGCACGACGGGCGGATGACCATCCAGGCGCAGTCGCCCTTCACCACGACGGCGATCCGGGAGGGCTCGACCATCCTTTCAGACCTGGAGGACGCGGGGCACGAGATCGGCCTCCACTTCCACGAGGACGCCCACCTGGGGAAGGACGCGAACGGCCTGCCGGTGGAGCGCTGGTGCGAGGTGATGAAGGAAGAGATCGGCTTCCTGCACGCGGCGGGAGTCGACGAAGTCGCGTACTGGAGTGGCGGGAACCTGTATCCGCGGGTGTTCGAGGCGGCGGAATGTGCGGGCCTTTCGGTGAACAGCGACTGGAAGAACCCGGCCACCCAGCAGACGGCTGCGGAGCTGGCGGGCACGGTGCCGTGGCGGCCTTCAGGCGGGACCGATGGCACGGATGTGACGGCCTTCGCCACGCACGACCCGGAAGGCGCCGTCATCTTCCTGCCGGAGGGGGCCTTCGACCGGACGGACTACGCCTCGGGGCGGCGGACGATGAGCGATGAGGAGTACTTCGCCTACCTGGAGGCGAGCCTGCTGGCCTCGATCGAGGCGGCCGAGGCGGGCAAGGTCAACGTCTTCCACTTCACGGTGCACCCCGGGGAGTTCCGTGGTTCGGCGGCGGACCCGTTCGGAGTGATCGAGCGGTTCCTGGCCCGCGTGGTGGACCCGCTGGTGGCCGAAGGCAAGGTGGAGTGGGCCACCTTCAGCGAGATGGCGGCGGCCTTCGAGGCATGGGAGGCGGAGCACCCGGGCGAGGACCCGCGCGCCGGGCAGGGTGGGGGCGCTGCCCACGGCGCCCCTCCGGCGGCGAGCCCAACCACCGCGGCGGCGCCGGGCAGCACCCCCCGGGCGGGAGGACAACCGCCGCGCGGGGGAACCCTGCCCGGCACAATCGAGCGCGACGTTACCTACTGCACGAAGGGCGGTGTGGACCTGAAGATGGACCTCTACCGGCCGCAGAAGGGGAACGGGGCGCTGGTGCTCTACATCCATGGGGGCGGCTGGACGAGCGGCAGCAAGAATGGCGGGAGCGGGAGCGAGATGTGGGCCGAGCTCCTGGGACGGGGGTACGTGGTCGCGGCGATCGACTACCGCCTGGCGCCGGAGTTCAAGTTCCCGGCGCAGACGGAGGACGTGACCTGCGCGGTGCTCTACCTGAAGCGCCACGCCGCTGAGCTCGGCATCGACCCGGAACGGATCGGGGCGTATGGCGGGAGCGCCGGCGGCCACCTTGCCTCGCTCCTGGGCACCACCGGCGGCCACGGCTACGAGATGGGAATTACCGGCATGGACGCCGAAGTCGCGGCCGTGGTGGACCTGTTCGGGCCGACAGATCTGACGGTCGATTTCGAGGGCGCCTCGGCACGCATCATCTCGACCGTTTTCGGGGCCAGCGAGCGCGACGCGAAGGTGCTGGTGCAGGCGAGCCCGGTGTACCAGGTCTCAGCGGATGACCCGCCGTTCCTGATCATCCACGGAGAGAAGGATGCGCTGGTGCCCATCGCCCAGGGCGAGCGGCTGTACGAGGCGCTGGTGGCGGCGGGAGTCGAAGCCGAGTTCGTGCCGGTGAAGAACGCGAATCACGGGTTCGCCCCGGATGGCGGGGCGATCAGCCCATCCCGCGCGGAGATCACGCAGCTGGTTGCCGACTTCTTCGACAGGCACCTGGGCGGCTGAGCCGGGCGGTTCAGGCGGCGCCGGCCATCCTGGGGCTGGTGAGGGTGACGTTCCCGCGGTTACCGAGGACCGAGCGAATGCTGCGGGCCAGGTCTTCGGTAGCCGCGGCGCGGGGGAAGTCGAACTCCATCTCTTCGCCGGCGGTATCGCGAATCACGAGGCGCACCTCGTCGCGGCCGGGGTGGTCCTTGAGCATGGTGACCACCACCTTGAGGAGCGCTTCATCGGCGAGGACGTCCTCGGTTTCGTAGAGGGTAACCGTGAGGCGCGCGGTATCGGGCGCAACAGGTGGCGTAACGCCCGGGCGCGCGGCCTCGGTGGTGGCGCCGGCGCCGGGGTAGCCGCCGTTGCGGGGGCCCTGCCCCGTCGGGCCGTAGCCGTTCGGCGTACCGTTGCGCCCGCCGGACGCGGCTTCGGGGCGGGGTTCCTCCTGGGGGCGGGGTGGGCGCCGCTTTGGGGCCTCGACCTGCCACTGCTCGGCCACGAAACCGACGACGGTACCCTCGGCGGAATCGTAGGCGGCGGCCTTGCGCACGTTCAGGTTGATGCGGTCGCCGCGGTCGCGGATTTCGACGGAGCAGACGAGGACGCGCCCCTCGGCCCAGATCTCCTCGCCGGTGAGCTCGATGGTGTCGCTCCAGACGGTGAGCTCGACACTGGCCGAGAGGTCTTCCAGGTCGACGACGTAAAACTTGCGGCCGTCGCGGGTGACGCGGGCCTGGACGCGGTGGACCAGCCCGGCAACGGTGACGCTCTGTCCGGCCAGCTCGGGGGTGAGGTCGGCGAGGGTGTGGGTGGCGTAACGGGCGACATCCTCGGCGACGGCCTTGAAGGGGTGCTCGGAGACGTACACGCCGAGCAGTTCCTTTTCCCAGGCGAGCATGTCTTCCTTGCGGACGGGGGAAGGCTCGAGTTCGAGCGCGGGAAGGGGGTTTCGACCTGGCTGCCGAACAGGTCGAACATGGTGGCCTGGCCGCTTTCGCGGAGTTCGCGCTCCTTGCGGGCAAGGGCGACGAGGCGCTCGGCGTTCATCACGATGGTGCCGCGGTCGCCGAGGAGGTCGAAGGCGCCGGCTTTGGCCAGGTGCTCAATCGCCCGGGAGTTCGCGGCGGAGAGGTTCGCCCGTTTGCAGAAGTCTTCGATATCGCGGTAGATGCCGCCCTTTTCGCGCTCGGCGATGATCCCTTCGCAGGCGGCGTTGCCGACGTTCTTGACGACGCCGAGGCCGAAGCGGATGGCGAGGGAGCCATCCTGGCGGCGTTCGACGGAAAAGTTGTCGAAGCTCTTGTTGATATCGGGCGGGAGGACTTCGATGCCGAGCTTCGAGCATTCGGCAACGGCGGCGGCGATGCGGGCGTGGGTATCGGGCGCGTTCCGCGTGAGCTGGAGGAGCGCGGTCATGTACTGGACCGGGTAGTTCGCTTTGAGCCAGGCGGTCTGGTAGGCGATGTGGCCGTAGCACCAGCTGTGGGCCTTGTTGAAGGCGTAGCCGGCGAACGGTTCGATGAGGTCGAAGACGGCGGCGGCTTCCTCTTCGCTGTAGCCATTGGCAACGGCGCCTGAGATGAACCGGCCGCGCTCTTCGGCCATGATTTCCGCCTTCTTCTTGCCCATGGCCTTGCGCATGATGTCGGCCTGGCCGAGGGAGTAGCCGGCGAACTCGCGGGCGATGAGGAGCACCTGGTCCTGGTAGACGATGACGCCGTAGGTCTCATCGAGGATGTCGGCGAGGCGGGGATGGGGGTAGGTGATCGCGATGCGGCCGTGCTTGCCATCGATGTAGCGGGGGATGTGCTGCATGGGGCCGGGGCGGTAGAGGGCCACCATGGCGCAGAGGTCCGAGATGTTGGTGGGTTGCAGGTCCTGGATGTAGCGGCGCATCCCCGCCGATTCCAGCTGGAACACCCCGAACGTCTCTCCCTTGCCCAGCATCTCCATGGTTTTCGGGTCGCCATCCGGCAGGTGGACGATGTCGAGTTCGTCGCCGGTCGTTTCGCGGACGAGGTCGACCGCGCGCTGGAGGATGGTGAGGTTGGAAAGGCCCAGGAAGTCCATCTTCAGGAGGCCGATCTTTGCGACCTGCTCCATGGCGAACTGGGTGGTGGGGATGCTGTCCTCATCGCCCTTGCTCGGGCGCTGGAGGGGGACGTGTTCGATCAGCGGGTCGCGGGAGATGACGACGCCGGCGGCGTGGGTGGAGGCGTGGCGGGCGACTCCCTCGAGCTGCTTCGCGGTGTCGATGAGGCGCCGCACCCGGGCATCGGACTCGTAGGCGTCCTTCAGCTCCTGCGACTGTTCCAGCGCCTCGGGCAGGCTGATGTGGAGGACTTCGGGCACCAGGCGCGCAACGCGGTCGGTCTCGGCATAGGAGATGCCCAGGGCACGGCCGACATCGCGAATGGCGGCCTTCGCGCCGAGCGTGCCGAAGGTGATGATCTGGGCGACGCGGTCCTTGCCATAGCGCTCGTAGGCGAAGCGGATCATTTCGTCGCGGCGGTCATCAGCGAAGTCGAAATCGACATCTGGCATCTCGCGGCGCTCGATGTTGAGGAAGCGTTCGAACACGAGGCGGTTGGCGACGGGGTCGATATCGGTGACGTGGAGGACGTAGAGGACGAGGGAGGCGGCGGCCGAGCCGCGCACGCCCATCTTGATCCCGGCCCGGCGGGCGAAGTCGGCAATCTCCTTCACGACGAACATGTAATCGGTGAAGCCCGTCTGGCGGAGCACATCGAGCTCGTAGGCGAGTCGCTGTTCGAGTTCCGGGGTGACATCGCCGAAGCGTTCGCGGAGGCCGCGGAAGCAGAGTTCGGCGAGGTAGTCATCGCTGGTGCGCCCGGGGGGCACCGGCGGTTCGGGGAGCAGCTGACGGTCGAACTTGAGGTCGAGGTCGCACTCGTTCGCCACGAGCATGGTGTTCGAGATGAACTCCGGGTTGCCGGGGAAGAGCGCGAGCATCTCTTCCTCGCTCTTCACGTGGTAGCCCTGGCCATCGAACTTGTAGCGGCCTTCCTGGTCGACGGTGGCGTTGGTGCCGATGCAGAGGAGGACATCGTGGGCTTCGGCTTCTTCGGGGAGGGTGTAGTGGCTATCGTTGGTGGCGACGACGGGGATGCCGAGTTCGCGGCCGATATCGGCGATGACGGGGTTGAGGCGGGTGAATTTGGCATCGCCGTGGTCCTGGACTTCCAGGTAGTAGTGGCCATCGAAGACATCGCGGTAGTAGCGGGCGACGGCGATGGCGCCTTCGCGGTCTCCCTCCTGGATACGGCGATGAAACTCGGAGGAGGGGC
>CAYUVT010000140.1:0-8383 GCA_964448165.1 uncultured Anaerolineaceae bacterium | reverse complement strand
TAAATGTCGAGGTTCTTCACCTGGCTCGCGTTCGCCTGGATGAACCGCCGGCGGTAGCTCACCTCATCGCCCATCAGCTCATAGAACAGCTGGTCGGCGGCTCCCGCGTCGTGAACCGTCACCTGCAGCAGCATCCGCGCATCGGGCTTCATCGTGGTCTCCCAGAGCTGCTCCGCGTTCATCTCGCCGAGACCCTTGAAGCGCTGCACATTCAGGTTCGCCCGCTTGCTTTGCTTGCGGTACTCCTCCAGCTCCGCATCGTTGTAGAAATACCGCACATCCTTACCCGAGGCCGCCCGGTACAGCGGCGGCTGGGCGATGTACAGGTACCCGCCTTCGATGAGCTCCGGCATGTTCCGGAAGAAGAACGTCAAGAGCAGCGTCCGGATATGGGCGCCGTCCACGTCCGCGTCCGTCATGATGATCACTTTGTGGTAGCGCAGCCGCGTGACGTCGAACGTTTCGCGGATGCCCGTCCCCAGCGCCGAGATCACCAGCCGGATCGCCTCGTGCCCCAGCATCTTGTCGGGCCGCGCCTTCTCCACATTCAGGATCTTGCCGAACAGCGGCAGGATAGCCTGGTACTTCCGGTCGCGCCCCTGTTTCGCCGAACCGCCCGCCGAGTCGCCCTCCACGATGAACAACTCAGATTCCTCGGGGTCCCGGCTCGAGCAGTCGGCCAGCTTGCCCGGGAGCGTCCCGCTCTCCAGCGCACTCTTCCGCTGCACCAGGTCGCGTGCCTTTCGCGCCGCCTCGCGCGCCCGGCTCGCCACCAGGCACTTCTCGATGATCCGCTTCGCGTCCGAGGGGTTCTCCTCCAGGTACTGCGCCAGCGCCTCGCCGACCACCGTCTGCACCTGCCCGGCGACCTCCGGGTTCCCCAGGCGCGTCTTCGTCTGGCCTTCGAACTGGGGCTCCGGCAGCTTCACCGAGACCACCGCCACCAGGCCCTCGCGCACGTCCTCCCCGGTCAGGTTCGGGTCGGAGTCTTTCAGGATCTTGTTCTTCCGCGCGTAATCGTTCAGCACCCGCGTCAGCGATTGGCGGAAGCCCGTCATGTGCGAGCCGCCGTCGATCGTGTTGATCGAGTTCGCGAACGTGTACACCGCTTCGTTGAAGCCGTCGTTGTACTGGATCGCGCACTCGATGACGTTCCCCTCAACCTCGCGCTCCACGTACACCGGCTCGAAGTTGATCGCCTCCCGCTCCCGGTTCATGTGCCGCACGAAGCTCTTGATGCCACCCTCGAAGTAGTAGTTCACCTCCTGCCCGGTCCGCTCGTCGTACAGGCGGAACCACACCTTCTTCGTCAGGAAGGCGTACATCCGCAACCGCTCGGCTTCGATCTTGAAGTCGAAATCCACGCTCTCGAAGATTGATGCATCCGGTTTGAAGCTGACGGTCGTCCCCGTCTTTCGGGGCGCCGTGAGCTTTCGCGCCGCCAGTTCACCGAGCGGCACGCCCCGCGCGTACTCCTGGCGGTACACCTTCCCCGCTTTGTCTGCGCCCTGGACGTCCGGGTCGGGCACGACCTCGACCCACATGTGCTCCGAAAGCGCATTCACCACGCTCGCGCCCACACCATGCAGGCCGCCCGAGACCTTGTACCCGCCGCCACCGAACTTGCCACCGGCGTGGAGCACCGTGAGGACCGTCTCCACCGCGCTTTTGCCCGTTTGCTTCTGGACATCGACCGGGATGCCGCGCCCGTTATCGACCACCGTACACCAGCCATTGGCGTGGAAGATCACCTCCACCCGGTCGCAGAACCCTGCCATGGCCTCGTCGACCGCGTTGTCGACGAGCTCCTTGATGAGATGGTGGAGCCCTGCCTTATCGGTCGTCCCGATGTACATGCCCGGCCGGCGACGGACGGCTTCGAGACCTTCAAGGACCTGGATGTTTTCGGCGGTGTAGGAAGACGACGTTGCCTGTGTGGTCATAGTCGAAACGGCTATCCTGGCGCGCCTTGCCCCCTCAAGGGGAGATGGAGGCAATTCGTTCGCTTACCTTCACAGTTTATCAGAACAAGGGTTCCGAAGCCAGTTTTCGAAGCGGTAACTTCGGGATGCGGAAGGCCCTACAGCGCCTGCCACCACTGCCGCTTGCCTTCGCGCACGAATCGGCCCAGCCCCGGTGCCGGAAGGTGGCTCGCACCCACGATCGAACCGTCCTCGATAAGCCGCTCGACGGTCTTTCTTCGCGTTTCGCGGGCAATCCCGCTATCCCAGTCGAACACCGAGGCAATCTCCGGGTCCTCCGCGTCCACCGCCGAAATCACCACGTCGCCAAGGATGAACCCGCGCTCCTGGCCCGAGCTGATAACGAGGCTCGTGTGCCCCGGCGTGTGGCCCGGGGTCGGGATGGCCGTCAGCGCCGCGGAGATCGCCCGCTCGCCCTCCACCAGCTCCATCACGCCCAGCGCCTCCAGCGGGCGCACGTCCCGCTCGAACGATTCGTTCGTCCTCGCGGGCGGCACCGCCGGCCCGGCCCCGTAATGCTCCCAGTCCAGCTTCGGCACCAGGAACCGCGCACCGGGGAAGCGCACGCGCCCGCTCGCCCGGTCGAAGTTCCAGCCGGTGTGATCGCCATGGAGGTGCGTGAACAGGATGTGCGTCACCTCTGCCGGGTTCACCCCCGCCTCCGCCAGCTCCTCCAGCAGGTGGCCGCCATGTTCCGGGCCCCAGCCCGTGTCGACCAGCAACAGCAGCGCCCCATCCCTCACCAGGAAGGAGCCGAAATTGAGCGGCACCCGCCCTTCCGCATCCAGGTGCCGCGTGTACGGAGAAAGGTCCACCTTTGGATAGACCGTCGAGGCCGGATACGCCTCGATGGTGTCAACCAGTGCCGTGATTTCTACGTGTCCTACAGTTGTGCGCTTCATGCCGCGCAGTCTACTCGACGCTCGCACGCCGGGGATGCCCACCCCCGGCAATCACCAGGCGTGTTCGAACCGTTAGTCCGGCATCCGTTTCGCCGCCCGCCGGATCGCGAAACCGGCGGCCTCCACCCGTCGCGTCAACCCGAGCTTGCTGAGAATGTCGCTCACGTGGTGCTTCACCGTTTTCTCCGAGAGATACAGCTGCTCGCCGATCTCCCGGTTCGTCATCCCCTCGGCAATCAACTCCAGGATTTTCAGCTCCCGCTCGCTCAACTGCTGCGCCATCCGGTCTTCCTCGCTCACCACGTTTCCCCGGCGGATCTGCTCAATGACCGCCGCCGAGCTCGTCGGGTCCAGGATCTTGCCGCCCCGCCCCACCACGCGCATCGCCTCGATCAGGTCGGCAGTCTGCACTTCCTTCAGGATGAACCCGCTCGCGCCCGCCACGATCGATGCCATGACTGCCTGCTCGTCCGCATACGAGGTCAACATCAACACATTCGTCTTCGGGAGCGCCGAGCGGATTTCCCGGCACGCCTCGATCCCGTTGAGCCGCGGCATCCGCACGTCCAGCACCACCAGGTCCGGGTTGGTCCGCTTCGCCTCGCGGACCGCCTCCAGCCCGTCGCGCGCCTCCCCGATCACGCTGAAGTCCTCATACGCCCGCAGCGCTGCCTTCAACCCCGAACGCACCAGGTCGTGATCGTCCGCCAGGAGCACGTGGATCGTCTCAGTCGTCATCTTCTTCCTCTTCCTCGTATCGCCGCGGGATGGCAATCCGCACTGTCGTCCCCATACCGGGGATGGGAATGATGGTCAGGTCCGCGCCGAGGCGTTCGCACCGCGTGCGCATGGTCACCGTTCCCAGTCCCCTCCGGGTCGATGCCTCTTCGAATCCTACGCCGTTGTCCTGCACCGTGAGCACCGTCGCACTCGGTGTCTGCCTCAGGTCCACGGCGATCTTGGTCGGCGCCCCGTGCCGAACCGAATTGCTGAGCGCTTCCCGCGCGATGTAGAGCAGGTCCTCCGACTCGCGCGCGGTCAGTTCCTGCAGCGCCGCCGCCGAGATGTTCACCACTGATGCGATGCTGGGCGGCACGATCTGCCGGATGACGAACGCCAGGTCCTGCGTCAGGTTCGGCTGCTCGATGGGCGTGGCCGCCTCAAGCATCGTGATGTACGTCCGGATATCGGCGATCAACTCGTTGATGCGCTCAACCCCGTGCCGCATCGACCGGCGAGCCTCCTCCGGGAAATCCTGGCGAGCGGCGAGTCCGTCGAACTCCAGCCCCAGCGCATAGAGAGACTGGATCGTCCCGTCGTGCAGGTCATGCGCGATGCGGACCCGCTCTTCCAGCAGGAAGAGCCGCCCCGTCCGCTCCCGCGCCATCGCGTACGAAAGGCTCACGCCCGCCTGCAAGGCGAGCACCGCCGCGGCCACCTCGTCGGCAGTCGTAAAATCCGGCCGGTTCGGGTTGCGCGTCATGTAGAGCGACCCGATCGCGCGCCCGCCTGCGCGAATCGGCACGCCCAGGAACGCGCTCATCGGAGGGTGGCCTTCAGGCCAGCCCGAATACCTCGGGTGTTCGCTCACATTCCCAAGCCGGATCGGCTGCTCGCAGCGCCACAGCTCTCCCAGTAATCCTCGCCCACGCGGAGGCTCACCGAGGCGCCGCGCCTGCTCCTCGCTGATCCCGGTGTACACGAACCGGGTCAGCGCTCCGTGCTCATCGAACGTCGAGATCGCCGCGTAGTCCGCGCCGGTTACGTCCTTTGCCCGTTGCGCCAATCGCTGCAGAATCTCCGCGAGATCCTCGCTTTCCACGAGAACCTCGCTCGTAATGGCCATCTCTCCCAGTTGCCGAAGGACCTCCGGCTCGCCCCCGGAGGGTGATTCTTGTATCCCCATTACCACGCAATAGTAAACCGCTCTCACACTCCTCTGCATCTGCGGGCCCATGGTCCCCCGCTTTCCGGTCCCATTCGACCATCGTGCGGCCCTCGCCGCGGCCCGAAACTTACGCTGTGAACGCTCATACCATCCGCGTGATCACCGCCGATCCCGCACTCCGTAACGCACTGGTCGGCCAGATCGAACGATCTGGCCGCTTCGCGCTCACCACCGTTGGCGAACCCCTTCTCGATGGAGCCGGCATCGACGATGTCGTCGTGACCACGCCCGCGGATTGCCCCGCAAAGGAATGTGAGGCAATGGTCGCCCGGGGAGCGCGAGTCATCATCCTCACCCCCGTCCCGCGCGAGCGCGAGCGCCTTCTGTACAGCGAATCGGGAGCCAGCGCCTATCTCCCCATGCTCATCGATGGCGGCGAACTGATGGACGCCGTTGAGGCCGCCATCCGTGGAGAATCGCCCGTGCCCTTTCGGCGTTCCGACTTCCCCTACCCCTGCTGACCGGGGTTACTCGGCCGTCGCCTGAATCGCTGCCTTTGCCGCGTCGATCCAGCGCCAATCGCTGAAGCGTTCGCCCTGGTACAGCCACCATTCCGCTCCCCACAGGTACACCCGCTCCGCCCCGGTTTGCCGCGCATACTTCACGTTTCGCCGCAGTTTCTCCGGCGTCAGGTTCGGCGATGGATTGTCGGGCGAGAGCAGCCGCGCGTCGTCGTCCGTCCACGGTTCCGCCTGGAGCTCGGTCACCCAGAACGCCTTCCCGCCTTCCCGCGCGGTCCGCGCCTGGAAGGCATAGTTGGGCATCAGCGGCCCGATCTCCATGATGTTCACGACGAACCGCCACCCCGGCAGGCTGTAGTTCCGGAACGGATACATGCTCTGCCCCAGCACGTCGCCATCGGCCAGCGCATCCTTCCACCGCCGGTCCATAACGAAGTGCTGCGCATGATTGATGGCCACTGGCCGGTCGAGCGGATCGTGCTCCCGGATGGTTGCGACCACCTCCGCGACATACTCGCGGCTCAGCGTCCAATCATTCGAGCGCGGCGAGGCGATGTACCCTTCGTTTTCTGCCCCCCACGAGTCCACCACCGGCCAATCCCCCACGTGCCGCACCACCGCCACCACCATCCGCAGGGCCCGCTGGCGCAACACCCTGTCGTCGGAAAGCACCGCTCCGCCCGGGAGGTCGAGTCCCTCCACTGCCCATCCCGGAATATAGAACTCGGGGTGGCGCTGTGCCTTCATCCCCACGGAGAGCGATACCGTTGCCCCTGCTCGTTCCGCCGCCGCCAGCTGCGCGTCGAGCGTCGTGAAGTCAAACTCACCCGGCCGGGGCTCCACCTCGTCCCACGGCGCGCTCAGTCGCACGTGACGGGCGCCCGTGAGTTTGATGAGTTCCTCCAGCGTGGCCGCGCACCATTCGGCCCGCCCGGCCCGCCCGTCATCGGCATACCCGTCCGCCCCGGCAGCGGGATCCTCGAGCAGGAGGTACTCGGCCTGGTCGCAGCTGAAGTTGAACCCGATTGCCGGGTCACCTGGGGGCTCACGGTGTGTCCAGCTCAACGCAACGAAGAGCCACGCCTGCCCTGCCAGCAGCAACAGGGCCAGTCCCGCCCCGGCAACGATCACCAGCACCCACCGCCGCCTGCGACTACCCATGAGCACAGGCTCCCGCCTCTCGCGCCAAGAGACAAAACCTGTTCGCGTTACCCGGCGGGCGCCTACTCGCTACACCACCATCCGCCGTACGATCTCGTACATCAGCTCGCACCCCATCTGGAAGTTCTCCACCGTCATGAACTCGTCGTTACCATGGAAGCCGCGACGCTCCTCGGGGCTCAGCAGGCAGGGGATGAACCCGTAGGCCGGGATGCCCTTCGCCCGCAAGAACCGGTTATCCGTCCCGCCGATCGTCATCCCCGGGACAACCACCGCATCCTCCATCGCCTCCTTCACCACGTCGTTGATCGTCCGGAAGAGCTCGGTGTCCCAGGGCACACGCTCCGGTTCACCCTGGTCTGGCGAATACAGTTCCACCGTGATCCGCTCGTCGGCGATCCGCTCGCGCACCTGCCGCATCCAGTCATCCTTCGATTGGCCCGGCAAGAGCCGGCAGTCGATGATGGCCTCGCTTTTCGCCGGGATCACGTTCGCTTTGATGCCCGCGTTCAGCATCGTCAGGTTCAGCGTATTGACGAACATCGCCTGCATCTCCGGCGATTGGCGGATGCGCTCTTCCACCTCCGCGCGGTCGCGCGGCATCAGCCCTGCCTCCGCCAGTCGCTCCAGGTATGTCTCCGTGTCCGGGGTGAAGGTCAGCGGCCGTTCCCACTCCACCAGGCGGTTGAGCGCCTGCACCAGGTACACGGCGGAATTGTCTGGATGCGGCACGCTCCCGTGACCGGGTCTCCCGACCGCCGTGAGCTTCAGCCAGCAGAGGTCCTTCTCGTTCGTCGCAACGCTGAAGAGCTTCGCCTCCTCCCGGCCGAAGCGCGTTGTCCCTCCCCCGCCCTCGCTCAACTCGAACTCCACATCCACCACGTCCGGCCGGTGTTCGCACAGCCAGAGCATCCCCCAATCGCTCCCCGCCTCCTCGTCGGGCACGGCACAAAACACAACATCACGCTTCAACGCAACGCCCTGCCGCTTCAAGAGCAGGAACGCGATGAGCTGCATTACGCCGCAACCCTTCATGTCCACGGTGCCACGCCCGTAGATCCGTCCGTCCCGGATGACGCCCTCGAACGCCGGCACCGTCCAGTACTGCGCCTCTACCGGCACCACGTCCGTGTGATTGCAGAGCATGATCGGCCGCTTCGACCCATCGCCCCGCAGCCGCGCGACCAGCACCTCACGGTTCGGCGCCGTCTCGATGTACTCCACCTCGATGCCCGCTGCCTCACAGAGCGAGCCCAGGAACCGGGCGGCCGGCTTCTCGTTGCCAGGCGGGTTCGAAGTATCGATCTGCAGGTAGCGGACCAGGATGTCGAGTGCTTCGCGGTGGATGGCGGGCCAGTCAATCATGGGGACTCCTCCGGGGATGCGAGGCCGCATCGTAGGCGCCCCACGTCCTCGGCGCCAAATCACTGGCTGACCCCAATCGCTGCCGGGAGAAAGAAAGACCCAACACACCGCATTCTGGCGTATACTCAACACAGCCGAATCCTTCCCGTGGAAGGAGCGGGGGACCCAACTGCAGGGGTGTATCGCGCGAACGAGCGCGTAGGCAACTCCCAATGCCGAACCCGTCAGCTAACCTCGCAGGCTCTTGGGAGAGACCGTAGCGTAACCGCCCTGGTCTCTCGGACGCACTCGCCAGGCCGCCTTCGCGGGCGGGCTGGATGTCGTTGTGGGGTAGCCGGGTGGCTGGCACGTCTTCGCATGGCTTCGGAATCGAGCGGGGCATCTACTACGGCGCAAAGTTCCTTGCGCAAACCTCCCAGAACCTCTGGCTCGCATCGCTCTTTCTCATCGCGGGCACCGGGAAGAGCCCGGCCCTCGGCCTCAGCAGCCTCTTCCTGGCCACACTCCTCCCGTCGATCATCCTCGGCCTGCCCGGCGGCGCCATTGCCTAGAACGTGTCGGTCG
>CAYUVT010000139.1:0-8401 GCA_964448165.1 uncultured Anaerolineaceae bacterium | reverse complement strand
GAAGATCGCCGTGCCAGCCATCAGCCCCGGAAGGCTCAGGCCAACCACCGTTACCACTGGCAACAACGAGTTCCGGAACGCATGCGTGAACACCACCGTCCGCGATGGCAACCCCTTCGCCTGCGCCGTCCGGATGTAGTCCTGCCGGAGCACCTCCAGCATCTGGGTCCGCACCAGCCGCACCAGCGACCCGCTCGGCGTGAGCCCGATGAGCAGCGCCGGAAGCAGCATGATCTTGAAGTGCGCCACCGGGTCTTCGTGGATGTACTTGAAGTTCAGCGGCGGCGCCCAGTTAAACCAGAGCGACCCGAACGTGATGATCAGGATCGCCAGCCAGAACCCCGGCATCGCGTCGATCAGGATCGCAAACGCCCGCAGCGAGTAGTCCGGGAAGCGGTTCTGGAAGACCGCCGCCGCCACCCCCATTGGCACGGAGAGCAGCACCCCCGAGACCAGCCCGATGAGCCCCAGCTCGAACGACACCGCGAGCCGGTTGTTCATCTCCGTCGAAACCGGCCGGCCGTTGAACAGCGACTCGCCAAGGTCCCCCCGCATGAGCGCCCCGACCCACTCCAGGTACTGCAGCGGCAAGTTCGAGGAGAGCCCGTATTCGTCCTTGAGCGCTTGCACCAGCTCCGGGTCCGTCCGCCCGTACTCCGCCGCGATGATGTCCACCGCGTCGCCATACACCAGCGGCACCACCACCCGAAGCAGCGTGAACACGATGATCGAAACCAGCACCAGCGTGAGCCCCGCCAGCGCCAGCCGCTGCACCACATATCGGCCCATTGACGAACCCTCCGGGACGGCTTCCTGGTTCAGCCCGTGTACTTGCTCTTGTCGAACCAGAGCGTCGTTTCATACGTGTTCCGCGCCGACTCGCCGTCCCACGAACGGAACACGCCCGCGTTGCCAATCCACGGCCAGAACAACGAGAACGTTGGCGATTGCCCCGGGTACGGGATCACCGGCATCGTCTCGGCCATGTGCTTCTGGATGTCCTGGATGATGGTCTTGCGCTTCCCCGCGTCCAGCTCTTGGCGTTGTGACTCGATCAGGCCGTCGAGCTTCGTATCCCCGTTCTCGCCCTGGAACGTCGTCTTCTGGCGTGCCCCCTTCGAGTGGTAGTAGCTGAACAGGAACTGGTCGACCTCCGGGTACTGAGTCGATGCGCCAACGGCGATGCCTTTGAAGTTGCCCTTCGCGAAGTAGTAGTTCGGCAGGTAGTCCGTCTGGTAGTCCGGGTTCACCTGCTTCAGCTTGAAGAGGCCCGACTCCTCCAGCATGCCCTTGAAGACCTCGGCCTGCTTCGGGAAGGTGGTCCCGTACTGGCCCGTCGAAATCCAGGCGATGTCCGTCTCGATGCCGCTCGCAAAGCCTGCGGCCTCGAGCAGCTTCTTCGCCTCGCTCACGTTGTACGCGAAGTTCTTCTTGCCCGCGCCGATGGCATCGCTCCTGGGGTCGACCCACAACCCCTCCCACCCGGAGGAGATGTGGCTGTGGTACCGCACATCGGTTGGGTACCCCTCCTTCTGGAACGCGGAGACGTTGTTGAAGGTGTCGATCCACAGGTCCCGGTCGATCAGCATCGACGCGGCCTGGCGCACACGCGGGTCCAGGAATGGCGACCCTGGCTGAAGCCCGAGGTACAGCAACCAGCACGTTCGCCCGAAGGCGTTCGCGTCGACCGCCAGTTCCGGCACGTCCTTCTTCGTCTGGATGACATCCTCCTGCCGCAGGGCGAATGACCAGATCTTCTTCGCCCGGAACTGCGCCATGCCGGCCGCGTACTCGGGAATGATCGGGATATCGAACCCATCGAGGAACACGTTGTCGGCATCCCAGTAATCCGGGTTCTTCCGGTACTGGAACGTTACATTCCGCTGGTAGTTCTGCAGGATCCACGGGCCGCCCGAGCGGGTCTCATTCCGCGGGTCGTAGCCGCCCGCCTCGCTCTCACGGGGCATGACCTGGAGATAGCGGCTGTACGCCATCGCGCTGAGGAACGGCGCGTAGGGAAACGCGAGCTTGAACTCCACGGTGGTCTTGTCGATCGCCTTCACCGATTCGACCGGGCCGTTCGGGTTGTCCGCCAGCTTCGCCAGGTCCTTGCGCGAGGTGCTCTTCGCGGCGAACTTCTCCCACGAGAAGACCACGTCTTCGGCGTCAATCTGGCGCTTGTTCATCGGCGCCGTGTTCTGCCAAACCGCGTTCGGGCGGAGCTTGAAGACTACGCGTGTCGGTTCCGGCTGTTCGAAGGATTGCGCGAGGTACCCCTGCACCTCGCCCGTCGCCGGCGCCCGGTAGCCCGGCTTGTACGACATCAGCCGCGGATACACCCACGAACCCACGACGTTCGCCGTGAACGATGGAGATGCCAGCGGATCCAGGTTGGTCACGTCGGCCGTGGTGTAGGCCTGGAAGATGCCGCCCTTGACCGCCTTCGCCGTGGTGTCCTCGCGAGGCCAGAGGAAGCTTTGCACCTGCTGGGCCTTCGTCGGGTCCGCCGTCGGCGTCGGCCGTGGTGTTTCACCAGCTGCAGACGTTGGTGTCTCGTCGTCGTCTCCGCCGCCGCAGCCAACCAGCCCGAGCGCGGCAAGCCCGGTGGTGCCCCCGATGGCGGCGGCGAGCGTGCCTCGCCGGCTGATTCGGCGATTCCAGTAATTCGTCCGTGGCATATGGCTTCCCCTTCACGTTCACGTGAATGATGGCCAGCCTTATACGCAGGAGCATTCTGCCAAATACATGATCCCCGTCATTGCCCCAAACCGTGCCGCCGTGCTCGGGCGCGCCCGGGCCTATACCCCCAGCGCCCGGGCCAGGGCCTCGAGTCCCTCCAGCGCCTCCTCGGTCGAACGCAGCACCACGTCCGCCAGTTCAACGATCTCCGGTGGCGTCTCGGGGCCGCTCGCCACTCCCGCCAGCACAACGTGGAGGCCCTCGTCCCGCGCCAGCGAGATCGCCGCGCGGAACATCGCGACGTCCGTCGCGTCGTCGCCCATCACCAGCATCGCCCGGCAACGCAGGTGCCGCGCCAGCGCGGTCAGGGCCACGTCCTTTCCGCCCCGCGCGTCGGGGATCACCTCCAGCACCATCCGGCCATCGCGCAACCGCAGCCCTTCCGGCAGCGCGGCCAGCGCCTCGCGGAGTTGCGGCTCCAGGTCTGGCGCGGCCCGGTAATGAAACGCCGTCGAAATCGCCTTTCGCTCGATGTGCAGGAACGAGCTCGGCACGGCCGAGATCACCTGCTGCTCAACGCGCTCCAGCGCGGCACTCAATGCCACCCGATCGACTCCGGGTATGAGCGGGTCGTCGAATGACGCCTCGAGCCCGTGGCTGCCAACCACCACCACACCCTCGACCGGGACCATCCGCCGGGCGGTGTTCAGGTCGCGACCGGTGATCACCGCCACCCTGGCCGAAGCAGTCAACCGCTCGAGCACTGCAAGCGCCCCGGCGGGAACCCGTGCCTCTGATGCGTGCGCAACGATCGGCGCCAGCGTCCCATCGAGGTCGGTCGCCACCAGCAGGGGCCCCCGGGCCGCAGCCAGCGAGCGGTACTGTTCTATGGCATCGAGGGTCAACATGCGTCCTCCAGGTCCGTCAAGAAGCGAGTCGCCCAGGCCAGCGCATCGCGGGCCCGCACTTCGCCGATGAGCCGGTCGCTGATGCGCCCCGGCCGAGCCTCCAACGCCTCCGTCAGCGCATGGACCATCTGGTCCTCATCGAGCGGGTCCACGGTCGCAAGGCCATCGGCCTCAAACTCCGCGTAGGCGCTGGCCACCCCGGCATCGCGCCCGGTGATGATTACGCCCCGCTCGGCAGCCGGGCGCACCGACTGCGCAATCGCCGCCTGGAGCGGGACCAGGTTTTGGCCGTCCGCCAGCGAGGACGTGAACACCACGTCCGCTTCGCGTTGCAGTGCCACCACGTCGCGCCAGCCGACGTTGGCGCGAACATTCACAAACGGGCATCCGGCTGCGAAGGCGGCTTCCTGCGCCCGGGCAGCCTCGCGCTCGATGGCCGCATCCAGTGCCTCGTAGGCGCGCACGCCCTCGCGCGTCGGCGCGGCAATCCCCACGTAGGCGAACCGCGCACCGCCGCGATACGCCGCCACCAGGGCCCGCAGACGCTCCGGAATCCCCTTCGTAAAGTCACCCCGCTCCAGCCCGGCCACGAGCGGCAGCCCGGCCGCTCGCGCCGCACGCGCGCGCTCCGGGACCGGCGCGCTCCTGGCCACCGTCAAAACGTCATCAATATCGATCCCAACAGGATAGGCCGCGCACCGCACGAACCGCCCATCCACCCTCACCCCGCCCCGCTCGAGCGTCACGCCCGGCAGCCGCGTGGCAGCCGCGACGAACCGGGCCAGGTCCTGCAGCGATTGGAATCCCGCCACATCGGCGCCCAGCACGCCCCGGACAATCTCCCAGAAACACTCGCCGGACCGCCCCTGCAGATATGGCTGGGCGACTTCCAGGCTCGGGAACGGCGTATGCAGGAAGAAGCCTATCTGGCCGCTGAACCCTCGCTCCCGGAGCATTTGCGGGACAAGCGATAGCTGGTAGTCGTGGATCCACGCCGTCCGCGCGGTGCCCTCCTCCGCGGCAGCTTCTGCGAAGGCCGCATTCACGGCCACGTACGATGCCCAGTCGCCCGTACCCGGCTCCGCCGGCGCGGGATAGTACCCGGTTACCTTCGGCAGGTCCGCGCGCACCAGGTGCAACAGCGGCCAGAGGAAGCTATTCGAAACCTCCGCATAGTGCCCGCTCCACGTCGATGAACCGAAGTACAGGCGGCGATGCCGCACAGGGCCCCGGTTGGTCTCCAGGATTTCGAATCCACGCGCGTCCGTCCACTCGCGGTCGTACCGTCCCAGCCCGGCCCCGATCCAGGTCGTCCCCCGCTTCCCATCCCACGGCGAAATGATGGGCCGGACCGCAGCCAGCAGCCCGCCGCTGCCCGCCGTGGTCGGCGAGTCCGCCCAGCGTGGCGATTCGTGGTCGAGATACGCGCGGTTGGCAAGGATCAGGTCAACGCTAACGGGCATGTCCCTCCAGTAGGCACTACCGTACCGCCCGGGATCAACCACCGCGGCCGGCTTCTGTGCTTTCTGCAACACCTTCGCAAGCATCGGAGCGACCTGCTGACGCGCCGGCCGCGTCCACCGCGGAACGTGGGCAGCCGGCCGGCGCTCGCCGTGCCGCGCTGCTCAGTCGAGCAAGGCGCTCGCCGTCCCCGCAATGGTCTTCGTGCCGTCGTCCTTCTCGGTCCACACGTCCAGGTGTGCGCGCTTCCGCGGCCCTTCCGCCGTCACCTGCCTCACCACTCCGCGGGCAGTCACCGCCTCCCCGCCCCAGAGGACGTTGGTCAGGTTCAACGACATCTTCCCGCCCGCGATCCACCCCATCCCGAAGCGGTTCGTCAGCATCTCCGAAATGAACGTCGTGCTCATCGTCCCCTGCACCACCACGTCCGGGAAGCCGAGCTTCTTCGCCTCCTCCCGGTCGTTGTGGTAGTTCTTGTTCGGCCCCGAAAACGCCATGCACAGCTCCAGGTCCGCCACCTTGCGCACCGGTTCGAGCAGTTCGATCGGCTCCGGCTTCGGCTCCTCGGCACGCGGCGCCTTCCGTGCCGCCTGGTCCTTGTCGACCACAGTCGAGGCCGGATCCACATCCAGCAGGAACGACTGGTGGCAGCGGCCCCTCGCCACCATCACGTCCTCGCTATCGAAGATCGAGAACTCCATCACCACCACATCCCGGTCCTTGCGGATGTAGCGGTCGACGATCATCCCGTGCGTCCAGAGCCGGGCACCCACCGGCACCGCCCGGAACAGCTCCCACTCCTGCTTGATGTGCAGGTTCCCGAAGAGCTTTGGCAGGTACCAGTCGCGCAGCCGGAACGCATACTGCTCGCTGTGGAGCAGCAGCGCCGGCGCTAGCGGCCCACCCAGCGGCGACGGCCCTGTGTACCACGGGTGCGCGTCGCGCGTGGCCGCCGTGTGCCGCGCGATCATCGCCTCGTCGACCGTGTAGTCATGCCGCCCCAGGTACTTTCCCACATACGAGTCGTCGATCCACTCAGACATCCCGGCACCTCCGCGCTCAGTGCCGCGATTCTACAGCCCAGGGGCCGAGTCCTCAGGAGGCGCATCAGCCAGCTCCCGCAACAGACCGGCTCGCCTGCTCTTCACAGGCGTAGAAGTCGGAGATATCGTCCCCCGGCTGACCCACCGCCTCCCCAAGCTGGCGCCGGTTCGCCCCCTCGGGGACGGTATGGCCCAGGGCAGTAAGGCAACGGCCGATCGCGTCCATCAGCGGCTGCTGGACTGCTCCGGAAGTGGCAATGCCCCACGCCGCCAGGACCTCGTTGAAGTACGTCTCGACGCAGTCCATGTGCGCGTCGCCGGCCTTACTCAACGCGGCCGGATTGTCCGAATGCATCCCGCCAAACTGCGGTTCGGCGCCGGTGAAATTCGGCTCGTGGACCACCACTCCCCCGATGGCTTCCCCCGCAGCAACCGAACAGGCGTGGGCAGCCATGAACGCGCCGAGGAACTCGTCCCGGGTGATGACGCCGTCGGCGATCACTGCCAGTTCCTCGGGAGACGCCCTCCGGAGAAGGACATCCACATCTCCTGGCGGGATTGTTCCCCACTGCGGGGGCTCCACCGGCCGGGTGTCGAGCCCCCACGGCTCCGGTTCCGGGTCGCGCGGGAGGTACACGTTCATCAACGGCTTCGGGGATGGGGGCTGCACCGCGCTCACGCGAGACTCTGGCGCGGATTCTCCCGCGATCCCGCCCCCGTTTGCTCGAAGCAGTGCGAACCCCGCGCCCACGACAACGAGCAGCGCCAGGCCCGCCGCCACCGGCCAGCCAATCCACCTTCGATTCATGCTGACCGCGCCAAAACCCCTACTCCGCGCTGGGATTGCGGTGGCTGGCCGTTCCGTCCGGCCGCGCCACCTGCCGGGACTATGGCGATCTTCGTCCGGGGCGTTCAATCCCCCGCCGGGGGATTTCGGGTGCGCCTCCCGGTACCAGGCGGCCACCTGGTGCCTGCTCCGCAGTTCCAGCTTCCGAAGGATGTGCGAGACGTGCGTCTTGACGGTCTCCGGCGACACAACGAACAGGTCCGCGATCTCCCGGTTCGTCCTGCCCTCGGAGATGAGCCGCGCGACTTCGCGTTCCCTCGGTGTCAGTCCATTGTCGTTCACTTTGCGAGCCCCCGCCCCACCAACTCAAGGGCTACCACACGGGTGCGCATGCCGCAACTGCTCCGGTGCGAACGCGGCCGAACATACCGCTGGGGAATCAGTCAATCCTCCTTCGCCATCGGTTGACTGCTGGCGCTGGCCTCACACTCGTAGAAGTCAGGGATGGCATCTCCCGGCCTTCCGACAGTCTCGGCAAGCTGTCGGCGATCCATGCCGTGTTTCGCCGCATACCCCCTGGTCGCCAGACAGTCGGCAATCCTATCCCACAGGGGTTGATAGGCGGTGTAGGTGCGCTCCATGTCCCAAGCCGCAAGCACGTCATCGAAGAATCGCTCGACGCACATCTGGTGCGCGTCGCCCACTGCGTCCAGTGCAGTCTTCGATTCCGATCGGCCGGGTGCAAAGCGGACGGCGCCGTCCGGATCGAACATGGGGGTGGGCCCCAGGATCACTCCGCCGATCTGTGCTGCAGCGCTCCGGGTGCAGACATCCGCCGCCACGAATGCGGCCTCTATCTCTGCACGAGTCACAACGCCATCCTCGATCAGTGCCCACTCATCCGGGCTGGCTGACGCTCGCAAGCGCTCAAAGGTGGCAGCCGGGACTCTGCGCACCGACCTATCGAGCGGGGCAGCCGTAGGGGTTGGCTCGGCGGTGTCCATCACCGCCACAGCCGACGGAGGAGGCTGGCGCTTCACGGCCGCCGCCGTGCCAGCGGTGTTTGCGCCGACGAACCCACCGATTACGACACCGGCGATTGCCACCATGCCCAGGATCCCAGCAACTCTCCGTCGAGCCATGGTTGGTTGTCTCCTTTTCATGGTTGGTTGTCTCCTTTCGGGATACTGGTGATGTTGAGCTGCAGGTCGGGTGGCCAGCCACTTCGAGTTTAGGGCTCCTGCGTTCCGCCCCAATTGCTGTATCCCCAGCCAATGACATGGATCTGGTGCGTCCCAACCAGACTGTAGGCTGGTGAGCCACCCATTTGGTTCCAATTCACGCCCCACGCACTGTAGACGAAGCCCGTGTCATGCCATTGCGACCCGTCGTACCATTCAAGCCGGAGCACGGCGCGATCGGCGCAGGATGTTGGGCCTTCGGTCTTACCCCAGCCCACAGTAGATGGGTTGAACCACGTGGCTCCCACCCAGTTACATGCTGGCCACCCGTCGGACCAGTAG
>CAYUVT010000138.1:0-8479 GCA_964448165.1 uncultured Anaerolineaceae bacterium | reverse complement strand
TCGCTTCGCCATGGCGCACCCTATCGGCTTAGTAGCTCGATGATTGGGTGCTCAACTAGTGACAACAAGAGGTTTCGGCTAAATGGCACGCGAATAGATACGCGTACTGATGCGTGTTACCAAGGCTGGTACGAAATGCGAGACTAATCCGTCGGTCGGCCTGAGATCACGACCGACGGCGGAGAGCCGTTAGCGCCGCGGCCGCCGCTAGGCTGACTAACGCGGCCGAAACGACCACCAATCGGTCGCCAAGCGGGCTAGCAGCGGCAGCGGCGGTTCCGTTCCCGGTGTCGGGTGGCCCGGGCGGCGCTGAGAGGACAGCGCAGGCAGCCAAGAGGCCGCTACCGCCGGAACCGGGCCGGTAAACGGCGAGCGATGTTCCGTCGGCGTCATAGATGCTTTTCGGTCCAGGCAGCAGGGTGATGCTGTCGGTGTTGAAGAACTGCAGGACCAGCGGGCCAGAGGTCTCCAGGGTGAACGAGAAGTTTGGGCGGATGACGTCGTCGGGGCCGTAGTTGGCCGTCAGTGAGCAGTCGCCCCGGCGAAAGATCACGACGTTGTAGCTCAGCGGGCTGAATTCAAAAAGGCTCAACCGTATTCGGACAATGCCCGCTGTGTCTTCCGAGAGGGTCACATAGTGGGTGCGCCCGTCATCGCCAATGAGTGGAACGACGACCTCCCTGACCTCATCGAAATTGAACGGTGGTTCGGCGGCCGGTTCGGGACCTGTGCTGGGCGGCGGCACCGTACAGACCTCGTTGGAGTAGGGGCCCGCCCGGCCGTCGACCAATGTAGCCACTCGGTAGCACCGCTGGTACGCGAGGAGGTCGAGAAACGGATACGGCTCTTCCACGAACCAGGTACCGGCGACTTGAGCGAACGCCTCCCATTGTCTCGGCTCAGTTGACCCATAAGGAGCCCGGGAGCGTTCGAGTACATACGCGCCGACGAATCCCGGCACCGCAGACCAGGTCAGCGAGGAGACCGCTTCACGCCGCTCTGGCGGGATAACAGAGCCGTCCGGGTTGGTGGCGTTTACCGACTGCTCCAGCCGCAGGTCCGTCGGCGGCGCCGGCGGCGCTGCAGGTGTGGCGGACGGGCTCGGGGTCGGGCTCTGGGCGTGTACGGCCGAAGAGAGCAGTATCGTGGTCGTGAGGGAGCACGCCAACACCACGGCCAGGGCCTTCGTGATTGAGCGCCTTCCAGACCTTCCACGCACTGTGTGAGCCCCCTCTTCAGATTCGGGCGCGTGGGGAGTGTACCACTGAGCAACAGGGCGATGGCAGACGCTGCCAATGCGGCGGCGCAGGCGTGCTGCACGCCAGCTCCGCCTTCGGCCGTGAACCCTTGCCGCCTCTGAGAAAGTGGCCGCCGGCTAGGTTCGGCGCCGTGGAACGGTGGGGATCTTGAATCTGACGGTGAACGGAATGCCCCGGTTAGTACTCACCACTGTACGAACATCGGAAACTGCTTCAGCCGGCGCGCAACCAGGGTCGAGCGTGGGCAGCGAGCCTTCTATCACGGCGCCAGCATTGTCCGCGTGAACGTTCACGCGAAGCGCTTCGAGGATCGTTTCGCGCATCTCGGGCTCGGCGCCGGCAAGGCGATTAAGGACGTGCCGGCACGCTGCCTCCAGACCGACCACGTCGACGCGGACCGTCTCGGTGGGGGCCGCTTGGCGCCGGCTTTCCCGCTCCAGCGTCGCGATCTCGGCCCGGACTCCGCGGAGTTGCTCCCGGATGATCCCCTCATCGACCTCCCCCAGCGAGAAGAGATGCACCAGCCGCCGCTCGCGGTCCTGGAGCTTCGTTAGCGCGGCACGAGAGCCGTCGTCGTGCGCGACCAGTGGTGGGGAGGCCACACGGGCGCCATCGGCGAGGACACGAGACGGCTCGGAAAGCACAGCACGCACGGCGTCCCAGAGATGCGCCTCCATCTGCTCGGCTGAGACGTAGCGCGCTTCGCACTGACGCCCCGAGTTCTTGTCGTAACTGTGCCGGCAGCGGTAGTACCGGTAGGGCTTGCCCTTCGCCGTCAGGGTCTGGCCAATCATGGCGGATTTGCAGATACGACAGCGGGCGCGTCCGCTCAGCAGATAGTGCCGGCTCTCCGGGCGCCTGCTGATGCGTTCCGGGTCCTTGATGATCGTCTCCACTCGCTGCCAGAGGTCCAGCGGGACGATCGGCGGGGTGGCGCCTTCGACCTCGATCCAGTCGGACTCGGGGCGTTCGACGACGCGCGTCGTCCGTTTCTGTGTTCGGACGGACCGTGTCTTTACGCGCTGTGTGCGGCGGTACACCGTCCGGCCCGTGTAGGACTCGTTAGTCAGCACGTTTCGGATCGTCAGCGGATGCCAGCGTCCCCCAGAAAACGCCGGCACGCCGGCATCGTTCAGTTCGTTGGCAACCGCAGAGAAGCTTCGCGTGGCCGCGTAGTGCTCGTAGATGCGGCGAACGACGGCCGCCTGCGTTGCCTCCACTTCGCGTTGACCGGTGTCACGGTTGTAGGTGTAGCCGTAGAGGCCCTTGCCGGTCGACTGCGGGAGCTTCCCGGCGCGTGCCCGTTCGGCCTTTCCCCGCATCGTTCGCTCGGCGATCTTCTCGCGCTCGACCTCGGCCATGAAGGCACGGGCGGCGAGGATGAATCGCCCCATCGCGGTGTCCTCGAAACGCTCGGTGACGAACTCGAATTGCACGCCCCAGCCGTCAGCCTCGTCAAAAAGCACGCCAATGTGGTTTTGGTGTCGCGAGAGCCGGTCCACAGCGTAGGCGAGGACCACATCACAGGCCTTCGAGCGCATCGCGGCGCGGATCCTCTCGATCCCAGGCCGCTCCAGGGAGAACCCGCTTGCTGCATCCCGGATGAGGTCCACCACCGTCCAACCCGCCGCCCGGGCGTAGTCGAGACAGGCCCGCTCCTGCGTGTCGAGGGACGTCCCGTCCCGCTCCTGAGCGTCCGTGGAGACTCGGACGTAGACGATTGCGCGCATGGCCACCTCCCGGGGCGCCGAGGCCCCAACAACGAATCTACTCGCTCACAGGCGGGGTGAGTCGGCCGCCTGGCCGATGGCGGCGCCGCGCAAGTGCTGGTCGTGCTGGGCGCAGGTCGCGCCCGCGGCGACGATCTGGATGCACCCCGGGGCGGGGCAGTAGGTCAGCATCTCTGGCCCGGCCGTATCCCATAGCTGATCAGGTCCCTCATAGGTGGTCGTGTCTGGAGGGTGATCACCTATGGGCTTCGCGTGATCACCTATGGCGGGGAGGACCCAAGAGTACGCCCCAGCGTCCCCAAACCCGTGCCGGATCACCCTCACCCCGAGCTTGGACTTGGCCCGCCTCAGCGTGGCTTCCGAGATGCCAAGCTTTCGTGCCGCCGCCAGGATCTTCGTTGCCCTCGCCTCCCCTCCGGATAGCTCGCCCTCGAGGAACTGACACGCCTCTCCAAGTGCGCTGCCGTCGGCGTCGCTGCGCGAGTCGGTGACGATCGTGTCGGCGGTGTGCTCCGTCGGACCGTCCCAAACCACCCGGCATGCATCCCCGGCGCTCTCGATGTGATACGCCAGGGCGGCCGCCTTCAGCGAGAGATTGTTCTTCGTCGTGGCCAGGACGCGCCGGATGCCGGAGGCGTCGTCAGGGTCGGCGCCCACCAGCAGGCCGGTGCGGGCCGCCCCGATGATCCCGATACTGCCGCCGCCGCGATAGAGTGCGCTCTGCCCGGTCGCTTTGTTGAGGTGGCGGACGACGACGATCGCCGCGTCGGTCTCCTCGGCCAGACGCTTCACGGGCACGAGGGCGCGACGGATGTCCTGGTCCCGGTAGCTGTTGGTGTTGGGTGAGAGGTAGGCCATCAACGGGTCGATCACAACCAGGGCGGCGTTGACTCGCGCGATCGCCAACCGCAGCGCATCGATGTCACCCGGTAGCTCGATCGGCTGTTCCTCACCCTGCTGGTCAAAGACGCTCTCCAGCGCATCTACCCGGGTCAGGTCTGCACCGGCTGCCTCGAGCCGAGGGCGAATGGTGTCGCCGAGTCCGTCCTCCGCGTTGAGGAGTACAACCCCGGCTGCGCCAGTGAGGTCACTCCGGGAGCCATCCGGCATGCACAGCCCGCGACTCACCCTGGCTGCAAGGTCGAGGGTCAGGTTCGACTTGCCGAGGGCCGGGTCGCCATCGAGCAGGGTGACCTTCGCGAGCGGAATGTAGCCGCGCCACAGCCAGGCCACCTTCTCCGGCCGGACATCAGCCAGGCGCACGATCCGCGGCGGAAAGACCGGAGGTGCGTCGGCTTCGATTGTCATGAAGAGGTGTCGCCGCTCAACGGGTGCCAGGACGGGCGCTGGCGGTCGGCCCTCTCCGGTAGGGTGGGCCGAGACGGCCCGGCTACCGGCTGCGGGGTCGGCGAGCGTCTCGGCTGTTCTCGCCCATCGCCCCGGCTGGCGATCTCGCGCCGCAATAGTGCGCGACGCTCCAACAGCCAGGGCGCGGGCTTGAGGTCGTAGAGGAGGCGCAGCGTGATCCGGTTCAGTTCCGCTCGAAGCGCGTCATCGGATCTGCCGGGCAAGTCCAGGTGCCGCCACCGCTCTGCCTGCTCGAAGGTGGCAAGCGGGTCAGGGAGCGGGTAGTACCGCCGAACCCAGATAGGGGCGGCGTCGTTCGACGGGGGTATGTAGGAGCCCATCATCGGCGACCTCGGGGGAGGATGTCGGGCCGACTGGGCTCGCCATCGAGGAGCGGTCCCCGCATGAGCCACCGCCAGATGGCGTCGTACTCGGCGGTCCGCGGCCCCGGCTGCCAGCGAACTTCAACCTGGTAGGGCGGACGCGGGGAACGACGCGTCATCGGAGCAGTCCGCCGTGTTCACTGCCGACAACGCGCAGAATCCGCTCGACCTCGCTTGCCGGGATACGCCGCTCGCCGGTTGGGAGTCGGACGAACTTCACGCCGGTGCCCGGTTCGCGTTCCTCGCGGGCGAGCCAGTTCTTAACGGTCGTCTCCGAGACCCCGATTGCCCTGGCGAACTGCGCTCGGCGGTACAGGACTTCTTGCATGCGGCCCCCTCCAATGGTGGACATGGGCCGAACCTAACACCTCGCATTTGCGGTGCTTCAAGGGCAAATCAGGCCATTCGCGAACATCGAACGCAAGATGATGCAGCGGCCGGCGCACGTGAGCAGCCGTAGCCGCGTCGAGTCCACGGCTGTGCTATTGAGTCAGGCTGCGAGCCGCTCTGCGAGCGTGGCGATCGCCTCAGATCCGGGGATGAGAAGGGTTTCCTCGGGCCTCGCCGCGAGGAAACGATCTCGCAGCTCGGTGGCGGCCGCCGGCGAGTCCTCGTCGTAGACTCCGACGAGGAGGCCCGGGTAGAGGCCGCGTCTCAGTACGTGAAAGTTCGTGACCGCATGATCGATCGACTGAGCCGCGCCTTGGCGGCTACGGCCCCCGAGTATCTCAACAGCGGCTTCTGACGAGTTGCGCACGACCCTGTAGTCCACGCGGACTCTTTGCCCGTCCAATTCGATGCGGGCGCCGCCCTCCACCTTCAGCCCGGCCTCGCGAAGACCATCCCGGAGCCGAGCGGCAAGCGGGGCCAATCCGCGGGATGCGCGGGAGTGGAGAAGCGTCAGCGACCGGTCAACGGCTCGGGCGAGGTCAGACATGCGTTCGACGGCGGACTGAAGGTCTGTAGCCGTGTAGGCGAACTCCGTGTCCCATTGAATGCCAGCCTCGCGCCCGATGCGTTTGAGTTCGTCAATCCGCGCGTTGCGGACAGAGACAGTCCGGGCAAAGAGTTCGACCTGTTCGCTTGCCCATCCCCCGTCGCTAACGACCACCTGCCCAGGCCGGGCGCCGGCGGAGATGAAGGCACGAAAGAGGTGGCCGTCCTGGAGTACGAAGGGCGTGTCCACAGCGAGCAGGTCGCCGTCTCGCACGCATTCGATCCACGACGCAGTCAGCTCCCGGAGGAGTGTGGCAACCTTCGTCGGTTCGGGGAGAACGTTCACGGTCATCACCTCCTCTTCCGATTCGCCCGAGCCTTGCGCATCGCGCGCGTCTGTCTGGTACCCGCCATCGGCGGCTGGGTTGGCGGATCCTGCCAACGGAAGCGCCATTCTATCCCACACCAGTCGAGAAACCATCGTAACGCGTCACCAAGGCTTTCGATGCCTTCAGCCCCGAGGTCCACGGCCTCGGGGCGCGGCTCGCCATTGGCGGTGAAGAACTGGCGGTGAGGCGTCGCAACTTTCTTGCCGCGATAAGGGTGGGCTGGCCCGTAGAGGTCGAACCCGCGAACACGCACACCCTTCCAGATCAGCGAGATTTGGCCCGACGGCCACGGCCGGTCGGGTGCCGAAATCACCAGGCGGCAGTCGTCCGGCGCACCTGTGAGACTCCACCTGCACGCGGTGCCCCGTCTCCGCTGGGCTCCAATGGATATCTGCATCCACGATCCAGAGGTTGCCCCGCAGGCTTTCGAACTCCTCATGCGGCTCCACGGTCGGATACGGTACGCGGGTTCGGGCAGACGGGCGTCAGCGCCAGCGCTCGCCGACGTAGGCAACGGCCTCCTCGGTCGTCAGCGGACGTGTGCTGTTCCCCGTACGCACGTACAGGCGACGCTCGGCGCCGTCCGTCACGTATGCCGGCTTCGGACTGGGCGAGACACGCACCATGCAGATGTCGGCATCCTCGACCTCGTGAAAGGAGACAGCCATATCAGGACAGCGTTCAACCCCGATCGACTTCGCGACGAGGTTCGTGAGGAACTGCTCGTATCCGTCCCGATCCTTCCGGGTGAGCGTGTCGAGGTCGTTCTGAATGCCAACCGGGAGCCCAGAGTCATTGACTCCAATGAGCAGGGTGCCGCCGTCGGCGTTCATGAAGCCGGCTATCGTCTTGGCGATGACCCCCTCCAGCTTCGGGTCTGCTCCGCCCGTGTGAGCATTGAACCGGGCGGAGGATTTGAATTCGAGGCCGCCGCTCTCCCCGGCTTCAATCAGGTCGTGCACGTCCGCGGCGACGCTCCTATCCGCGGTGATTCCCTCGAAGAATCCGTTCAACGTCCTGGCGAGCGCTGAGCGCCGCGTCTCCAAGAACGCCCGGTAGTTGGCGACCTCCCAAAGGGCTGCATCGAGAGGAATGCGCTGACCGGACAGTGCCTGCGGCCCGCGCTTCTCGATCACTCCAGGGAAGTACTCGTTGGGCTCTTTGTTGCTCAGTGCACGGTTGAGGCTCCCGCTGATGAACGCCATATTCGCGATTTCGTTGATCTCGCTGGTCTCATATCCGGCAGAAGCCAACCGCGACTTCGGGAAGATGTGGTGGAAGTTGATGTAATGCCACTTCCCGCTGTGGGTCAGCGACAGGTTCAGGCCGCTCTGCCAGTCCTGCGCACCGCCCTGCTTCAGGGCGAGGTACACGACCGGGAACATCGGGTTCCGTGGGCTCCGTCCGACGAAGTCGCTCGGCTCGAACGTCGTCCTGCCCACCTGCTGCCTGAGGGCATCGAGCAGGTCGGAGGGTGTCCCGCCGCGGAAGAGAATGCGCAGGTCGTTGTCGAGGGTCGTCTCGGCCGACCCGGAGAAGTGACCTTTGGCGTTCGCCATCAGCAGCCAATACAGCAGCCCGCGTTCTTCGGCATGGGTCAGTTGCCGGTTCTTGAGTACGGCAAACACAGCGACTGGGATCACGAGCAGCGGCGACGAGAGAAGTGATTCGTCTTCGATTCCGGCGTTCGCCCGAAGGAAGTTCACCGCAAACCGGAGCCCGTCTTTCGCTTTCTCCCATGATTCCTTGAGCATCGGCACCGGGATGGTCGCGGCCGTCCGGAATCGGCTTTGCTTCGTGGCAAACGCGACCAACGTGCGGACGAGGAGACCGGTGTCGAAGGTGAACCACACCTTCTCGCACTCTTCGGCGAAGTCCTCAAATAGCTGCAGCGAGTTAGGCCAGCGCGCCGTGATTTGCGCCAGCGCGAGGTCCGACCCGCGCAGCTTCATCCCCAGTGAGTTGACGCGTACGAAAATCTCCGCGACCTCTTCGTAAGGGAGGCTGCGCTCCAGGACATGCATGACGTAGGGATACTCGCGAATGCGCCGAACTCGCTGGAGCCGCTTGGCGTACAGGTCGTACTTCGGGTCGTCTGGCGAATCGACGAGGCCCTTGAGCAACTGCCAGTCGGTCTTTTCGCCCTTGAAGATGTCGGACACGCGTACCCAGCGGGGATCCGCGAAGAGGACGTTGGATCCCACGACGAAGGTACGGCTGCGGAGCCGCTCCTGGAGCGACTTGGCCTCAGCTGGCTCCTCGCCTTCTTCCTCCACCTGCTCGAACGCCGGCGGCTGCTCGTCGTCTTCGACCTCCATCACTTCGACAGGCGGGCCTTCGGGATGGTCGAGGTTAAAGGCGATGTGGATGGGCCGAACGCGCCCCTTGAGCCGGATTGGCTCGCCGCGAATCACCGCTGAGAGCGAGGTGAGCCG
>CAYUVT010000137.1:0-8520 GCA_964448165.1 uncultured Anaerolineaceae bacterium | reverse complement strand
GCCCGGGCGCAGGCCCGCCTGCTGGGCGCCGCCGATCGCGACCTCCACCGGGACTTCCGTACGCTCTACGAAACCCAGAATGGCGCGGCGCGCCAGTTCCGGTCCGAAGCCCGCACCGAGGAAGTCGATAAGGTCCTCGCCGAACTTGAACAGTTCCTGGCCTGGGCTGAAACCGTCCCCACGCGCGAATGGCAGGCGGCACTGGCGGTCCTCGGCGGCTCCTGGAGGCCGCGCACCCTCGGACCGCTTCGCGCTATGACCAGCGCTCTCCGTGGCAGCAAACGCTGGCTCCCGCCCGGCGAAAAGCCCATCCGCTCCCGGCGCCGGCTGCCGTAATCCCCGCCATCGCCCGAAATCTGATCGTCATCAACCGTCAATAGGCTCGAAACACTCCCGACATCCCCGCGAAACCACCCCTTCCTACCGTTCCTTCCATCCAGCGGGTACCCCTGGGCCCGGGAGGACCCGACTGGAGCATGGCGCACTGGTGTGCGCATCGCTTCGATACGGGGGTTCACGCGAATGATTCGGGGCGCAGGATTGCGCAGATTGCACCGGCCGCTCGGCATCCTGGGCGGCTTCCTCCTCGCCATGGCAGCCTTCTCCGCTGCCTCGGCCCAGGAACCGACGACCGACCAGACGCTCGCCGATCTCGTCTCGGCACTCGATACCGCCTGGCTCCTCATCGCCGGGTCGCTCGTGTTCTTCATGCAGGCTGGCTTCGCCATGCTCACCGGCGGCTTCGTGCGCGCCAAGAACACGGCGAACATCCTCATGAAGAACATCATCGACGCCTGCATGGGCGGCATTCTCTTCTGGGCGTTCGGCTACGGCCTCGCCTACGGCACTTCTTCTTCATCGAACGGGTTCATCGGCTGGGGCGACTTCTTCTTCGATGATTACAGCGGCTACGCCGGCTGGTTCTTCCAGTACGCCTTCGCCGCCGCCGCGGCAACCATCGTCGCCGGCTCGCTCGCCGAGCGCCTGAAGTTCACCGCCTACCTCATCTATACCGTCGCCATCAGCGGCTTTATCTATCCCGTGGTGGTGCACTGGGCCTGGGATGTCAACGGCTGGATGAGCGCCTTCAACGAAGACCCGTTCATGGCAAACGGATACATCGACTTCGCCGGCTCAGGTGTCGTGCACATGGTGGGCGGCTGGGCAGGCCTTGTCGGCGCCGCCATCCTGGGGGCGCGCATGGGCAAGTACGGCCCCGGCGGCCGTGTCAACGCCATCCCGGGCCACAACTTCAGCATCGCCACCGTTGGCATGTTCATCCTCTGGTTCGGCTGGTATGGCTTCAATCCCGGCTCAACGCTCGTCTTGAGCGGTGGCGGGGCAGCACTCGCCGCGAAGGTGGCTGTCAACACCACGCTCGCGGCTTGCGCCGGCGGTGCTTCCGCAGTCATCTACTCGAAAATCATCACCGGCCGGTACGACCCCGGTCTCCTCATCAACGGCATTCTCGCGGGCCTCGTGGCGGTCACCGCACCGTGCGCGACGATCGACCCCTGGGCCGCAGTCGTCATCGGCGTGGTCGGCTCGATCCTGATGTACGCCGCCGTCGTGGCCCTCGATGCCGTCAAGATCGACGACCCCGTTGGCGCGTTTCCCGTGCATGGCATCGGCGGGCTGTGGGGCGTGGTCGCCGTCGGGCTCTTCTCGAGCAAGGCTGGCATCGAGCAGGCCGGCTATTCCGATCCTTCAGCCTATGGCCTGCTGCTGGGTGGCGGATTCGACCAGCTGGCCGTCCAGCTGCTCGGGGCCGCCACGATTATCGCCTGGGTGGTGGCAACCGCGTTCATCCTCTTCATGGGCATCAAGCTCACCGTCGGGATGCGCGTCCCGCCCGAGGAGGAGGAGAAGGGCCTCGACCTGATGGAGCACGGCCTCGATTCCTACCCCGACTTCGGCCCCACCGGCCCCGGCATCTTCAGCGCAGCCAACGGCGGCTAGCTTTCGCGATTCCTGCGGCGGGCGCCCTGCTCGTGGCGCCCGCCCCGGAGCCTACAATCCCTACCGGGCTCGTGGGTGCGCCCCGGCGCACCGCAGGACAGTGCGAGCAGAGAGGACGAGTTGACTCGAATGAAGCGCATCGACGCAATCATCCGCCCCTCCCGGCTGACCTTTGTGAGGGAAGCGCTGGAAGAGCTGGGCTACGGCGGCATCACGGTGGCCGAAGTGAAGGGCCACGGCAAACAGCGCGGCGTGACCGAACAGTGGCGCGGGCGCGCCTACAAGGTCGAATACCTTTCCAAGGCCTGGATCGTGATCGTCGTGAACGACTCCGACACCGATAAGGTTGTCGACGCCATCGCGGAAAACGCGCGCACTGGCGAAATCGGCGACGGAAAGATCTTCGTCTCCGATGTCATCGACGTCATCCGCGTGCGCACGAACGAACGGGGCCCGGCCGCCGTCTAGCGCCGTGCCCGGGAAGGCCCGGTCGGCGGGGGGCGTTACGCGAGTACGCCCCCCGCCGGGTCTTCGGCCCGGAGCGCGACGAGCCAGCAGCACCGGCCGGCTGTGCCAGCAGAAGGGGGTGGAAGGGTGCCGACGGGCCACGAGAACTTCCGGCGCCGGGTCGCTCAGCTCCGCGATTCGTGGGAAGAACGCCGAGCCATCAAGAGCTTTGCAGGCGCCTCTGATTTCGATTCCCAGTACACCCTCCTCCTGGCCATCTACCGCTGGGTCGAAGAGGCTGCCGCCGATATTCGCGACGTTTACGGGGAGGCGCTTGCTGTGAATCTTGGTCCGCAGCCCATCCCTGGCGGCCCGACCCCTGCATTCGCCCTCACCCTCGGCGATGCCACAACCCTCACCTTTGCCATGGTCGAGCGAGCCCGCAAAGATTCGGCGCGCTGGGCGATCGCCGTGACCATCGGCACCGGCGGCCTCGCCGGCACCGTGGTCACAGCCGGCCCCGAGCGCCGCAGCGCGCAGTGGACGCGCGCCAGGGTCGAAGACATCCTGCTCTCGGTGCTTGCCGCCCATGAGCGGGCCGCTTCCGAAGGTGCCGGCGGATGGCCGCCTACTCTCGGTCGCCTGCGCCGCGGTTGAATCACCCCATCTGACGGTTCATCATCCGCCGTGCGACACGTTCGGCGCCCTCCCGGTCACCTGGCGCGAGGTCGCCATCGAGCACCAGCGCGCTCAGCCGATCCTTGATCACCCGGATCCAGGGCCCGGGCTCCCGGTCGAACATCCGCACCAGGTCGTCACCCGTCAGAGGGCTCTCGGCCCGCAGTGCTTCCTGTTCCTCGGCCTCCGCCCGCAAGCAGGCGGCCTCCAGGCGGTCGTGGTACTCCGTGTCGTCGTAGGTATGGCTCGCGTTGTCGGCCCGCTTCAGCGCCAGCAGGTCGCGCCAGTGCTCCGGCACCTTCGCCATGAACCGGCGCACCGACCGCCGGTCACCCGGCTCCGGCCGGTCCATATGACGCCGGACGAGTAACACGATGGCGTGCGACTCGGCCCGCCCCAGCCGCAGCCGTTCGAGCAAGGCAGCCGCGAGCTCTGCCCCCGCCGTCTCATGCCGGTAGAAGCCCCACTCGCCGTTCGCCTTCACATGGCGGACTGCAGGTTTCCCCACGTCGTGCAACAGCGCGGCCCAGCGGCGTAATCGAACCGTCTCGGGCGTGACCGCAATGGCGCGTACCGTCGCCACGCTGTGCCCCCATACGTCCAGCTGGTGGAAGCGGTTCTGCTCGCAGCCAACCATGCCCGCGAGCTCGGGGAGCACGAAGCCCAGTGCGCCAGATTCCCGCAGGATTTCAAGCCCCCGCGCAGGGTTTGCGCCCTGCAGGAGCTTGTCGAGTTCGCCCGTCACCCGCTCCTGCGAAAGCGTCGGGAGAAGGTCTACGGTCTGCTGCATGCCCGCAAGCGTGGCTGGTTCCACCTCGAAATCCAGCTGGCTGGCGAACCGGATGCCACGCAGGATCCGGAGCGGGTCCTCCCGGAAGCGCGTTGCCGGGTCGCCAACCGCCCGGATCAGGCGCCGCGCAAGGTCCTGCCGCCCAGCGTAGAGGTCCAGGAAGCGGTGGGTGTATGCGTCTTCCGCGAACGCATTCACGGTGAAGTCGCGGCGGGAGAGGTCCTCCTCAATCGAGGCGCCAAAGGTCACGTCCGGCCAGCGCGTGCCGCCCGCATACGAGTCGCCCCGGAAGGTCGTGATCTCGCTCCAGTGCCCCTGGATCCGCACACCGATGGTGCCGAAGCGCTTGCCCACGGTCGTCACCGTGGCGCCCAGGCCCCGCACCAGCGCCTCCACGGCATCGGGATCGGCATCAGTCGCGTAGTCCTGGTCATGCGATTCGATGCCAAGCAGGCGGTCTCGAAGCGCACCGCCGACCAGCCACAACTGGTAACCCCGTGCCCTGAATGCGTCCGCCAGGTCCTGGTGGGTAATGCCCATCCCGCGATTGTTTCACCCGGAGCAAGCGAGAGAGAAGGCCCCCGGCCGGATCCGGATTCGCCCGGGTCTCGCGCGGCGGTATGGTAGGGAGCCATGGAACGATTCGAACTTGGTGCATCCGTGGTGCTCTGGCGCGGAGAGGAAATCCTGGTGATGAAGCGCGGCCTCGATGGCTTCGGCGGGGGCGGGTGGTTCATCCCCGGGGGACACCTCGAACGGGGCGAGCGCCCCGGCGAGGCCGCCGCCCGCGAGGTGTTCGAGGAGACCGGGATCCGCATCGAGGCCGGGACACTGAGGCTGGTCGACGTGATGACCTATGTCTCCGGGGGACAGACGGCTCATGTGCTCATCTACAACGGGACCTGCCCTGCCGGCGCCGAACCGGTGATCAACGATGAGCACCTGGTCTGGCGTTGGATGAGGCCCGAGGCGTACATCGAGCGATTTCTCGATCCCGTCATGCTTCGCCACCGGGGCATTCCCGGGGAGGCGATCGAACTCGCAGCGGAAGTGGCCCGCGTGGTCCGCTCGGCCGCGGGGGCGAAGTAGCCGCTGGATCCTGGCCCGGTGGACCCTCCCCCGTGGTGAGCGGTTTCAGTAAGGTTCCGCTATGCGGTCGTTCCCGGCTGTGCGGTGGCTGGCGCTCTGCCTGTTTGGGCTCGCGGCGGGACTCGCCCTGAACGCGCTGCTGGGTCCGCTGGTGCTCGACGCGGTGGATTACCCGTTCTCCGAATCCATCCGCAACCAGGCGATCGGGCTCGAGGCCGTCTCGCTGGGCCTGGTGGCGCCGTGGTGCGTGGTCGCTGGCATCCTGAACTGGCGCGGCTACCGCCTGGCGCCTGTCCTGGCCGTCGCCCCCGGCGGATACACCGCCTACATGATGGTCCAGTACGTCGTCGGGCCGAACTACCTGGAATACGCCACGGTGGTGCCCCTGCACCTGGGACTGTTCATCCTCGGTGGCGTCGCGCTCTTTGGCGGCTGGCTCCTCCAGGATCGCGCTCCATGGCGCCCCGTGCCGCGCGGATACGCCTGGATTGCGCTGGGCATCGGCCTGTTTGTGGTGTCGCGCTATCTCCCCATGCTGCTGGGGGCGGCCAGCGAAGAACCGCTCCCGGATGAGTTCGCGGACGACCCGGCGATGTACTGGACGATTGTCCTCCTCGATCTCGGCGTCGTGGTTCCCGCGGCGATGGCGACAGCGGTCGCCCTGTGGCGCCGGGCCAGTGTCGCCGGACTGGCGCTTTACGCGTTGATGGGCTGGTTTGTGCTGGTGCCGATTTCGGTTGCCGCGATGGCGGTTGTGATGCTCGCGAACGACGACCCGAACAAGTCGGCGGCAACCACCGCTATCTTCTGCTCGGCTGCGCTGGTGTTCACGGCGTTCGCCGGGTGGCTCCACCGGCGGCTGGCTGCCGCGGGCCAGGCCCGGCCCGCCGCCTGAGCGGGGACCGCCGCCACGGCGGTTACCGTCGTTCCGCTGGCGCCGGGCCGAAGCGCGCGTGCTGGTAGGCACGCACCAGGTGGAGCTCCTCGTACGTCACCCGGTCGCCCAGCCGCTCCTTCACCGGTCCCAGCTCCTTGAATGGCCGGTCGCCCGTCGCCTCCCGGATGAGCGCCACCTTCTCGGTCGCGACCAGGCCATCGAGGTGTTCGATCGCTCCGCTCAGCAGCAAATCGGCAAGGTGCCCCGCGATGGTGCTCCGGGCCATCGCCCGTGCCCGCGCCATCTCATCGATGTCTCGCAGTCCATCCTTGTACAGCGAAAGCGTCTCGCGCAGCGTCGGCGAAACCACACCGTGCTTCCGAGCCTCGGCTCGCGCGTAGAGCGAAGGCCCGGGAGCCGCTGGCCGCCCACCCGCCGCCGCCTTCGTCACCGCGAGGAAGGGCGAGCCGTACTTCTCGAACTTCACGTGTCCCATGCCGCTGACGCGCAGCATCTCCACCTGGTTCCGCGGGCGCTTCCGCGCCATGTCCCGTAGCGTCGCATCGGTGAAGACCACGAAAGGCGGCACCCCGTCGCGGTTCGCCAGGTCCCGCCGCACGGCCCGGAGCTGTTGGAAGAGCTCCTCTTCCGCGGCGGAATGTTCCTCACCAGGTGCGACCGCGCCCGCCGTGCACGGCCCACAGTTGCCACAGGCCGGGGCGTGCCCCCTGTCGCCGAAGTACGCAAGGATGCGCGCCCGCAGGCAGGTCCGCGATCGTGCGTAGTCCTCCATAGCATCGAGCTTCGCGAACGAATGCTCGCGATGCGCGTCGAGCCCGGCCGTGTCGATGTCGGCCTCGCCGTCGAGGCGGATCGCGCTCACCTGCCAGCCCCGGCGGGCCGCCAGCCCCGAATCGGCCAGCGCCTGGATCGCGGCGTTGATCCCGGGCTCGTCATCCTCCCGCATCAAGTCCCGGACATGGACACGTTCGCCGCCGGCCGCCACCAGCGCCCGGTAGACCTCCACCACCCGTTGCGCCTCCGGGTGGGCCATTTCGATGAAGAACTCCCGCAGCGAGCGATCGCGCGGCGAGTAGTAGAGGACGCAGCGCGCCGGTTCCCCATCCCGGCCGGCCCGCCCCGCCTCCTGGTAGTACGACTCCAGCGAATCCGGCATGTCGTGGTGGATCACGAGCCGCACATCAGGCTTATCGATACCCATGCCGAATGCGTTCGTCGCCACAATCACCCGAAGAGTGTCGCGCGCGAATGCATCCTGGATGCGCTTGCGGTCGTGATCCTCCATGCCCGCGTGGTAGCGGGCGCACTTCACGCCCGACCGCTGCAGGTAGTCCGTCAACTCCTCCACGCGCTTCCGTGTTCCGCAGTAGACGATGGCCGATTCCTGCCTCAGCTCGCGCAGCTCCGCGGCAATGGCCTCCGACTTCTCCTTCAGCGAAGCGGCCCGGTGGACTTCGAAGCGGAGGTTGGGCCGATCGAACCCCGCCACATGCACGACCGGCTCTCGCAGGTGCAGCCGCAGCAGGATGTCTTCCCGCACGCGTGGGTCCGCCGTCGCCGTGAGCGCCACAATCGGCGGCCCACCGAGCAACCGCCGCACCCCTCCGAGCTCGCGATAGCTGGGCCGGAAGTCGTGGCCCCACTGCGAGATGCAGTGCGCCTCGTCGATGGCGAGCAATGCAACCCGGATTCCCCGCAACGCGGCCACGAATCCACCGTTCCCAAAGCGCTCCGGGGCAACGTAGAGCAGCTGCAGCTTGCCTCCCGCGGCGTCGGCCAGCGTCCGGCGTTGCTCCTCGAGCGAGATCGACGAGTTGATAGCGGCCGCCGCAACCCCCATCGCACGCAGTCCATCCACCTGGTCCTTCATCAGGGCGAGCAACGGCGAGACCACCAGCGTGATGCCCTCCCGTTCCAGGAGGGCCGGCACCTGGTAGCAAATGCTCTTGCCGCCCCCGGTCGGCATCACGGCGAGGGTGTCCCGCCCTTCCACCACGGCGGCGATGACTTCGGCCTGCCCCGGCCGGAATTCGGCATACCCGAACACATCCCGCAACACCCACCGCGCGGCGGCGAGCCGGGCTGGTTCGGCGACAGCAGGTGTCCGCTCGCGGCTCACCGGGGGAGTCTAGAACATGTGTGCGACCACCGGCAAGGCAACGTGCGGCTCTCCCCACCTCCCCCTTGCGCTCCCCCGCCCGATCCGCCACCATGCCATTAGCACTCATTGACAGGGAGTGCTAACATACGCTCCGCACAGCACAACACCCCCTCACCGAGGTACCAATGGCAAAGCAGCTGCTCTTCGATGAAGAAGCACGGCACTCCCTCAAGCGCGGCATCGATGCGCTCGCGGACGCCGTCAAGATCACCCTTGGCCCCAAGGGCCGGAACGTTGTCCTCGATAAGAAGTTCGGCGCACCCACCATCACCAACGACGGTGTGACCATCGCCAAGGATATCGAGCTCGAAGACCCCTTCGAGAACATCGGCGCCCAGCTCGCCAAGGAAATCGCTTCCAAGACCAACGACATCGCCGGTGACGGCACCACCACCGCCACCGTCCTCGGCCAGGCCATCGTTCAGGAAGGCCTGAAGAACGTCGCCGCCGGCGCCAGCCCGATGGGCCTCAAGCGCGGCCTCGAAGCCGGTGCCGCCG
>CAYUVT010000136.1:0-8607 GCA_964448165.1 uncultured Anaerolineaceae bacterium | reverse complement strand
CGGCTATGGCGAACGCCAGTGGGAATTCGACCGCAAGTCATCCGACCCGGAAGCCCGCCAGGCCGCCATCGATTGGCACGCCGCCCTCGCCGAACGCGACTGGGTTGCCCCGCACTGGCCGAAGGAATACGGCGGTGGCGGCATGAGTTCCATGGAACAGTTCGTCCTGAACCAGGAGATGGCCCGGGCCGGCGCCCCGCCCGTCGGCGGCAGCGGCCTCGCCATGCTTGGCCCCACCCTCATCACCCACGGCAACGACGAGCAAAAGGCCCGCTATCTCCCGCCAATGCTCAAGGGCGAGGTCACCTGGGCCCAGGGCTACTCCGAACCCGGCGCCGGCTCCGACCTCGCCTCCCTCCAGACCCGCGCCGTCCGCGATGGCGATGACTACGTCATCAACGGCCAGAAGATCTGGACCTCCGGCGGCCATCTCGCCGATTGGGGCTGGCTCGCCGCCCGCACCGACCCCGATGCCCCCAAGCACAAGGGCATCACCATGTTCATGGTCAACATGAAGAGCCCCGGCGTCACCGTCCGCCCGCTCATCAACATCGCCGACCGCCACGGCTTCAACGAAGTCTTCTTCGAGGATGTGCGCGTCCCCGCCTCGCAGGTCGTCGGCGAGGTGAACCGCGGCTGGTACCACATGGCCGTCGCCCTCGACTTCGAACGAAGCGGCATCCAGGCGTATGCGGGCGGGCGGCGCACCGTCGAACGGCTGGTTGCGCTCGCGAAGTCCCGCCCCGAGCTGGTCGAACGGCGGCCCTCCGTCAAGTACGAGCTCGCCGATCGCGTGGTCGAGGTGAACGTCGGCACCTTCCTCGCCTACCGGGTGGCGACGATGCAGGCGCGCGGCCTGGTGCCGAACCACGAAGCGAGCGCCTCGAAGCTGTTCGGCAGCGAAATGGGCCAGCGCATTGCGCTCACCGGCATGCACCTGCTCGGCACCCATGGCCAGCTCCGCGATGGCACGAAGCACCAGGTCATCGACCAGGCGACGAGCTACCTCTCCTCGGTCAGCGGGACGATTGCAGCGGGCACCAGCGAAATCCAGCGCGGCATCATCGCCACGCGCGGGCTCGGCCTCCCGCGGGGCTAAGAGACGGCGTCAGGCTGCCGAACGGGTCCGGCGGCCGCGAAAGAACCACGCGGCCGCCGCGCCCACTCGTTGCGCCTCACCGCGGGTGGCGTTCGCCCCTCAGCCGCCCGCCCCTGTACGCTACAGGCCATGAACGAGACCCTTCGCGCGCGCACCCGTGTCGTCGTCACCGGCCTTGGAGCGATCACGCCCGCCGGGCAATCGGTCGCTGAATACTGGGACAACCTGGTGAATGGCCGCTCCGGCATCCAGTTCATGACTGGCGCCAACCCGGAAGGCTTCCCCTGCAAAGTCGCCGGCGAGGTGCGCGACTGGGACCCCACGAAGTACATCGAACGCAAAGCATCCCGCCGCATGGCCCGTTTCTCGCAGTTCATGGTGGCGGCCGCGGGCCAGGCGTTCACCGATGCCGCGCTCGACCTGGACGCCGAAGACCGCGAGCGCGTCGGCGTCCTCATCGGCAACGGCGGCGGCGGCTACCCGGATATCCAGGAAGCGGCCCATACCCTCTTCGAACGCGGCGGCATGAAGATCGACCCGCTCTACCTGGCCCGCAGCCTGGGCAACATGGCCGGCGCCCAGGTCGCGTTGCAGTACAACCTTCGGGGCTATAACGGGACGATCGTGACCGCCTGTGCGGCCGGCACCCAGGCCATCGGCGAAGCCTCGATGCTCATCCGGGCCGGCCGCGCCGATGTGGTGCTCACCGGCGGCTGCGAGGCCGGCATCTGCGAACTCGGCCTCGCGGCCTTCTCCGTGATGCGCGCCCTCACCAGCCTGAACGACGACCCGGCCACGGCCAGCCGGCCGTTCGATGCCACACGCGATGGCTTCGTGCCCTGCGAGGGCGCCGGCGCGCTCGTGCTCGAAAGCGAGGCCCACGCCCTCGCCCGTGGCGCCCGCATCTACGCCGAGGTCGCCGGCTTCGGCTGCACGAACGACGCCTATCACGTCGCCGCACCGCCCGATGACGGCGAAGGTGCGGCCCGCGCCATGGCCGAGGCCCTCCGCGACGCCGGCATGACACCCGAACTGGTGGATTACATCAACGCCCACGCCACCAGCACCCCGCTCGGCGATACCGCCGAGACCAACGCCATCAAGAAAGTCCTTGGCGGCCACGCCTACCGCGTCGCCGTCAGCGCCACCAAGTCGCTCATCGGCCACGGCCTGGGCGCCAGCGGCGGCATGGAGACCGTCGCTACCGTGAAGACCATCGAGACGGGCACTATCCACCCCACTATCAACCTGCACACGCCGGACCCAACCTGCGACCTGGACTACGTCCCGAATGTCGCCCGCAAGGCCGATGTCCGGGTTGCCCTGAAGAACAGCTTCGGGTTCGGCGGCCAGAACAGCTGCCTGGTGCTCGCGAAGTACGAGCGGTAGGCCGGCGCCTTACAGGTTCGGCAGCGCGGCCATGCCGCCGCCATCGACCTCGATGGTCTGCCCCGTGAGGTAGAACGCCCGGTCGCTCACCAGGAAGCGCACCACGTTCGCGACGTCCTCTGGCTGCGCCACCCGCCCGAACGGCGAGCGCGTGTCGATTTCGCGCATGCTCTGGATGCCCTGCGTGGCCCGCGCCAGCCGGTTGCCCATCTCCGTCTCGGTCAGGCCCGGGCGGACAACGTTCACGCGGACGTTGTACCGGCGCTCCTCTTTACAGAGCGTCATCGCGAGCGCTTCCATCGCGGCTTTGCCCATGTTGTACGGCGCCCCGTTCGGCCCGAGGCCCCGCGCCGCCACACTCGAGATCATGATGATGTCGCCCCGCGGGCGGGTGCGCATGCTCGGGAGCACCAGCTTCGAAAGGTAGTGCGGGCCGAAGGCGTGCGTGCGGACCACGCGCTCCATCTCGGCCGGGTCCGTATCGGCCACGCCCTGGCCCCGGCTGGCGATGCCAGCGTTGTTGATGAGGATATCGATGTGGCCGAAGTCCGCCAGGACCTGCGCGACCATGGCCTGGTCCTGGTCCCAGTCATCGACCGAGGCGGCATACATCCTCGCCTTCCCGCCGGCCTTCTCGATCTCGGCGACCGTTTCCCGGGCGGCCTCCTCATCGCGCCGGTAGTTCACGGCGATCGCCGCCCCGTCCTCGGCCAGGGCCAGCGAAATCGCCCGGCCGATGCCCCGGCCGCCTCCAGTAACCAGGGCAACGCGCCCGGCAAGTGACATGTCCACACCCCAGGGAGAAGTAGGCCGATTCTACGCGACGTGCTCCGCTAGCACCCGGCGCCCATCGTTTCGTAAGCTCAGGCCATGGCGACCATCCCCCAGGAGCTCCTCGGTACCTTCCACGAAGTGGGCCGCGACCTCTACCTGCTCGGCATGGTGAGCAGCCATGGCGGCAACCTGAGCGTCCGGAGCGGCAATGGCATGTGGATCACGGGTACGGGCACCATGCTCGGCCGGCTGCGCGAACGCCACATTGCCTTCGTCCACCCCGATGGCACCCACGAAGGCCCACCGCCTTCGAGCGATACCCTGCTGCATTCCACCATCTACGCCCTTACCGGGGCCGGCGCTATCGTCCACGCCCACCCCCACCACGCCATCGCGCTCAGCTTCGATCCCGGCCCCTTTGTCCCGCTCGACCTCGAGGGGCAGCTCCACCTGAAGGAGGTGCCGGTGATCGACCAGGGCGCGGTGCAGGTGGAGCAGATTGCCGCAGCATTGCAGAAGAGCGTCGTCGTGCTGCTGCGGGGCCACGGGGCCTACGCCCGCGGCGCCACGCTCTGGGAAGCGCTCCACTGGATCACCGCACTCGAAGAAAGCGCCCACATCGCCCTGCTCCGCCGCCACCCTGGCCCTGCGAGCGGCCGCTGACACGGAGCGGCCCCATATGGTCTACTACCGCATCCCCTCGCCAGGAGATCGTGCCCAATGGTCATGGCAGAAGAACGCGTCACCAGCCCCTTCCTCGAAGGCAACTTTGCCCCCGTACGTGAGGAGGTCCAGGCCGAGGACCTGAAGGTCATTGGCGAAATCCCCGCAGGGTTGGAGGGCATGTTCGTCCGCACCGGCCCCAACCCTCAGTTCGATGTCATCAAGGGGTACCACTGGTTCGGCGGCGATGGCATGCTCCACGGCGTCCGCATCAAGGACGGCAAGGTCAGCTACCGCAACCGCTACGTGCAGACCGAGGCCTACCGCCGCGAGAAAGCCGCCGGCAAGGCACTCTGGGGCAGCGGCCTGGGCGCCCCCGAGTTCGATAACCCGAATGGCCCCGGCCGGGGCAACACCGGCAATACCGCCCTCGTCTGGCACGATGGCCGCCTGATGACCCTCTGGGAAGCTGGCGACCCCCACTGGATCAAACTTCCCGGGCTCGAGACGCGGGGCACCTACAACTACAACGGCAAGCTGCTCCACGCCTTCACCGCCCACCCCAAGGTCGATGAGCGCACCGGAGAAATGCTCTTCTTCGGCTACAACATGATGGGCTTCGACATGGCCCGGGGCGGCGCGAAGGTTCCCTACCTCCAGTACTCCGTCGTCTCGCCTGATGGCGAAATCACCCTCACCACGCCCATCGACCTCCCCCGCGGCGTGATGATGCACGACTTCGCCGTCAGCGAGCACTACTCCATCTTCATGGACCTCCCGCTCGTCTTCGATATGCAGCGCGCCATGAAGGGCGAAAGCCCGCTCTATTTCGACCGCGACCTGCCGGCCCGTTTCGGGCTGTTGCCGCGCCACGGCCAGGGCAGCGAGGTCCGCTGGTTCGAAACACCCGCCTGCTACGTGTTCCACACCCTCAACGCCTTCGAGCACGGCGACGAGGTGGTCCTTGACGCCTGTCGCATGTCCCACGTCGACCTCGGCTCACTCGATTCGACCATCGCGCCCACTCCCGAAGACCGGAAGCTCATCCGCGAAGACGCCCAACAGGCGCTCCATCGCTGGCGCTTCAACATGAAGACGGGCGCCGTGAAGGAAGAAGCGCTCGACGACCAGACAAGCGACTTCCCCCGCGTCAACGACACCCTGGTTGGATACGCGGCGCGCTATGGCTATACGGCGCGCTTCGGCTCGGGCTCCGGCATGCCCGAGGCTGACGCCATCATCAAGTACGACCTGCACACCGGCAGGAACATCGTCCACCACCATGGCGCGAACCGCTTTGGCGGCGAAGGCGTCTTCGTCCCCGACCCGGCGGGCACTGCCGAAGACCACGGCTGGGTGGTGACCTACGTGTACGACGGGAGCACCGGTGGCAGCGAGTTCGTCATCATCGATGCACGCAACATGGAGGCGGCCCCCGTCGCCCGCGTGCCCCTGCCCCAGCGCGTGCCCTACGGCTTCCATGGAGCCTGGATCAGCGACGAACGGATCGAACACGCGCAGCGCCCCTGACCCGATTGCACTGCAAGAAACAAAGCGGGGAGGCCAGTTGGCCTCCCCGCTTTGGCGAACGTGCGAATGGTACGCGCCTAGACGCGCATCCTCCGGAGCCGCGCGATGCGCTCCTCCAGTGGGGGGTGGGTGCTGAACAGGTTGGCCATGCCGCCGCCCCCGCTGAATGGCTTGACGATGTACAGCGCTGAAACTGCTTCCTGCGCCGGGGTTTCCTGCATCGGCCGCATCTGCACGCCGCGCTGGAGCTTCTCAAGCGCACTCGCAAGCGCCTCCGGGTCGCGTGTCACTTCGGCGCCCGTCTTGTCGGCGGCGTACTCGCGCTGCCGGCTGATGCCGAGCTGGAGCAGCGTCGCGGCGATCGGCGCGATCATGATGACGACGAGGGTGACGAGCGGGTTCTGGTCGCGCCCTCGTCCGCCAAGGAGGCTCGACCACATCAACACCTGGGCGATCATCGAAATCGCACCCGCGACCGTCGCCACGATCGAGCTCGTCAGGATGTCGCGGTTCTTCACGTGGCCCATCTCGTGCCCAAGCACGCCCCGCAGCTCGCGGTCGGTCAGCAACCGGCGGATGCCGGTCGTCACGGCGACTACCGCATGTTGCGGGTTGCGCCCTGTCGCAAACGCGTTGGGCGAATCGTTCTCGATGATGTACACGCGCGGCATGGGCATACGCGAAAGTTCCGCCACCTCGCGCACCATGGCGAAGAGGTGCGGGTCGTCTCGCTCCTGGATCTCCCGGGCGCCCGCCATGCGCAGCGCGAACTTATCGCTGAACCAGTAGGCCGCGAAGTTCATGACTCCGGCGAAGACAAGGAAAATCGCGGCCCCGCCGGTGCCCCCAACAAGGCCCCCCACGGCCACGAGGAGGCCCGTGAGGGTCGCCAGCAGCACTGTGGTCTTCAGAAAGTTCATGGTTCGAGAGCTGGATACCTCCTGCTCCCCAGTATACCGGAGGCGATCCGGGAGCGGGCGAAACGTGAGGTAATCGCCACGCCACCGCGAACACCAAAGCTCCCGTTTCGGTAAATGCAGACTTACCTCTTCCCCTCGCACCGTGATCGGCTGAACCAGTCCCTCCGTACATGCAGCGAACCGGTCACTTGCCCCGGCATTGTTCGGCAAGCAACAACTTGACCTGGAACTCTGGAGGATTTCGTGAAAAAGAAGTGGAAGATGCTGTTGCCGCTGCTCGCAGTCGTTGGCCTGGTGTCGCTCGTGGCTGCCGCTTGTGGTGGCGATGATAGCGACGAAACACCGATGCAAACGCCCACGCAGGCCGCCGAGCCCAGGGATATCGTCGACACGGCCGTTGGGGCCGGTACCTTCACCACCCTCGCGACCGCTCTCGAGGCTGCCGGCCTCGTCGAGACCCTGAAGGGCCCGGGTCCGTTTACGGTCCTCGCCCCAACCGACGCCGCCTTCGCCGCCCTGCCCGCCGGCACCGTGGAAGGTCTCCTGGCCGACCCGGACAGGCTGAAGGCCGTCCTCACCTACCACGTCATCGCTGGTGAGGTGCCCTCCGCCGAGGTCGTGAAGCTCAACGAAGCCGGGACCGTCAACGGCCAGAAGGTCACCATCAAAGTGGAAGGCGGGAAGGTCATGATCAACGACGCGACCGTCACCACGCCCGACGTGGAGGCGAGCAACGGCGTCATCCACGTCATCGATAAGGTGCTCCTGCCCGAATAGCCGTGCCCGGTGCTCCGGCTATCCTGCGAAAACGGCCCCGCCTGCACGGGGCCGTTTTCACTTCCTGAGGAAGAGCGGACTCACTTGAGCGACCAGGTGGTGCCCTCCGGACCATCCTTGATCTCCACGCCAAGCGCAGTGAGCCCATCGCGCACCTGGTCGGCAATGGCCCACTGCTTCGCCGCCCGGAGCTCGGACCGCAGCTTGATGAGCAGGTCGATGAACGGCGCCGCCTCCCGGGCCTCCCGGGTGGCCGATTGGAGTGTGAGCCCGAGCACGCCGCAAAGTTCCCGGAGGGTCGCCTGTGCGCCCGAGATGTCCTGCCCCGCCGAGGCGGCCCGGTTCAGCTCCCGGGCGAGGTCGAACAGCGCCGCAAGTGCTCGCGGCGTGTTCAGGTCGTCTTCCATCGCATCGATGAACCGCTGCCGGAACCCGTCACCATCGACCGCGGGCCCGGCACTGCCCCCGGTCACGAAAGCCGCATTCCGGAGCCGTTCCGCGCCGGCCTTCGCGGCCTCCAGCGCCTCCTCGGTGTACGTCACCGGGCTGCGGTAGTGGCTGGTGATGACGAACAGGCGCAACGCATCCGGCCCGTACTGCTCCAGCGCCTCCTTGATCGTCACCAGGTTGCCGATCGATTTCGACATCTTCTCACTGCCGAGCTGGAGGAGGGCGTTGTGCATCCAGATACGCGCGAACGGCGCCTTGCCCGTGTAGGCCTCGGTCTGAGCGATCTCGTTGGTGTGATGAGGAAAGATCAGGTCCGCTCCCCCGCCGTGGATGTCTATCTGTTCTCCCAGGTTCTCCAGCGCCATCGCCGAGCACTCGATGTGCCACCCTGGCCGGCCCGGTCCCCAGGGGCTGTCCCAGCTCGGCTCACCGGGCTTCGCACCCTTCCAGAGCGCGAAATCGAGCGGGTCGTCCTTCAGCTCGGTCGGGTCGACTCGCGCCCCGCTGCGCAGTTCGTCGATGTCCCGCCGCGATAGCGCGCCATAACGCTCGCCCCCGAACTCCCGCACCCGGAAATACACATCCCCGCCCGAGGCGTACGCGAATCCCTTCGCGATCAGCCCCTCGATGAACCGGATAATCTGCGGGATCGTCTCCGTCACCCTCGGGTAGACGTGTGCGGGCTGCACGTTCATCGCCTTCAATTGGGCCAGGTAGTCGTTGATGTTCTGCTCGGCCAGCTCACTCATGGGGATTCCCAAGCGCTGGGCACGGTCGATGAGCTTGTCGTCGATATCGGTGAAGTTCTGGACGTGCTTCACCGGAATGCCGCGCCAGTCGAGATAGCGGCGCAGAACATCGAAGACGATCGCGTGCAGCGCGTGCCCCACATGCGATTCCGAGTACGGCGTCACTCCACAGACGTACATGCGCACCACGCCATCGTCGGCCAGGGCGGGAAGGAGCTCTTGCCGGGTGTTTGTGAGGGTGTCGGTGAGTTGCATG
>CAYUVT010000135.1:0-8625 GCA_964448165.1 uncultured Anaerolineaceae bacterium | reverse complement strand
GGAACGGGACCGTCCGGCTCGCCCGGGGGTTCACCTCGAGCACGAAGACCCGGGGCGGCTCTCCCGGGCGGCGCGGCAGGACAACGTACTGGATGTTGGTCAGGCCGATGGCGCCAAGCCCGAGCACGATCCGCCGCGTGTAATCGACGATCGTCGCGCGCTCCTCGGCGTCCAGGTGGACCGGCGGGTAGACCGCCATCGAATCGCCGCTGTGCACGCCCGCCCGCTCGATGTGTTCCATGATGCCCGGGATGAGGACAGACTCGCCGTCGCAGATAGCGTCGACCTCGACTTCGCTGCCCTCGAGGAACTTGTCGATGAGGATTGGCCGTCCCTGTGCCACCTCGGCCGCCGCGCTCACGAACGTCACCAGCTCGGTGGCGTTCTGGACAATCTCCATCGCGCGGCCGCCAAGCACATACGAGGGGCGGACCAGCACGGGATAGCCGATCGCCTGGGCTGTCTTCATCGCCTCTTCGATATCGGTGATGGCGGCGCCCGGGGGCTGGGGGATACCCAGGTCCTGGAGGAAGCGCTCGAATAGCCGCCGATCCTCAGCCGTGTCGATCGCGTCGGCGCTCGACCCGATGATCGGAAGGCCGGCCCGGCGGAGCGGGCCCGCGAGGTTGATCGCCGTCTGCCCGCCAAACTGGACGATGCTGGCGGGCAGCTCATCGCCATCGCCGCCTTCGTTCTCGATGATGTCGCGGACCGCTTCTTCATCGAGCGGCTCGAAGTAGAGCCGGTCGGAGGTGTCGAAGTCGGTGGAGACGGTCTCGGGGTTGGAGTTCACCATCACCGAGCGGAGCCCGGCCTGCTGGAGCGCCCAGGCCGCGTGGACGCTCGCGTAGTCGAATTCGATTCCCTGGCCGATGCGGATCGGGCCGCTGCCGACCACTACCGCGGCGGCGCCTGCTTCAGAGACCGCCTCGTTTTCAGTTTCGTAGGTGCTGTAGAAGTAGGGGGTTGCTGCATCAAATTCCGCCGCGCAGGTATCCACCATTTTGTACACGGGCCGGATACCCCACTCATGCCTGAGCGCGCGGATCTGCTCGGGCAACCGGTCTGCCAGCTGGCCAACCATTTCGTCGCTGAAGCCGAATCGCTTCGCGGCCAGGAGGAGGTCCGGGTGGAGCGGCTCGTTGAGCAGCCGCTTCTCCATCTCCACGATGTTTCGCAGGCGTTCGATGAACCACGGGTCGATGCCGTTGGTCTTGTGCGCGAGCTCCATGGTGCCGGCGCCACGCCGCAAAGCCGCCATCAGGGCCCAGAGCCGCTCATCCGTGGCATGCAACGGAAGCTCCTCCACGGCCCGCCACTCCGGCTTCTCCCACAAGAGCGTCCGGCCGCCGACCTCCAGCGAGCGCACGGCCTTGTTCAACGCGGCCTCGAACGAGCGGTCGATGGCCATCACCTCGCCCGTAGCTTTCATCTGGGTTCCCAGACTGCGGTCGCCCAGGGCGAACTTGTCGAATGGCCAGCGGGGGATTTTCACCACGCAATAGTCGAGGGCTGGCTCGAAGGCGGCTGTGGTCTTCTGCGTGACCGCGTTCGGGATCTGGTCGAGCGTCTTGCCGCAGGCGATCTTCGCGGCCACGCGGGCGATCGGATACCCGGTCGCCTTCGAAGCCAGCGCCGATGACCGCGAAACGCGCGGGTTCACCTCGATGACGTAGTAGGGGAGCGGCTCGGCCGGGTCGCCGTTCCAGTCGCGCACGTCCTTCCGCGGCGCGAGCGAGAACTGGACGTTGCAGCCTCCTTCGATGCCAAGCTCATCGATGATGCGGAGCGCCGCTGAGCGGAGCATCTGGTAGTCCTTGTCGCTCAGGGTTTGCGATGGTGCGACCACGATCGAATCGCCCGTATGGACGCCCATCGGGTCCAGGTTCTCCATGTTGCAGATGGTGATGCAGTTGCCGGCGCCGTCGCGCATCACCTCGTACTCGACCTCTTTCCAGCCGAGCAGGTTCTTTTCCACCAGCACCTGGGTAATCGGGCTGGCCGCGAGCCCGCTCGATGCAACCTCGCGCAGCTGGTCCATGGTGAAGGCCATGCCGCCGCCAGTTCCGCCCAGCGTGTACGCCGGCCGGATCACCACCGGCAGGCCGATCTTCTCGGCGGCCGCCACACACTCTTCGAGCGTTACGCAGATCTCGCTTTCGAGGACCGGCTCGCCGAGCTTGGCCAGCATGTCGCGGAAGAGCTCCCGGTCCTCGGCCCGGCGGATCGCCTCCAGCGGTGTGCCCAGCAGCCGCACGTTGTATTTCTCCAGGATGCCCGCCCTGGCCAGGTCGACCGCCAGATTGAGGCCTGTTTGGCCACCGAGGGTGGGCAGGAGCCCCTCGGGCCGCTCCCGGGCGATGATGCGCTCAAGTACCGGCACGGTCAGGGGTTCCACGTAGACGGCGTCGGCCACGTCCAGATCGGTCATGATCGTGGCTGGATTGGAATTCACGAGGATGCTGCGCACGCCCTCTTCGCGCATGGCCTTACAGGCCTGCGTGCCGGCGTAGTCGAACTCGGCCGCCTGGCCGATGACGATCGGGCCCGAGCCGATGATCAGAACGCTGGCTGGTTTCACTGCGGGCCTCCAGTGGTAGTCCGCCGGTTCCCGGGCCAGATGGCGCCCTCCCGGCGGCTGTTCGGGTGTCCAGGTGTGTGCTGCATCTGGCCGTTACCCGGGAATGTCGCTGCCCCGGCGCACCATCCTGGAGAGGAGACGGCGCACAGGGCGGAAGACAAAGATGAGGAGCGCGAACGGGGCGAAGAGAAACGCCTCGGCCGGCCACAGGAACAGGATGGCCTCCAGCGTCCCGATGACCGCGCCGATGGCCACGGGCGTCACGTAGTGGTCGGCGCGGCGCCGCTCGCCCCGCAGCAACATCACGCCGATCAGGAAGCCGCACACACCGGCGAGCGCCAGCGAGGCCGAGAACAGGCGGGCAAGGTCGGTCCCGGCATCGCCTGCCGAGAGATCGTCGTAGGTGAAGGTGGCCACAACGAAGATAGCCGCCATCACCCACGCGCACATTGCGAGCGCGAACAGGAAGTCCGGTACGCTCGTCGCCGGCCGCGGCGGCCGGACGGGTGCGTTGTTCCGGCGGCGAACGGCGGGACGCGCACTCACCTGGTAGCCCCCATGCGTTGTGGTCTCCACCCTAGAGCGGCAGCTCGAAGGTCATGTTGGGGTTGCGAAGCGGAACCATCGCCCCGATGGACGAAAGGAAGCTGAGGGCTGGCTCGTTGCCCTCCGGCAGGCGCCCGCGGATCTTGCGGTAGCCGCGTTCGCGGGCGAACGCGACCAGCATCTCCGCGAGGTCGGTCGCCAGCCCCCGGCGACGGTGGTCGGGGAGCACCCAGACGCCAAGCAGGCCGGTATCGGGCGCGGCCGTATCGAAATCCAGCGCCCCGAACGCAACGGGGATGCTCCCATCGAACGCGATGTAGATGGCCCCGTCTTCGCCTAACCGCTTGATCCAGTTGCGTACCCGGTTCGCATCGAATTCGCCCTGGAGCCCGACGTTCTCGGCGCCCATGCCACGCATGATCGCGGCGATCCCTTCGCAGTCGGCGTCACTATCGGTGGCGCGGTGGATTTCGGTGGCTCGAGTCATGCGCTAACCCCTCCTCGCACGGTGGCCATCATCTCGATGAAGCGGTCGAAGATGTACGCGTTGTCGAGCGGCCCCGGGCAGGCTTCGGAATGATACTGGATGGTCATGAGTGGTTCGGTCTTGAGCGCGATGCCCTCCACCGTCTGGTCGTTGAGGTTGATGTGGCTCACGTAGGCCGCCGGATCGAGGTGATCCGGGTCCACCGCGTAGCCGTGGTTCTGCGCCGTGATGGTGACGTGTCCGCTGACCATGTCCTTCACGGGGTGGTTACCGCCCCGGTGTCCAAATGGCAGCTTGAAGGTCCCGGCGCCCAATGCCCGCGCGGCTACCTGGTGGCCGAGGCAGATGCCAAGGATCGGCGCTTTGCCGATGAGGTGGTGCACCTCCCGTACCATCCCATCGAGCAGGCGGGGATCGCCCGGGCCGGGTGAGAGCACGATGCCATCCGGGTGCAGCCGGAGCAGCTCCTCCGCCGGCGTTTCCGCCGGAAAGACGCGGACCGAGCATGACCGGGACTCGAGCGACCGCATGATGTTCCGTTTCACCCCGCCATCGAGCAGCGCAACCCGGTAGCGGCCTTCGCCAGGCGGAATCGACCAGTCGAAGACCCGCCTGGTGGTGACCGTTTCGACCCAGTTCACGTTGTCATAGTCCGGCAGTCCGCGAAGCCGTTCGAGTGCCTGGTCCGCCGTCTCGGTCGTGGTGATGGTGCCTGGCATGACGCCATGGCGCCGGATGCGCCGGGTGACCGCGCGGGTATCCACGCCCTCGATCGCGACCACACTCCGGGCTTCGAGGTACTCGCGAAGCGTCTGATGCGACCGGATGTGGCTGGGAAGCACAGCGGCTTCGCGGACAATGAGGCCAGCCGGCTGAATCCGCGCCGACTCATCGACCCGTTCGTCGATGCCGTAGTTGCCGATGAGCGGGTAGGTGAGGGTGAGCAGCTGCCCCGCATACGATGGGTCGGTCAGCATTTCCTGGTAGCCGGTCATCGAGGTGTTGAACACGACCTCGCCATCGGCGTTCCCGGGAGCGCCAACTGAGCGGCCAGGAAACACCGAACCATCGGCCAGGACCAGCAGGGCATCAGACACCGGCAGCCTCCCGTTCGTATGCAAGGTTCCCATCCACGACCACTGCGCGCACGGCCCCGGTGAGCGTGGCGCCCGCGAGCGGTGTGTTCTTGCCCTTCGATGCGAATTCCAGGGGGTCAACGCGCCACCGTGCGGCCGGGTCGAGGATGACGATGTCCCGCGAGAGGCCGGGCTCGAGCCGCCCCACGCCAGGTATCCGGGCATCGATGCCGAAGGTCCGCGCGGGGCCCTCGGTGAGCGCCCGGATGGCTGCAATGAGGTCGAGCTCCCCGCGGTTCACAAGGGTGAAGATCGAGCCTGCCGCGGTCTCGATGCAGCTGATGCCGAACGCCGCGTCGTCGAACTCCTGGAGTTTGTCTTCTATCGCATGGGGAGCGTGGTCGGTGGCAATGGCATCGATCACGCCCGCGTTCACGCCTGCAAGGAGAGCCCGCCGGTCCGCTTCGGTGCGCAGCGGCGGGTTGATCTTCGCGTTGGTGTCGTACGCAGGCTCGCTGCCCGGCCCGAACACCGCGTCCTCGGTCAGGATGAGGTGGCTCGGTGTGACCTCACAGGTGACCGGCAGCCCGCGCGATTTCGCTTCAGCCACCAGTTCGAGGCCGCGCGCGGTCGTCACGTGGGCGATGTGCAGCCGGGCCCCAGTGGTCTCGCAGAGGGCGATGTTCCGGGCGATCGCCGTGGTCTCCGCCGCCACGGGTTGGCCCGGCAGGCCAAGCCGTTCGGAGACGCGCCCCTCGTTCATCGAGCCGCCATGGCTGAGTTCGGGCTCATCGCAGTGTTCGCTGATGGGCAGCCCGAGCGCCCGCGCCAGATCCATCGCATGGCGCATGAGCCTCGCGTTCGCGACGGGGCTGCCGTCGTCGCTGAGCGCGATGCATCCGCTCGCGGCCAGCTCCGCTAGTTCCGCCAGCTCGCGTCCCTCGCGCCGCCGCGTCACGCACCCTATCTGGAGCACGCGAACCTGCGCCTCGCGCGCGATGATGTCGCGAATCGCTTCCACCACCGGCGCCGAATCGGGGGCCGGGTTCGTATTGGGCATCGCGCACACGGTGGTGAAACCGCCGCGCAAGGCGGCGAGCGTCTCGGTCGCGATCGTCCCCTTCTGTTCGAAACCGGGCTCGCGCAGGTGCGTGTGCAGGTCGACGAACCCGGGCAGCACCAGACACCCGCGTGCATCGACGACGCGGGCGCCAGCGAGCTCGATGCCTGCCTCGATGCGGGCCACCTGTCCATCCGCCACCAGCACGTCGAGCATCGCGTCACGCCCGGCGGCGGGGTCCAGCACACGTCCTCCACGAATCACGATGCGGTCGCTCATGTGTGCCTCGCCGTCGCCATGAGATAGAGGATCGCCATGCGCACGGCGACCCCGTTTGCCACCTGCTCCTCAATCACGGAGGCCACACCGTGGGCAACTTCCGGGGCGATCTCGATGCCCTCGTTCATGGGCCCGGGATGCATGACCAGCGCCCCGGGTTTGGCCAGCCCGAGCCGCCGCCTGTTGAGCTGATAGCCGGAGATGTATTCGCGCAGCGAGGGAATCAGCCCTTTTTCCTGCCGCTCCTTTTGCATCCGCAGGGCCATCACCACGTCTGCTCCCTCGATAGCCCGGTCAAAGTCAGTGGTCACCGTGCAGCGTGCGCGCTCACTCGCCGTGCCATCGAGCGTCCGCGGCACAAGCGTGGCCGGCCCGCACAGCGTCACGTCGGCCCCGGAGGCGAGGAGCGTCCACAGGTTCGAACGGGCGACACGGCTATGCAGGATATCGCCGACGATCACTACCTTCTTGCCTGCCAGGTCGCCCACGTGGCGCCGCATGGTAAACAGGTCCAGCAACGCCTGGGTTGGGTGTGCATGTGTCCCATCGCCGCCGTTGATCACTCCTGCCCGCGTGTTGCGGGCCGCCAGGTACGGCGCGCCCGACTTCCCGTGGCGCATTACCAGGATGTCGGCGCCAATCGCCTCGAGCGTCCGCACCGTGTCGATGAGCGACTCGCCCTTCTCCACCGAGCTGCCCGAGGCCGTCAGGTTCACGACATCGGCGCCAAGCGCTTTTGCCGCGACTTCGAAGCTGGCGCGCGTGCGTGTGCTCTGTTCGTAGAACAGCGTGACCACCGTCACCCCGCGGAGCGTCGCCACCTTTGCGACCGGCCGCGAGCGGACCTCGTGCATGCCCTCAGCTGTATCGAGGATGAGCGCGATCTCCTCCGGGGTGAGCGTGTCGGTGTCGAGGAGGTCTTTGCGGGTCCACGCCGGCATCGCCGGCGAGCCGGCATCCACCGGTGAAGCGTGGACGTCAAGCATGCGCTGCCTCCTCTCCCGAGACGTACACTCCATCCTCGCCATCGACTTCGGCCAGGCGAACTTGCACGTCCTGGACGAGGGCAGTCGGGATGTTCTTGCCAACGAAGTCCGGGCGGATCGGCAATTCGCGGTGGCCCCGGTCGACCATCACCGCCAGCCGCACGCGCGCGGGGCGGCCGAAGTCGAGGAGCGCATCGAGCGCCGCCCGGATGCTCCGCCCCGTGAAGAGCACATCGTCCACCAGGACGACGGTCTTGCCATCGATGGAGGCAGGGATGTCACTCGGACGGACTGGCGGTGGCGCCCCCCGCCGGGTCACGTCGTCGCGGTACAGGCCGATGTCGAGCGCCCCGACGGGGACTTCCACGCCTTCGAACTCGCGGATGGCGGCGGCCAGCCTCCTCGCGAGCGGGTATCCGCGCGAAAGCAGGCCAACGAGGACCAGGTCCTGCGTCCCATGGTTGTTCTCAACGATTTCGTGACCGAGGCGTCGAATCGTCCGCGCGAGCTCCTCGGGGCCAAGGTAGGGGCCGCTCATGAAAAACGCCTCCCCCGGGCAACGGAGCAGGCGCACAGCGAGACACACTTGCCGGCCATGCCGGCACCTCCTCCCTTAGCAGCCTCACGGGACCGCCTTAAAGGGTTTCACCGAGCGTACCGCAGCGGCAGCCGTGCGGCAACGCTCGTGGCGGGATTAACCGTAAGGCGGCCGGCGGTATACTCCCGCTACCAGCTCCCCACCGGGGCCAGCCCTCTCCCGCCTGGAGCGAACCTCCGTGAGTGTTTCTCCCGTCACCGAGTCCGGGCGAGAAGCCGACGTGCGCGAACGCATCTTCGCGAGCGCTCTTCGCCACTTCTCGCACAAGGGGTTCGCGGCCACTTCCCTCCGCGAGATCTCCGAGGACGCGCAGACCACGAAGCCGATGATTTACTACTACTTCGGCTCGAAAGAGGGGCTGTACGCCAGCATCGTCCGCGAAATCCTCGAGGAAATGGCCTCTGGCATTCGCTCCCACCTGCCTGTCGAGGCGCCCATCCAGGATCGTGTCCTCGCGTACTGCGAGCGCTATCTCGAACACTTCCTTCAGCAAGAGGAGATCATTGCGCTGGTCCTGCGCGAGGTCTTCGGTCTCGGTGGCGTGCCCATGGCCGAGTTCTCGCAGACGCTGGGTGAGCGGGTCCGCCAGCCGCTCGATGAGATCCTTCGCCAGGGGATGGAAGCTGGTGCGCTCAGCCCCGACCACGTGGTCGCCTGCGCGACAGCGATCACGGGCATCCTCAACATGTTCATCCTCGCTCATGTCTTCGGTGGCGCCCCCATCGACCGCGAAACCCCGCTTCAGCAGGTCCGCTACTACATCCGGGGCCTTGCCGGGACGAAATCTTCGCGCGGCACCCTCTAGTTCCCCTCGAAGCTGCCGTTTCTCTTCTGTAGGGAGGCAGTTTGTGTCCGACGCGAAACTGATCGACTACTACTCGGTGCTGAATCTGCCGCCGAAGTGCGACCTCTCGGGCATCGAAAACGCCTACGCACGCCTCTCCGACGACCTGATGAAAGCATCGGCGCACGACGAGACCGCGCGCGATGCCATGCAACGGCTGAACGAAGC
>CAYUVT010000134.1:4926-8625 GCA_964448165.1 uncultured Anaerolineaceae bacterium | reverse complement strand
CACCGCTTCCGAACTCGACTTCCTGAGGCGGGCGACGGCCGTGTGCCCCGCCGTCATTGTGGTGCTCACGAAGATCGACCTTCACCCCGAATGGCGCCGGGTCCGCGATCTCGACCGCGCCGCGCTCGCCGCTGAGGGGCTCGATGTCCCGCTGGTTCCCGTCTCTGCCGTACTCCGCATGGAAGCGTTCCCCCGGCGCGATGCTGCCATGAACCAGGAGAGCGGCTATCCCGCGCTGCTCAACCTGCTGGCCTCGCTGGTGCTCGACCCGGCGCGCGAACGGGCGAAGGGCCGCGCGCTCGTCGATCTCGCGGCCGCCCTCGCCCAGCTGGGCACCGCCCTCGCGGCCGAAGAGCAGGCGCTCCTCGACCCCTCACGCGTGACCGGCCAGGTCGAACAGCTCAACGCCGAGCGTGCCCGGCTTGAACACCTGCGCACGGCCGGAGCGCGCTGGCAAACCATCCTGAACGACGAGTTCGCCGACCTGGTGAGCGAGGTCGACCATCACTTCCGCCAGGCGATCCGCGCCGCCAACCGCGATGCCGACGACGCCATCGAGGCCGTGGACCCGGCGGACAACTGGGACGAACTGGCCGCCGGGCTGCGGCAGCAAATGGCGGAAGCGTCGATGAACGTGGTGCGCGAACTTGAGACGGGCTCGGATGCCATCGCCGCGCGCATCGTCGACGTCCTCCGCGAGGAAGACGTTGCTCTCGGCACCCTCTCGGGGAGGGCCACGCCCGTCGAGGTGGGCGCGCTCTGGAGCGCCCGGGCCCCTGAAGCCCGGTTCGTCCTCGAGAGCGCAGCCACCGGGTGGGCCTCCCTGCGCGGCGCGCAGAGCGGCATCCTGGTGTTCGGCATGCTGTCCAGCCTGGCCGGGCTCGCGCTCACCACCGGCGCCATGCTCGGCATCGGCATGCTTTTCGGGGGCAAACAGCTCCTCGACGAGCGCAAGCGGCAGGTGACCGCCCGCCGCCAGAAGGCGAGGACGGCGGTCCGCCAGTTCCTCGATGATGTGCAGTTCGAGGTCGGCAAGTCGATGCGCGACCTCTCGCGTGAGCTCCAACGCCAGTTGCGCGATCACTTCGGCGAGCGGATCGCGGAAAGCGTGCGCTCCTGCGCGACCACCGCCGAGGCGCTCCAGAAGAGCCTCCAACAGGACGATACGGCCCGGCGCGAGCGGCTCGCCGCGGTGCGGCAGGACCTCGGTCTGCTGGCCGCCGCACATGCCGGGGCCAGCAAACTTATCGCCGGGCCACCTGCATGACCACGCCCGCGCTCATCGACCGCGTGGAACGCCTCTGCGCCGATGCGGCAGGCGAACTCCCGGCGCCATACGCTGCCGCGGCCCGGGCCATTCGCCAGCGGTTGCGCGAACCGCTGCGCATCGCGATCGCCGGCCGCGTGAAAGCCGGCAAATCGACCCTCCTGAACGCGCTCATCGGCGAGCGCCTGGCCCCCACCGACGCGGGCGAATGCACCCGGGTGGTCACCTGGTACCGCTACAACGCGGCCTATTCGGTCGCCGCGAGAACCGCCACGGGCGATATCCTTTCGCCATCGTTCCGGAAAGGCCGCGATGCGCTCGAGATCGACCTCCCGGCGGGCAACACCCTGGCGTCCATCGAAGTCGGCTGGCCGTCGCGCCGGCTGCGCGATGCGGTTTACATCGATACGCCCGGGCTGGGTTCGCTGACGCCGGCATCTGGAGAGGCGACGCGCGGCCTGCTGGGGCTCGAGGGCAACCAGCCGAGCCAGGCTGACGCAGTCATCTACCTGATGCGCCACGCGCACGGCGAGGATGCCCAGTTCCTCGAGGGCTTCCGCGATGCCGGGCTCCCCATGGGCAGCCCTGTCAACACCGTCGCGGTCCTGTCGCGCGCCGACGAGATCGGCGGCGGCCGGCTCGACGCGCTGGAATCGGCGCGCCGCATCGCCGCGCGATACCTGACCGACGAGCGCATCCGAAGACTGGCCAGCACCATCGTGCCCATGGCCGGCCTCCTTGCCGAAACCGCGGCAACCCTTGAGGAAGCGGAATTCGCCAGCCTCAGGGAGGTGGCCGGGACCGGGGGGCCGGAGAGCGGGCTCCTGCTCTCCGTCGATCGCTTCCGCGACCCCGAGGCCAACCCGCTCGCGGCTGAACTTCGCGAGCGCGTCCTCGCCCGGTTCGGGTTGTTTGGGACAAGGCTCTCCGTCCGCGCTATCGCCGATGGCACCGCGCCCACCTCGCAGGCCCTCGCGGACTTCCTGCTCGACGTTTCCGGTGTGAACGGCCTGCGGGCAGTCATCGACGAGCGGTTCACGGGGCGGGCCCGGGCCCTGGTCGCCCGCTCGGCACTCTCCGAACTGCGCGCTCTGGCATCCAGGGTCTCCGCCGGCGACCCGGCCGCGGCGTCCAGGCTCACAGCGGCCGTTGAGGCAGTACTCGCATCGGCGAACGAGCTGGCCCTGCTCGATGTGCTGCACGAAATCGCCATCGGCGTCGTCGCGTTCACCGAAGATGAGCGGGGCGAGGCGGAGCGCATCGCCAGTGGCGGTGATATCGCCAGCCGGCTCGGCCTGGCCGAGGGAGCGGGACACCGGGACCAGGAGCATGCGATCCTGGGGGCCGTTGAGCGCTGGCGCACGCGCGCGGCGAACCCGCTCGCGGGCCGCGATACCTCGCGAGCCTGCGATGTGATGGCCCGGGCCTACGAGGGCATGTACGCGGAACTGGCTTCCCGGCCCGGCTGAGGCGAACCGGGCGCCGGGCGCCCGGCCGGCGCGCTAGCCATCTGCCTCCAGGGCATCATCGGCGTCATCGGCGTCCTGAGCGTCCATGGCATGCTCGCGGGCGTACCGCTCCAGTTCGGCCAGCGCCTCTGGCGGCAGGACGGCGAGCTGCGCTTCCAGCGCTTCGTCCGAAGGCCGGTCGTCCGACATGAACAGGGCGGTGCGCACCATTTCGACCAGGCGTTCGAGGATGTTGTGGTCCCCCGGGTCGCGCTGCCCGGGCTCGCTGAAGGCCCCGGCTGTCGCGCCCACCGCCGACCGCAGCGAGGCAACGAGCGCGGCGAGGTCAGTATCCGCGCCGCCTGTGACCTCCCCTGGCGCTTCGGCCGGGCCCGCGAAAACCAGCTCGCCGCTGAACGTGGCGGCGCCCGCAGCCGCCTGCTGGCCGGCCGGCGGCAGCGCGGGCCCGCTGGTGAGCGCCCACGGCGCCGGCTCCGTAGCCGGCGGCGCGGACCCGGTAGAGGCTTCGCCGGGCGCTTCAGCGGGGGAAGCGCCGGCGTCCGCGGCGTCGCCTGCGTTCGATGCGGCCCCCTCCGGACTGGAAAGGAACACGTCGAGTGCCTCGCCCCGGATTTCTTCCTGCGGCGCAGGGGAAACGGCGCCAGTCCCGGCATGCCCGGGCAGCGGCGGTGCGCCATATCCCGGGGGCGCGATCTCTCCCGTGACCGGGGGCGGTGCCATGCCGTTCCCCGCCGCGGGTGATTCGTACCCGGCGGATGGTGGGGTCTCGCCATGCACAGGCGGAGGCCCGCCGGGGGGAACCCCGGGCTCGAACTCGGGGCCCGGCTGCCGTGGGCCCAGGTCCTCGGGGATGCTCAGACCCGGGCCGCGCCCCGGCGGCGTGAACGCCGGCGGTTCGTCCTCCATCGCACCGGGGAGCCGGAAATCGGGCCGCCCATCGCCATCGCCGTCGAGGCGGGCGCC
>CAYUVT010000134.1:0-4826 GCA_964448165.1 uncultured Anaerolineaceae bacterium | reverse complement strand
CACCGGGGAGCCGGAAATCGGGCCGCCCATCGCCATCGCCGTCGAGGCGGGCGCCAACGCCGGGCGGCAGGCCTGCCCCGGGGGGAGTCGTGGACGCCGGCGGTTCGTCCTCCATCGCACCGGGAAGCCGGAGATCGGGCCGCCCATCGCCATCGCTGTCGAGGCGGGCGCCAACGCCTGGCGGCGAACCTGCCCCGGGGGGAGTCGTGGACGCCGGCGGTTCGTTACCCATCGCACCGGGGAGCCGGAAGGCGGGCCGCCCATCGCCATCGCCGTCGAGGCGGGCGCCGATGCCGGGCGGCGAACCTGCCCCTGCGGACGCGCCATCATCGGCAGGCACGGCGCCCGCGCCAGGCCGCTCAAACCCGGCAGAGGGCCGTTCGGCGGGGCTGACAGTTGGCGGCTCGCTACCGCGCAGGCCCGCTGCCCGCGGGTCGATCGGTGCGGTGTGGAGGCCCGCATCGCGCACGGGGATGCCGTTGCCGGCGGCGCCGGGCGGCGCGCCCCCGGGTTGCCGGTCGAGGCCGGGGGCTTCGAAGCCTACGCCCACCGGGCCCGGACGCATCCCTCCACTGCCAGCGCCGTTGCTGGCCGGTTCTTCGGCCTCGCTGCTGCCCGAGAGGTCAACATAGTTCCGGTCAACCTGCCCGTCGCCATCCTGGTCGTTCAGGCGGACCCAGTCGTCGAGAGAGACGCTCCCCTCGGCGCCGGGGAGTGGGTTGCCATCGGCGTCGTAACCTGGCCGGCGCTCGCCGGCCGGGGCGGTTGCTGCCCCGTTGCCCGTGTACTCGCCAGGGGAGTTGGCCTTTTCTCCCGTGTCCTCGGGATTCGCCTGCGAGCCGCCCTCGGGAACAACCGTGACGCCCGGGGCGCCTTCCTGCGCCACCGGCTGGGGCTGGGGTGGTGGTGGCATCATCCCGCCGTTGGAGCTGGTGCGCTGCGTGTACACGGCCGGCCCGCTGGTTTCGGGAGAGTTCGGCTGGTAGTTCCCCTCGCGGTTAATCACCGGCGGCGTGCCGCCGGCCGGCGCGCTGGCCTCCGATTCCGCGGTCTCTGACGGTTGCATGGATCGATCTCCCTCCCCCGTGGTCTCGTTGGCCGTCGATTGCGGTGTAGAGGCATATGCCACGGCAGCCGTTGCATCGGCCTCGTTATTGGCTTCGCTGGCGCTGCCACTCTGCCCGGGCCGCGTCTCGCGTTCGTAGTCGCGAGGCGGCGATCCGAGGGAGATTTCGCGCTCCTGCCCGGTGGTCGCGGTGCCGGCGCCACCGTCCTGCTGAGCGCCGGGAACGAGCGTCCACTCAGTCGCCGGCCACCCGGCTTCCGCCGTACCACTTGAATCTGATGCCTGCACCACAGCTCCCCCTGGTCGGTTGCTGCCGCCACGTGCGGCCGGAGCTGACCGGCCGGGCTTGCGCGTGGCCTAGCTGTTGTCGTCAGAGTCGTCCTGGTCGTCCTCGTCGTCGTCGCTGCGGTGCGCGTCCGCGATCGACAGACCCGAGCCCCCGAAGGACCCGAGCGCATCGGCTTCGCTTTCGGTGCGGGTATTGCCGGTCCAGGCGCCGGTGCTGTCCGGGCCATAGTCGATGTTCCCCATATCGCCGGGGAGGTTGCCGAAACCGACCGAGCCGCTGCCGCGCACGCCTGCCTCGGGCCCTGAGGGCTGGCCGAAGAGGAACTCGCCGGTCGCCCGGTTTGCAAGCCCGGCCTGAAGGAACGCCTGGGCGCCGGGCTCGGGGCCCACGGTGGGAACGGACTCGTTCCCGTCGTCCGCCGGGTCGACGTCGCCCGACCCGGGTGAACCGAGGCCGAGCCGCTCGCGGGCAGCGGCACGCCAGGCCATCTCGGCGGCCGTGGGCGTCCCGATGATGCCGGAGCCTTCGCGGCCAGGGTTGGATGGCGGAGGAACGCCAGCTTTGCGCGCGTCGTTGGCCGCGGCCTGCTGCTGGACTGCCGCAGCGATCGTCTCCTGTTCGGCTGCATACTGACCGTTCTCCGTCAGGCTCACGGCCAGCTCGGTTACGGCTTCGTCGACATCCACACCGAAGTTCTTCGCCACCTCGATCGCCCCGCGCGTCGCGTTGTAGGAGACCTTGAATGTCCGGGTAAGAGCATTCGCTGCCGCCGCGAAATTCGCCGCGTGGTCGATCCATTGGCCGTCTTCGTGCGCCGCCATCTCCGTGTCGTCTGGTCCCGGGACGTCCTCCACCGTGTCCGCCGGTTCGCCGTCGACCTCGGTAACCGGCTCACCGTCCGGTTCTGTTTCGCCTTCCGCGACGCTGGGGATTCGGCCGACGGCAGCGCCCGAGCCTGGCAGCATGCCCTGCATCAGCCCCAGGTCGTTCGCGGCTCCGGAAACGCCACGGCCGGGGAGGCTCACATCGAACAGGTCCATCCCCGCGCCCGAGCTCCCGGAACCGAGGCCCGCCTTCGTCCCGAAGTCGCCCGTTACGCCGAGGTCGGCCGGCGTACCCATCCGTCCCGGCGTCCTTCCCTGTGCACCGGTATCGCCCCCCTGGTCGAAGGCGGCATCCGCCTGGGCCTCCAGCGCGTCGCGCCCGGAGTCCCGGAGGGCCGTTGGGGCATCCTGCCCTTCGCCGATGCCGGCCTCGCGGCCAACAACATCGGGGTTCAGGCGTTCCAGCATCTCTCCCAGGTCGACGCCCATCCGGTCGGCATACGTGGTTGGGGCCTCTTCGGTGACGCCCGGCTGCTCCTCCGTAAGGTCGTGGCTCACGGCGGGTTCGAGTCTCGCGCGGACGGCCTCGCGGGCCACTTCGGCGGCGCTGGCGGCACCCGAGACGCTGCTTGCGGCTGCCGATGTGCCCGAGCCTGTGCCGGGCTCGCCACCCCGGTGGAACTGGCCGAGCGCGGGCTCCAGCCGGGCCCTGGCGGCCTCCTGCACGTGCTTTGCTTCCGCGGCAGCGCCTTCGGGTTGAGCGATGCCCAGGCTGGCCGTCGGGGCAGGGGTGAAACGCTCCCCGGCCGCCGGCGGCTGATGCCGCTCTCCCTGGGCTGGCGGCTCCAGGCCCGCCATGCCTTTCGTGGCCTCAGCCGATGCGGCCCGCACGCGCACCGCATCGGCGGCGGCGCCCGCCGGGGCAGCCGCAGGAAGGCTGTTGAAGGTATCGAGCGATGCACCATCGATCCGTTCGCTCGCGGCCTGTTTCACAGCCTGGGCCGCGTCCTTCACGGGGGCAGCGGGCTTGAGGTCTTTTCGCGGTTGGGCGGCCATGCGGGATCACTCCGGGCTGGATGATTCGGAAAGTCTGGAAAAACCCCGGAATTCATCGCAATACCGAAATGGCTACATTTTGTGTCTGATTGCCGCCCCTGTATTCAGGAAACGTGCGGCACCTGTCTTCGCCGGGTCACGCTCCCGGCCAGGCGGCATCGAAGTAGGGCATCCGCGGGTCGCTCGCTGCCGCCAGCTGTCCAATGGAGCTGGCGGTGTGGGCATCCACTGGCACCCAATCGTTAAACCAGAGTGAGGGCTGGCGGTTGGCCGGGCCGGTGACCGCCATGAACCTGAGGGGACCAAGTTCGGAGTGATTCCACACCACCGGGTACGAGAGCCGCACCCGGTACATCCGCCCGGGGACGTTCATCCAGAGCGCCAGGAACTTCTGCACGTATTCCGGGCTGCCATTGAGCAGGTGTTGCACGGCCGCGGCCAGGTACGGGTGCCGCGAGGGGTCGATGGCCGCGTCGCCCCCGTAGTGGCCCTTCACCACCGAGACGGCAACCGAGAGCGCCTCTGACCAGTTGAGGAGCCGGTCGGCGAAGCGCGGCGTGCTCAGCATGCTCAGGAACCCTCGCTCGAATGGCCCATCGAGCTCGCGATGCAGGTCGACCTCCCAGACGCGCTGGATGACGGCGTTCGCCGCCACCACCTCGAAGAGCTCAGTGGTCACACAGGCCGGGTGAGGCAGGCGGGCGATCTCGTCGCAGGCCTCCTGGAGGGTGAACCATTCATCGCTCAGGTGTTCGGCGGGCGACCTGCCATCGGGCGCAAAACCCGCCCCGACGAGGATTTCTTGCCGCGCGAAAGCGTCGGCAGTGAGCGCATCGAGCAACGCGGAGAGGGCCGCCCGGCTGGGATGCCGCGTCCCCGTTTCGTAGGCCTTGATGGAAGCGGAGGAGATGCCCGAGCGAAGGGCAAGCTCGGCCCGGGAGATGCCCTCCTGCTCCCGTAGCCCTCGCAGCCGGTCGAACCACGCGGACATGCCCGCTTGCCCCATGTTGGCCCAACAGCATACGCGAGCCGGGAAGCCACTGCCGCCCGTCGAAATCGAACGCGTTCGCCAGCCGCCAGGCCATCGGCAGCGCCACGGCCGGGTGCCATGCCCGTGCCGATAGGCCGCCCCGGGCCGTTACCAGTGCATCGCCTGTGATGCGCGCGCGAGTTCCCTGCGGCGCTCGCCGGCATCGGGCAACCACCGGGCAACCTCCTCCCAGAACGGCCGCTGATGATGCCGGTGGCGCAGGTGCGCGAGCTCGTGAACCACGACATACTCGGCCAGCCGCGGTTCGAGCAAGACCAAGCGCCAGTTGAGCCGCAGCGTGCCATCGGCCCCACACGAACCCCAGCGGCGGCGCTGGTCCTTCACCAGCACCCGGCCCGGTGCGAGGCCCATCCGGGCAGACCACCGTGCGACAACCCCGGGAAGCAGTTCCGATGCGCGCAACCGGTACCACCCGGTCACCGCCGCGGCGACCGCCTCCTGCTGGACCGGGCCGCCGTTTGCCGGCGCCTCGACGTGAAGGGCATCGCCATCGAGCAGCACGCGGGTCTCGCCCCCGGGACTGCCCGTAACCCGGAGCTG
>CAYUVT010000133.1:0-8636 GCA_964448165.1 uncultured Anaerolineaceae bacterium | reverse complement strand
AGAGCAGGCGCCTTCTAAGCGTCTGGCCGCAGGTTCGAATCCTGCCGGGGGCGCCAGCACGGGCTTCGCCCCCGGCAGCTTGAAGCTCGCGCATCGCCTGACACCCCTGCCCGAGCCGGCGTAGACTCGGAATATGCGTATCTCCCCCTCCGTCCGCGCCGCGCTCGTGCCTGATGAGAACCCGATGCACCCTGACTTCACGTGCATCTACCTCGTGGGGGCCAACGGCCAACAGTCGCTGACCATCGACTCTGGCGAGGCGATCGACCGGTACCAGTGGTTCTTGCGCGGCTACTTGGCCGCGGTCGAACGGGCGGAAATCGGCGTCGCCACCATCACCCACCATCACTCCGATCACTCGGGCAACCTGAAGTGGGCGAAGGAGTTCCTGAAAGCCGACATCGCCATTCCGGCGAACGGCAGGGCGCTGCTGAAGGGCCGTATCCCGGCACGAGTCGACACGCTGAAAGACGGCGATGTGATTGACCTCGATGGCGGGGTGCGCGTCCAGGTGCTGGGGACGCCGGGCCACAGCGTCGATTCGCTCTGCTTCTACATCGAAGAGGAGGGTGTGTTGTTCACCGGCGACACGCTCCTCGGCTCATCGACCACGACGGTGTGGGACCTGGGCCTGTACCGGCAGTCGTTGAAGCGGTTGCTGGAGCTCCCCAACCTGAAGGTCATCTGCCCCGGGCACGGAAAGATCGTGAACGACCCGCGCGAGCGCCTGGAGATGTACGTGAAGCATCGTGACATGCGCGAGCGGCAGATTCTGCAGGTGCTCGATGGCGGCGGCGCCATCAGCAGCTGGGACATCATGCTGCAGCTGTACCCGGACATCGACAAGCGGCTTCGACGCGCCGCCGACAACAACGTGCGCTCCCACCTCAAGCAACTGGCGGATGAGGGACGCATCAAGGTTTACCCGGGGAAGGCGCGCAGGCCACGCAGCGCGGCTGCGAGGCAACGCGATGTCGAACACGCGCGGCAACGCGACCTGGTCATCAAGCAGGCGAAGAAGTACGAGGCCGAGAAACGGCGGGCGGAGATCCGGATGCAGGAGAACCCGCCGACGGCCGAGTGGCTGGAACCCCCGCGCTACGAGCTCGTTGGCACGGCGAGCGACGCGGCGCGTTAGGGGGGCGAGTTGCCTGCAGCCGGCGGGGCGGAGGTCGGCGACGGCGACGGCGTAGGAGTCGGACTTGCGGTAGGAGTGGCCGCGGGCGCTGGGCTCGGCGTTGGCGACGGAGTGGGCACTACGGTGCTGACGCGGGTTGGGATTGGTACGGTCACGTCCCGTGCGGGCGGATGGAGCGGGTCAAGGACGATAACGGGAACGCTCATCAGGACGAGCGCGATCTTCTTCTGGCGGCGCTGAGCGATGAGGGACTGGATGGCCTCGGCATCAGCGACGGTCGGCTCGATCGTCGTGCGGATGGTGAGCTGAAGGTTCAGTGCACCATCGGGACCATTCGACCGCCGAAGATCGGTGAGTTCGCTGCCGGGCAGGACCTCGGCGAGAGCGACGTTCGAGGCGTCCCACAGCGACTCGGCCTCGCGCGCCTCGCCGACTGCCCGAGCGGTGAGGCCGAAGAGGGTGAACCCCAGCAGTGCGATAGGAACCAAACCCACCACGGCTTGCCGGACCGGGTAACCGTTACGACCGCGCTGCGGGCCAAGTCCGAGTGCCCAGAAGACCATCCCCGCAGTGAAAACGATGGCGGCCAGGTTCGTAGTGAAGAGCAAGAGAGCTCCGCCCCACGCCGCGATCCTCGATGGCCAGCCCGATGCCGACCGTGCAGAGTGGCGGCATGAGAGCCGTCGCAATGGCGACGCCAGGCAGCGCGGCAGAATCGCGCATTCGCGCGACCGCGTATGCGCCGATAGCACCACCCGCAAGCGCGATTCCGAGGTCGAGAGGGTTCGGGCGCGTGCGGGCCTGGATTTCATCCGGAAGGGCTTCGAAGACGTCGAAGGACGACAGCATGGCCGCGTGGGCGAGCACGAACGAGATGGCTATCGCGGTGATGACCCCTTCCCCAAGGGCGCGGACGGCGGCGAGCCCCTGGCGTGTACGGCCGCCGAGGCTGGCTTCGCCGATAGCCATGAGGGGACCGAGGAGGGGAGCGACCAGCATCGCACCGATAACCACCGCGGTGGAGTCGGCGATGAGGCCGAGGGTGGCGATAACCGCGGAGAACCAGACGAGAAGCCGGAAGCGGAAGTCAGGCCGGCCTGCCCGGAAGATATCCGCGCGGAGCCGACCCGGGGGAAGCGTGGTGTGCGCCGGCATTGAGCCATCGTAGCGTCCGGCTCCGTTTCATACTGGCGGCACGACCGGCCACAGCCGAGAACTCATACTGGGGGAGCGGTCGTTTCCGCCAGTTGCACCCGGGAGACAGGTTGATGCTGAAGGGCGACAAGGTGATCCTGCGGCCGATGCGCCGTGAGTACCTGGAGAAGTACTTCGAGTACCGGAACGATGTCGAGCTCGAGTTGCTTTCGAGCGGCGACCCGCCGATGCCCATGGAGTACGAGCGGCTGGTGGGAGTGTTCGAGGCGCACCTCCAGCGCCCCCGGAGCGAGGTGGCGTGGTTCGCCATCGAAGTGCAGGGCGGCAAGTTCATCGGCCAGTGCCTGTTGCACAACTTCGACTACGCCGCCCGCACGTGCGAACTCGGGGTCACCATCGGCGACCGTGACTACCACGGGCGCGGATACGGCCGCGACGTGGTGAAGCTGCTGGTGAAGTACGCCTTCCGTCTCCGGAACATGGAGAAGGTGTGGCTCACCACGAACGGAAGCAACATCCGGGCGCAAAAGGCGTTTGCAGCCGCGGGATTCACGGAGGAGGGGCGCCTGAAGAGGCACATCTGGCTCGATGGCAGGTACGATGACCTGGTCTACATGGGAATCCTGCGCAACCCGCCCGCTGAGACGGCGGCGGGAGATGGCGGCGGGGAGCCCGACCCTGCCCAGGAGTTCGCTGATGCCGAAGATGAAGCCTGATGTCCTGGAGGAGTTCCTCCAGATGCCAACCGTCGGGGTGATCGCCACCCTGCGGCGCGATGGAATGCCTTACACCGTGCCTGTCTGGTGGCTGTGGAAGCCCGAGGGCATCTGGATCACCGGGACGTACAACCGGGTGTGGTGCAAGCAACTCCTGCACGACCCGAGGGCATCGCTGTGCATCGAATCAGGACCGCCTCTCACCGGGCATGTCGAGTTCGACGGCCGCTGCACGCCGTTCGAATTGCCCGGTTACGACATCTGGCCTATCTCGCGCGAGCTGGCCGAGAAGTACGTCGGACGGGGCGACCCGGCGAACGCTGCCGCTGTCGATGCGTTCTTCGCGAACATGCGGACCGAGCCCCGCCTCCTCTTCCGGCTCGAGCCGGAGGTCACCCGGGCGATCGACATGCGCGTCTACCGGGGGAAACGAGCCGACCGGGAGTTCCAGGCCACGCAGGGAAGCGAGTAGCCCCGCCTCACCCGCAGATGCGGTTCAGGGTGGAGGCGATGTACTCGACGTCCTCCGGGCCGAGCGATGGGTGGACCGGGAGGGAAAGCACCTGTTCCGCGGCGGCCTCGGCCACCGGGAATGTGCCCTCTCCGAAGCCCATCTCGCGCATGATTGGCTGCTGGTGGATGGGGATCGGGTAGTGGACGGCGCTGCCGATGCCCGCCTCCTGGAGCAGTTGCTGCGCGCGGTCGCGGTCGCGCGGGATGCGGACGGTGAACTGGTGGAACACGTGCCGATCGCCGGGCCGTACGCGTGGCGTCTCAACAGCGCGGATGAGGTTGGCCAGCTTTTCGGCATTGGCAATGCGCGCGCGGTTCCAGTCTTCGATGTAGTCCATCTGGACGAGACCGATCGCGGCATTGATGTCCTGCATGCGCCAGTTCAGACCGAAGTAGTCGTGCTTGTAGCGGACTTCCTGGCCGTGGCTCCGAATGATGCGGCACAGGCGGGCGACCTCGTCGTCGTTCGTGGTGATGATGCCACCCTCGCCCGTCGTCATGTTCTTCGTGGGGTAGAAGCTGAAGCAGCCGGTGCCGAAGGTGCCCACCCGCCGGCCAGCGTGCTCGGCCCCGTGGGCCTGGGCCGCGTCCTCCACCAGGGCGAGGCCATGGTCCTCGCAGAGCTGACGGATCTCCTCGATGCGTGCCGGGTGGCCGTAGAGGTGTACGGGCATGACGGCCCTGGTGCGGTCGGTGATGGCATCCTCGACCTGGTCCGGGTCGAGGTTCAGGTCGAACGGGTCGATATCGACGAAGACTGGCGTTGCGCCGCAGGCGATGATGCTCGTCGCGGTGGCAATGAAGCTGAAGGGGGTGGTGATCACCTCATCGCCGGGGCCGACCCCGTGCGCCTGGAGCGCGACGATGAGGGCGGCGGTGCCGCTGTTGACGCCGATGGCATGCTTCGCACCCACGTACTGGGCAAAGGCCCGTTCGAAGGCTTCGGTGCGGCTCCCCATGGCGAGCTGTCCGCTATCGAGGACCTCCATGACGGCGCGCTTTTCGGCTTCGCCGATGAGCGGCCTGGCGACCGGGATGAACGGGCGATCGACGGTGGTCATGATGGGTCTCCTGCGCGGGGGCGCTCGGCTTCGAGAGTAACAAGGCCAGACGCTGTGCGCTGGTACCGCCGGCCACATTCGGGACAGATCAATTCCTCGGATAGCGGGCGGGCGCACATGCAGGCCCAGCCACGCTGCCGCGCCGGGTTGCCGGCGACCAGGGCATGATCGGGTACGTCCCTGGTGACCACGGAGCCCGCGGCGACAAGCGCCCAGCGGCCAATGGTGAGACCGGGCAGGATGACTGAGCGCGAGCCGATAGCCGCGCCAAACCTGGCGACCGAACCCTGGAGCTCCCAGTCGCTCGCGGCCTTCAGCGTGCCATCGGGATTGATGGCGCGGGGGTACCGGTCGTTGGTGAACACCACCTCCGGGCCCACGAAGACGCCGTCCTCCAGGGTGTTGCCCTCGTAGATGCAGGAGTAGTTCTGGACCTTGCAGTTGGCGCCAAGCGAGACATCGGCGCCAATGTACACACCCTTGCCGATGATGCAGCCCGGCCCGACGGTTGCCCGTTCGCGGACCTGGGCGTGGTGCCAGATGCTGGCCCCTTCGCCAATGGAGGCCTGTCCGCTGACCTCGGCGGTGGGATGCACCCGGAATCCTGTCATCGGCTCGCAGCCTCCCCGGCCGGGTCATGAGTCCCGGTATCGTCCAGACCATCTCCGGCATCGTTCGAGAACCTGCGCGCAACGAGGTGGATGCGGCGCCGGAGCTCCTCGGGGTCGCCGCGGAGCACGGCTTCGACTTCCCGGATCAGGCGGAGGATCTCGGCCTCGGAGATCTCGGTGGACGCGGTGAGACGCATCACCTTCGGGTGTTCGGTAGGCTCGACCTTCTCGAAATCGGCGACGAGCTCTTCGCGGAGCTTTTCGCCGGGCCGCGGGCCGGTGAAGACCACTTCGATGTCATCGCCGGGACGCAGGCCACGGAGACGAATCATCCGCTCGGCCAGTTCGAGCATGTTGATCTCCTGGCCCATATCCAGCATGTAGATGTTGCCGCTCCCGCCGAAGGTGCCGGCCTGGATCACCAGGCTGACCGCCTCGGGGATGCTGATGAAGTAGCGCATCATGTCCGGGTGGGTGATGGTGACCGGTCCGCCGCGCTCGATCTGCTTCAGGAAGGTGAGCGGCGCGGAGCCGCGGCTGCCCATAACGTTGCCAAAGCGCACGGCCACGAACCGGGTGTGCTCGCTCTCGCGCGCCAGCGCGAGCACGAGGAGCTCGGCGATGCGCTTCGTGGCGCCCATGATGCTGGTTGGCCGAACGGCCTTATCGGTGGAGATGAGGACAAACGTGCCTGCCTGGTACTTGCGTGCGGCGCTGGCCACGTAGAGCGTCCCCAGGACGTTCGCGCGGAACGCCTCGTCCGGGTTGGATTCGAGCATGGGGACGTGCTTGTACGCAGCAGCATGATAGACGAGGTGGGGGCGCACCTGGTTGAAGACCTGGTCGATCTTTGCTGAATCGATGACGGAGGCAGGCCAGAGCTTGATGGTGGTCTGGGGAGAGACGCCCGACAGCTCGGCGGCGAGATCGAACAGCCCGCTCTCGTTGTTATCGAGGAGGTGCAGTTCCATGGGCTGGAAGGTGGCCACCTGCCGGCAAAGCTCGGAGCCGATCGATCCCGCGGCCCCGGTGACGAGGACGACGCGGTCCTTCACCGACTGGCTGCAGGCGACAAAGTCGATCTCCACGGGTTCGCGCCCAAGGAGGTCGTCCAGCGTGATATCGCGCAGGGCGTTCGTGTGGCCGCTCGCCAGCCAGCGTTCGACACCCGGGACGATGCGCACCGGGACGCCCGAAGACTGGCAGGTAGCGACGATTGAGCGGATGGTCTTGCCTGAGGCACGGGGAATGGCGATGGCAACCGCATCGACGGCGTGCTCACGGATCTGCAGTTCGAGGTCAGAGACGGCGCCCAGGACGCGAAGGCCGTGCATCCGCCGGTTCAGCTTCCGCGGGTCGTCGTCGAGGTAACCGATGGGCTGGTAATTCAGGCCCGGGCTGTTCTGCAGTTCTCGAGCCAGTGCCTGCCCGGTATGGCCGGCCCCGATGATGAGCAACCGTTGCGAGGCGACAGCGACCCGGGGCAAGCGCGTGAGCAGGCGGCTCCGCATCTTGACGAACGCCATCCCCGGGAAGATGAGCTCGCCGGCGATGAGGATGACCGAGAGCGGCAGGTCGCGCTCACGCACCCAGAAGTTGACACCGAAGATCAATGCCGTGGCCGCGAGGACCGGCAGGAACAGGTTGAGGATGTCGCCAAGGCTGCCATAGCTCCAGATCGTCCGGTAGACCCCGAAGACGACGTTCGCGGCGATGTACACGAGCGCAAGCAGGGGGAAGACGAGCAGGATGAACTCGAGGTTGCGCTGGGGAACATCGGCATCGAAGCGCAGGAGGAGCGCGGCGGCATAGGCCAGCGCGATGACCATCACGTCGAGTGCCATGGCGCCGGCAGTCGCCGCCTTATCGCCGCTGAACAGCCTGCCCGCGAGCGAGGGATGCCGATCCGTCATCGAGCGCCACTCCCCTGTATCACGCGAAGAAGGGTCCGAAGGAGAATGCTGAGGTCGTTCAGCACCGAGTGGTTATCCACGTAGCGGAGATCGTAGGTAACGGTTTCGTCATAGGTCAAATCTGAGCGGCCGTTGACCTGGGCAAGGCCAGCAATGCCCGGCAGGACATCGTGACGGCGGTGGTACTCCGGGGGGTACTGGCTCACGATCTCCGGGATTTCCGGGCGGGGACCGACGAGCGACATCTCGCCTTTCAGTACGTTGAACAGGTTGGGCAGTTCATCGATCGAGGTTTTCCGCGCTATGGCACCCACACGCGTGACCCGCGGGTTGGGTCTGTCCCGCGGGGCAAATACAAACGTCCTGAAATCCTGGACCTGGTAGTGGTCCTCTTCGCCGGGGCGAGGGTGGCGCATGGTGCGGAGCTTCACCATCGTGAAGCGCTTGCCGTGGAGCCCGACGCGCTCCTGCAGGAAGAAGGGATTGCCGCGCAGGTCGATGGCCAGTGCCACCGCGGCCACGACCATCACCACGAGCCAGACCGGGGCTGTCAGCAGGGTGAGAGCAACATCCATGATGCGCTTCGGCACGGGACTGAGGGTAGCGGCCCGCTGCGCTACGGCGTAGGCATCTGAACCAATTCGCTCGCAAGAGTACGGCGGGACGCGCGTCTCCCGCACGCAGCAATCGTGCGGCCCTGTCAGCCCTCAAGCAGGACGACGGCGGAGGCGGCCATGGCCTCGCCGCGGCCCACCGCGTCGAGGCCTTCGCCCGTTTTCGCCTTCACGCTCACCTGGCCTGGCTCGATCGCGGCGATCTGGGCGATTCGCTCCCGAATGTGCGCGATGTAGGGAGCGAGCTTCGGGCGCTCGGTGCGGACGGTGGCGTCGATGTTCGCGACCTGCCAGCCAGCTTCGCGGGCCAGCTCCAGGGCCTTGCGGAGGAAATCGGCACTATCGGCGTGGGCGTAGCGCGGGTCGTTTGGCGGAAAGTAGCGGCCGATGTCGCCGAGAGCGGCCGCGCCGAGGACGGCATCGGTGATGGCGTGCAGGAGCACATCGGCATCGCTGTGGCCCGCGAGCCCGGGGCCCTCCTCGATGATCACGCCACCCAGGACCAGTGTGCGGGCGTCATCGACCCGGTGGAGGTCTTCGCCAATCCCAACGCGCATCACGGTGCAATCCCCCGGGCCCGAAGGATGGCCGCCGCGACCTCGATATCCTGCGGCCGGGTGATCTTGATGTTCTCGGGGCTGCCTTCCGCGACCGCACACTCGAGTCCAAGGCGGCTGAGCATTGCGGCGTCGTCGGTCTCGTCGTTGTCCGCGTAGCTGGTGCAGCCCGGGTCGTCGGGGTAGCCGGCGTGGCCGTCGCCGTCGGCGTCGATCGCGTCGCCGCACGCCGCGCCGACGCACACGCTGCCGTCGCACACGCTGCCCTCGCCGCTGTTCGCCGCGGGCGTGCTGACGTGCGGCGAGTCGCACGCCGTGCCCGGCGCGACCACGGCCGAGACGTTGAGCGTGTACGGCC
>CAYUVT010000132.1:0-8646 GCA_964448165.1 uncultured Anaerolineaceae bacterium | reverse complement strand
TGGTCGCGCAGACGCGCTCGCCGGTCATGGTAACCGCTGTCCTGTTCTCCGGCTGCGCCGGCTAGTTCGAAGACCCCTTGACGGCATCGGCGACGACCTTAAAGGCCTCGATGATGCGCGGCCCCGGGGCCTGGAGGAAGAGCTGCACCTCGGCATCGACCACGTGGTTGGCCGTGACTGCCTTCAGGCCGCGGAAGGGCGGAATGGTGGGGATCAGCGAAGCCAGGCGGGGGGCCGGTGGTGGCGCCGGGGTGATGGCGAAGATGAAGTCCGGGTTGAATTCCACCAGCTTCTCGGCTGCCAGCGTGGTGTACCCCGGGAAGGGGCCCGAGTCAGGCTCGCTCGCGGCAGGGTTCGCGATGCCCAGCTGCTTCAGGATGTCGCCGGCGTAGCTCGCGTCCTTGGCGGCGTAGAGGGTGTTGTCGCGGTCGGCGATGAGCGCAACGGCCGAGACCTGCTTGCCAGCGATCGCCGCTTTCGCCTCATCGCGAGCCTTCGTGATATCCGCGGCAACCTTGCCCGCCTGGCCCTCCGCGTCGAGCACCTGGCCCATCAGCTTCAGCCCATCGAGAACCTTCTGGTAGCTATCGGCGCCGGCGAAGATGACCGGGACAGGGAGCTGTTCGATCGGCTGGCGCAGGTTCGGCTGCGCATGGATGACCGAGTCGGCCACGATCAGGTCGGGCTTGAGTGCCAGGATCGCCTCGAAGTTCGGCTGGTAGGCCGTGCCGATGTCCTTTGCTGCCTTCGCGGCCTCGGGATAGTCGACCGAGGAAGTCCGGCCGGCAACCTTGCCGCCCGCCGCGTACACCAGCTCGGTCGCGGTTGGGCTCAGGGCGACGATGGTGGCGGGCTTGGCCTTGATCTCCACCTGGCGGCCCAGGAGGTCGGTCACCTTTACCGGGTAGGCGGCGGCCGGAGTGGTCGCGCTCGGCGATGCCGCTGAAGTCGCCTGGGTGGCCGGGGTTGTCGCTTCGGCTGCCGGCGTGGGCTGCTCGTCGTCATCTCCGCCGCAGGCCACGGCGACAAGCATCGCCACGATGGCCACGGCCGGGAGGAGGAGCCGAACCCGGCCGGTGAGCAAATCTCTCATACTTACCAAGATTCCCTTTCTTTCGCCGGAAGGCGAGATTTAGGCTAGTATAGCGCCGCTTGCCGTTCAGTCACGTCGCGGTCAACGCCCCATTCCATTGCCCCGGAGAACGCCACTTGGGAGACGCCGTCTTCTACATCCCGATCGCCACCACCGTCCTCTCCGCCGCCTTCGCGATGGTTGTCCTCAGGCGGTGGCACGAAAAAGGTGATGCTCCCCACCTCCTCTGGTGGGGGGCCGGCATCGTCCTTTTCGGCGTCGGCACCTTCATGGAGGGCTGGACGGCCCTGTTCGGCTGGAACGAGGGCATCTTTCGCGGCTGGTACATCTCGGGGGCGCTGCTGGGCGGCGCTCCCCTTGCCCAGGGCACCGTCTATCTCCTGCTGGGGCGGAGGACGGCCAACCGCCTGGCCCTGGCGCTGGTGCTGTACGTTGCCATCGCGTCGATCTTCGTGTTGCTGACGCCGGTGAATGGTGCGCTGGCGGATGAGAAGAAGCTCTCGGGCGAGGTGATCGAGTGGGGCTGGGTGCGTGCCTTCAGCCCGCTGGTGAACACGTACGCATTCATCTTCCTGGTGGGGGGCGCGGTCGCATCGGCGCTACGTTATCGCGAGGGGGGCGACTCCACCCGGATGGTGGCCAACATCCTCATCGCCGTCGGCGCCATCCTCCCGGGCATTGGCGGCAGCTTCACGCGTGCCGGCTACACCGAGGTGCTGTATGTCACCGAGTTTGCCGGCATCATCCTCATCTTCCTCGGGTACCGTTTCAGCACGCGCGGCCGGCCCGCCCTGGCACCGCCTGGCGAAGGGGCTATCGAATTGAGCGCCACCGCCTGAGGTCACTGCGCGCTTCGGGTTCGCATGGCACGATGGAGGAGACATCCCCTTTTCGAGGCGCAACGTGACCCACCCCGAATTGCCTAACCTCCCCGGTTCGCCACGGGAACTCGAAGGCGTCGAAAAGGCGCTCCTCGCGCTCTCCTACGGGGTGCACGTGATCGGCTCCCGCAGCCGCGACGGGATGCTGAACGCAATGCTGGCCGACTGGGTGATGCAGGTCTCGTTCAAGCCGCGGCTGCTCGCCGTCTCCATCGAGAACGATGCCCGCACGCTGCGATTCATTCGCGAGACAGGCGTTTTCACGGTAAACCTGCTGCACGAGAAGGACGGACACGAGATCGCACGCAAGGTGGTAATGCCTTCGGAGGCCAAGAAGGTGCGGGGCCGGTCGGAGGCAGCAGCAGCCCAGGTGATCGATAAGCTGGCGGACATCGCCCATTCGCTCCACGACAACGGCTGCCCCGTGCTCGACGATGCCCTCGGCTGGATAGCCTGCGAGGTGGAACAGTTCGTCACAACGGGCGACCACACCATCGTGGTCGGGCGCTGCACGGATGGCGAGCGGCTGCGCGCCGGCGACATGCTCATCGAGCGCGACCTGGGCTGGGAGTACGGCGGGTAGAGGATCGCCCCGGCCGGATCAGTCCGGCTCGTAGACCACGGAGAGCAGCCAGAGCGGCCGGTAGCCGGCGGAAAGCCCGTTGTTCATGGAGCGCACGTTGGTGACGCCGTACGTGTAGATGGGCCACCGCCCGCTCGCGCGGATCCAGCGGGTAGCGTGGATGGTGAGGGCCGTGGCGAGGCCCTGGCCCCGGTGCGCGCGGGCCACATCCAGCCCGATTTCGTCGATACCCGGGTGCTGGTCCCAGATGCCAGCGACCCCCGCAATCGAACCATCGGGGGCATGGGCGGCGAACGCGATCCGCATGGAAGCGATCTTCGCGTCCTCACCGGGCTCGGCCAGGGCATTTTCGAACTCCCTGCCGGGTCGAAGGCGCTCTTGCTCTGCGAGCGGGAGCTCGGCGATGCGGTAGCCGGCAGGCAGATTGCGGGGAGGCAGGTCTTCAGCCAGCACCATACCCTCGGAGGGGCTGTGCGAACGGACGCCGGCGTACCCCAGTTCCCGGGCGCGCGCGGCCAGTCCTTCGAGGAAGGCGGGCAGGAAGATGCGGAAGTGCGCCTCGAGCGGCTGTTGCCGCGCCCAGTCCGCGAGCCGCGTATCCCGCACGGAGAGGACCGACCCGGTGCCGCAGGTGGCGACGATGGCGAGATGCGGCTCGCGGGAGCCGGGCGGGCGCTCAACGATGGTGAGGGCGTTGGATTCGAAGCCGGCGGGGCTGCAGCCAAGCTGGGCAGCCAGCGCCGCCTTCAGGGCAGCGGCCGATGCGGCGAAGATCTGGCCGGGCATCAGGCGGGCGCCTTGTGGAGGTGGAGGGGCCGCTTCACTCAGCGAACAACGTTTCGAGTGGGAGTTCGAACCCGGCAGAGGGGAATCCCGCATCGTCGCTGGAAAGGATGCTGGCACCACCATAGGTGTGCGCATCGCCGCCGGGCCGGTGAACGGTGATGGTGCGGTTCCGGGGGCGGACGATCCAGACTCGCTCCGCACCGGCGCCGAAGTACTCCTCGACCTTGCGGGCGACATCGGCTTCGCTGTCCTCGGGCGACATGATCTCGATCGCAAGGGTGGGAGCGCCTGGGACGAAACCGTCGGAAGGAAGACCGCTGAGGCGGTGGGCGCCCAGGTACGAAACACCGGGTGCCCGGACCGAGTCGGGAGAGGTGGCGGCGCGGTGCCCCAACTCCACATGAACCTCGCCAGGACCGTGTTCGTCGACGAAGAGGCTCAGCGCCTTCACCAGGCGACCGGCGAGGCGTGCGTGCAATCGTCCAACGGGCGTCTCTGCGACGACCCTCCCTTCGACGAGTTCCATGCGCCCGCCGTGGGAGGGCTCGGGGGGTTTCCAGAACTCCTCGGCCGTGAGTAGCGTTTGTGACTCCGGGCTCGCGCTCATGCCTGCTTGATATCAGTCGCGCGGGAGGCCGAGACCACGGGTTGCGATGATGTTCCGCTGGATCTCGCTCGAACCGCTGTAGATGAGCGGCGAAACGTTGACCAGGTGACCCTTCTCCATCACACCGTGCATCGCCGTCCACTTCGAGCCCGGCTCGAGCGCCCCGGCCGGGCCAAGCTGATTGACGCCGAAGTTGGTGATGCGGGCGGCAAGCTCGGTCGCGAACACCTTGATGACCGAAGCCTCGTAGTTCGCAACCCGCCCGGCTTCCTGCATCCAGGCGGTGCGGTAGCTCAGGAGCCGCCCCGTTTCGTTGGCGAGCCACATATCGGCCAGGCGGTGGCGGAGGATATCGCGGTAGGCGCCGCCCGGCTTTCGCTCGCGCATATCCGCGATGAGCATTTCGAGCGTGCGCTGGTTCGCGGCGATCGAGGCCACGTTCGAACGCTCGAAATCGAGGAGCGTCATGGCGACGTACCAGCCATTGTTCTCCTCGCCCACGCGATTGCGAACGGGTACCCGCACGTCCTCGAAGAAGACCTCGTTGAATTCGTGGTAACCGGCCATGTTAACGATCGGCCGGACGGTGATGCCGGGCGAATTCATATCGACCAGGAGGAAGGAAATACCTTTGTGCTTGGGGGCATCGGGGTCGGAGCGCACCAGGAGGAAGCACCAGTCGGCGTGATGTGCCCCGGTGGTCCAGATCTTCTGCCCGTTCACGATGTAGTCGTCGCCATCTCGGACGGCGCGCGTTTGGAGGCTGGCCAGGTCGGAGCCCGCGCCGGGCTCGCTGTAGCCCTGGCACCAGGTGACCTCGGCATTGGTGATGCGGGGCAGGTGCTCCTTCTTCTGCTCATCGCTCCCGTGGACGATGAGCGTCGGGCCAATCATGCCGACATTGAAGACGCGGCCGCCATCTGGCGCGCCGGCATAGGAAAGCTCTTCGCTAAAGATCATCTGCTTGATGTGGGACCAGGCGAGTCCGCCATACTCCTTCGGCCAGGCGGGCGCCACCCAGCCCCGGGCCGCGAGCTTCTTCATGAACGCCATCTGCTCGGGCCAGTTCTCCTGGCTGGTGGGCCGGACGGGGCCAGAACCCCGGTCCTGGGGCAGGGCCTCTTTCAGGAACGCGCGCACCTCGGCGCGGAGGGCGTTGTGTTCTTCGGAAAACTTGAAGTCCATGGGTTCTTCCTCCAGGTGTGCACGACGCGACTTCCCACCGGGCAGATTACCGCAGGGTAAACGCCGGTGTCAGGCGGCTATTCGCGCTGCTGGTTAGACTGTGGCGAACAAACCCGAGCCAGGGGACGACCGATGCTGGAGCCATCAGCCGGCGGGCTGAACATCTTCTTCGACGTGGATAACACCATCATCACGTGGGACGTGAAGCTCCGGCCGGGTGTCCACGAGATCTTCCATCAGCTCCGCAGCGAAGGCCACACCCTCTACCTCTGGAGCGGCATGGGCCCGCGCTGGGAGGTGGTGAAGCGCTTCGAACTACACGAGCACATCACCGACTGCTTCTGGAAGCCGCTCACCGACCACCACGCCCGCATCAAGGAGCTCGGCATCCCCGTCTGGCCGGATTATGTCATCGACGACCACGTCGAGATCATCCAGGCGTTCACCGGCCTGCACGTGCCCGAACCGCGGCTGCCGCTCGAGCGCGACCGCGAGATGTGGCGCGTGTACGACGAAATCCAGCGGTTCATCGCAAGCCGGGGCTGAGCACCTGGGCGGCATCATCCTGGTCCGGCACGCCATGCCGGGAGTGGTGCCCGGTGTCTCATCCACGCTCTGGGAATTGGGGGAGGAGGCGCTGGAGGACTGCGTGCTGCTCGCGCATGCACTCCCGCACGACCTTGCACCGGGAATCTTCACGAGCCACCAGCCGAAGGTGAAACAGACCGCCGCCGTGCTGGCATTGCGGCGGGGCCTCCATGTGGTCGAAGACGAGCGGCTCCGGGAGGTTGAGCAGGGGCCGGAGTGGATCGACGACTACCGCTCCGCCGCGGCGGACTACCTCCGGGCCGGGAGTGCGGGCGAGACGGCCGGTTGGGAGCCCCGGGAGCGGGTGGTGGGGCGATTCGCCGCCGGCGTAGATGCGGCAATCGCAGCCAACAGCGGCGCAGCCGGGGACGTGGTGATCGTGAACCACGGCCTCGCGATGAGTCTCTGGCTGGCATCGCGCTCGGCGATCGACATCGTCCCGTTCTGGCGGGAGCTCACGTTCCCGGATGCGTGGCGGCTCGACCTCGCGACAGGGGAGCTGACGCACCTCTGGATGGGCGGGCGGCCGCCGGAGTAGCAGGGCGGTTGCTAGGCGAGGACGCCGTTTGCCTCGAGCTGCTGCTTCAGCGAATCCAGCGAGGGGACGGGCTTCCCGTTGAGCGAATCGAGCGCATCGATCACGTCGTCGCTGGCGTTCTCGTTGAACGCGAGGTCCACGAGATCCTGCCGGTCGGGCTGGAAGCCGGCTTCGAAAAGGTGCTTCACCAGCGCCTCGACTTCATTCCAGGGTGCCTTGGCCATGTGATACTCCTTGGGGGCACGGGGACGGGCCGCCCGGCCTCGCTTCGCGTGCAGTGTGCCCGGTTTACTTCGAGAAAATGTCGCCCTGGAGCGGCTTGTCGTAGTCGATGTAGGGCGGCCAGAGCGACTCGAGCTCCTTGCGGATCGGGTCACCCTCGGGCAGATAGCGCTGGAACTGCGGCTCCACATCGCGCCGCACCCAGCCCTTGCCGATGGTGTCCTGCTTGATCTTGTCCTGCAGCAGCATGAGCCCGGTCAACAGGGACTCGGGACGCGGCGGGCAACCGGGGACATACACATCGACCGGGACGAGGGTGTTCACGCCAGGCGTCACGCTGTAGGCGTAGGCGAAGGGGCCGCCCATGATGGCGCAGCCGCCCATCGCGAGCGCCCACTTCGGCTCGGGCATTTGCAGCCAGATCCGGCGCACCGCTGGCGCCATCTTCCATGTCACCGTACCCGGCACGAGCAGCAGGTCGGCCTGGCGCGGGGAAGCGCGAAAGATTTCGGCACCGAAGCGCGCGATGTCGTAGCGCGGCGTCGCGGTGGCGATCATCTCCATCGCACAGCAGGCAAGGCCGAACATGCAGGGCCAGAGGGAAGAGCGCCGCGCCCAGTTCACCACCTGGTCGACACTGGTGACGAGGATGTTCTGCTGAACCTCCTCGTCGACGTCGCTATCGAGTCTGAGCGGGAGGGGCTGGTAGACCTTGTTCGCCTGTGGCATTGCTCGTGCAGTCTATCACAAAGGGCGCGCGTGAACGCGAGCCGGGGCGTACGGTACGGGTGTGGAGGCGAGGCCTGGCGCGCTAGCGCGAGCGGCTCATGTGGACCTGGCCATCGTTGATCGGCTCGTCGATGAACAGCTCGCCGTTGCGAATCTTGATGTTGTAGCCGCAATCCGGGTTGGTGCAGACCCACGCCTTGAAGTGAATCGGCGCGCCCTGGCTGCCAAAGTCAGAAAACGGGACCAGGTCGCCGTAGTCGCACTTACGGCATTTTGGAAACTGGTACATCCCACCCTCCCCATGTCGGCGCGGATAGTACGCAAGAAATTGCCACGAGGCAATCCACTCGCATACGACGTGCCGCGCGCCCGAAAGTCAGGCCTTGCTCGAAACCGGGACCGCCGCCTGCATATCTGTCAGCAGCAGGTCCATGTCGGCCTGCGGGATTTCGTGGAGGTTGCCCTGGTAGGCAAGCGTCCAGTTCGCCCGGGGCCAACGCTGCGTCCACGCAAAGCGGTCGTGGTAGGGCTCGGCATCGAGCCACCGGTCCTCATCGAGGACAACGACCGGCTCGATGTCGCAACGGTACGGGTAGAGCTCGTTTGGCTTCTTGTCGCTCTGCCAGATGCGGGTGTGCTCTTCAACCACGTTCGAGGTGACCCGGCAGATTGCCGCGAACTGCTTCTTGCCCGTGACGTAGAAGGCGAGCAGGTCGCCGGGCTGAATGCTGTTGGCCATGTTGCGCCGGGTGCTCTTGAAGCCGTGACGGGTGAACCCCATCTCGCGGGTCTTCGCGAAGATCTCCGGGCCTCCCACGACAATCCAGTTGCGCGCCATGTCTCTCCCCTCCGTGTGCGCGGATTCCGGCCGCTCAGGGCGACCACGTGCCAGTGTAGCCCCGCACGAGGACATCGGCGCCGAGGGGCTCGCTTACAGGATCCCGCAATTCCAGGGGCGAATCGAGCTGGCCGGGCGGGAAGAGCGGGATGCCCTGGCCGAGCAGGCGCGGGGCGACGTAGGCGTGGACTTCGTCGACAAGGCCACCCGCAAAGAACGCCGCGTGAACAGTCGGGCCGCCCTCGGCGATGAGGGAGACGACATTGCGCTGGCCGAGCGTGGCAAGGAGCTGGTCCAGGTTCACGCCGGTCTCGCCCTCCTCGAGTTCGAGCACGGTCACGCCGCGCCCGCGAAGCGCCTCCTTCCATTCCCGGGAGCTCCGGGCGGAGGTAGCAACGATGGTTGGCGCGGCGCCATCGAACACGTGGGCTTCGGCGGGGCACCGCCCGCGGCCATCGAGCACAACGCGGACGGGCTGGCGGGGAGCAGGCGCCCCGCCGGGCCGGGCGGTGAGCGAGGGGTTATCGGCCATCACCGTCCCGCTGCCCACGAGGATGGCGTCGATCCAGGCGCGGTCTTCGTGTACCCGTTCGATG
>CAYUVT010000131.1:4169-8707 GCA_964448165.1 uncultured Anaerolineaceae bacterium | reverse complement strand
GCGCCGTGACGATTGCGACGAACATGGCCGGGCGCGGCACCGACATCAAGCTCGGCCCCGGAGTGGCGGACCTGGGCGGGCTGCACGTGATCGGCACCGAGCGGCACGAATCCCGGCGGATCGACAATCAGCTGCGCGGACGCGCCGGCCGCCAGGGCGACCCGGGTTCGAGCCGGTTCTTCGTCTCGTTCGGCGACGACATCATGAAGCGGTTCTCTCCGGAGTGGGTGCCGGGGATGATGCAGAAGCTCGGGATGACCGAGGATATGCCGCTTGAGTCGCGGATGGTGACCCGGGCGATCGAGCAGGCGCAGACCAAGGTGGAAGGCCACAACTTCGACATCCGGAAGCGGCTCGTCGAGTTCGACGATGTCATCAACGAGCACCGCAAGCAGATCTACAGCCAGCGCGACATGATCCTGAAGGGCGTTGACACGCGGGCCAACGTGGTCGACGCGATGTTGCTGCCGGAGATCGAACGCGTGCTCGCGGCCGCGAACACGAACGATGTGCTGTCGCTCGAGCTGGTGGAAGCCGAGCTACGTGAGATTTTCCCGCCGGAGGATGTCCCGTCGATCGAGGAGATGCAGGAACTCGGCGACGAACTGACCGATGAGATGCTCGACCGGGCGGAGGATCGCTACGAGCAGATCGAGGAGATGGTCGGCGAGGAGAACATGCGGAAGGTGGAGCACTGGCTCCTCCTGGAGGCCATCGACACGCACTGGCGGGAGCACCTGACGGCGATCGAGGAGCTGCGCCAGAGCATCGGGCTGCAGGCCTATGCACAGGTCGACCCGCTCGTCGCCTTCAAGCGCGAAGGCCACGACATGTACCAGCAGCTGGTGGCGAACATCCGCAAGCAGGTAGCGCGGACCGTGTTCAAGGTGCGGATCGTGCAGCAAGGCGCTCAGCCTGCTGCCGAGGCAGCGCCGGCGGCCTCCGGGGATGGCACGAGTCCCAGGCCCGCAAAGCCGGCAGCCCCGGTGCTGGCGAAGCCGAGCGGGCCATCCGACGAGCAGATCCGGACGCTGGGGAGCAGCGGCCAGCGGGCACCGACCGGCAAGGGCTCGAATTCGGCAAAGCGGCGAAAGCTGATCCGGTAAACTGGAACCATGCTGTTCCATGTGACGCTTGAGACAGACGAGGACGGCTGGGTGGTGGCCGAGTGCCCGGCCCTGCCGGGTTGCGCGACGCAGGGCAAGGACGAGCAGGAGGCGCTCGCGAACATCCGCGAGGCTATCGTCGCCTGGTTGTGGGCGGAGGATCAGAAGGCGGTCGCGGCACTCGAGCCTGGCGATCGCGAGCCCATCGTTGTGGCCGTGTAACCGATGGGCCGGCTTGGGAACATATCCGGCGCTGAGGCGGTGCGAATCTTCGAGAAGGCGGGATGGCGAAAGGCTGGACAAGTCGGAAGCCATGTGGTGCTCGTGCGCCAGGGAACAGCGGCGAATCTCTCCATTCCACAACATCGAGAGCTGAGCACAGGACTACTACTGAAACAGATCAAGCGCGCCGGGCTCACCGTCGATGAGTTCCTTGAGCTTCGGCGCAAGTGAGCGTGGAATCAGTCCCCCGCTACACTGGACCTGTGGGTGCACTGACCGACCTGGGGCTGACTACTGAAGACGGGTCGATCATGGTGATCTCGGCGCCGGATTCGGTGCTGGCCGAAGCGGGGGCGATGAAACCGCGGCCTTCGTTCGCGAGTACCCTGCTCACGGCTGAGCCAGCCACGCGGATCGTCTGGTGGCCCGAGAGACGCCACCTGGAGGCTGGCACGTTGCGGCGGCTGGCCTGGATGGTGGAATCCGCTGCCGCGGTGGCGTGGCTGATCCTCGACCCGGCCGAGGAGGAATCCCCCGCACCCGGTGACCTGCAGCTCGCGCTCGGCCCGGCGGGGCTCGGCGTGGCCGAAGAGCGCGCCATCGGCCGCGGCGAAATCGCCATGCGCATCGTCCGCCTGCAGTAGCGACTGATTCAGCCGTTTTTTCGGCTTTTCCGATTCTTCGGGTTGAATGCAGCAATGCTTCGAGAATCCCGGTAATCTTGCCCCGGACACGGGGGCAGCACGTGGCCCCCCAACGACGCTGGAGTTCACGACCCATGGCCCTGAAGCGAACGACCGAACCCATCACCGCGGACGACTCCGCCATCCGCGCGGCGCTGCAGGACGCGTTCTTGCCCGCGCTGTTGCCCGCGCTCGCGCAGGCGACGGGCGATTTCACCATCCTCCGCGAGGAGCTGCGCCCGCCCGGGATTGCACCCGGGGTGCCGCAGGGCGGGATGTCGCCCGCGCAGCAGGAGGCAGCGCGAGACCTTGCCTTCGAGGCGCTGAAGCGCTTGCGCGAGCGCGGGGAGACCACCAACCCGGTGCCGCTGGACCAGGCGATCAAACTGATCACGGCATGGATGACGGGCTCCCCCGCATCCGACGACTATCTGCCGCTGCTGCTGGAAGAGCTGGGTCCGGAAGACGAGGACCCGCGCGCGCCAAAGTGGCGCAAGGACCCGAACGTGCCCTTCAGCGTGGCCATCATCGGAGCGGGGATGTCAGGGATCCTGGCGGGCATCCGGCTGAAGCAAGCTGGTGTACCGTTCGTGATCCTGGAGAAGAACCACGATGTGGGCGGCACATGGCTGGAAAACACGTACCCCGGGGCGCGGGTCGACGTTTCGAACGCGTTCTACAGCTATTCGTTCGCGCAGAAGACCGATTGGCCCAAGCACTACTCGACGCAGGATGTGCTGCTGGACTACTTCCGCGACGTCGCGGATGAGTACGGCATCCGGGAACACGTGCGCTTCAATACCGAGGTGGTGGAGGCCGCATGGGACGAGGCGACCGCAACCTGGCGCCTCTGCCTCCGCAACGCCGGCGGTGAGGAGACGTTGGAGGCGCAGGCAGTCATCAGCGCCGTCGGCCAGTTGAACCGTCCGAAGATGCCGGACATCAAGGGAATGGAGTCGTTCCGGGGGCCATCGTTCCACTCGGCGCGGTGGGACCACAGCGTGAACCTGAAGGGCAAGCGGGTAGTGGTCATCGGGACGGGCGCCAGCGCGGCCCAGTTCATCCCGGCAATCGCACCCGAGGTGGCGGATCTGACCGTCTTCCAGCGGACGCCGCCGTGGCTGGTGCCGGTGCCGCAATACCACGACGATGTGCCGGCGGGGCTCCAGTGGCTCTTCCGGCACGTGCCCCACTATGTGCACTGGTATCGCTTCTGGCTGTTCTGGAACACGACCGACGGGATGCTGGCAGCGGCGACGGTCGATGAGAACTGGGAGCCGAAGACCCTTTCGGTGAGCGAGGCGAACGACCAGCTGCGGATGCTGCTCACGGGGTACCTGCACATGCAGTTCGGCGACCGGCCTGACCTCCTGGAGAAGGTGCTGCCGAAGTACCCGCCGGCGGCGAAACGGCTCATCCTCGACAACGGCATCTGGGCGGCGACACTGAAGCGCGACAACGTCCACCTGGTGACCGACGGCATCCGCGAGATCACGCCTTCCGGGGTTGTGGCGGCCGACGGCACAGAGTACCCGGCCGATGTCATCATCTATGGCACGGGCTTCCAGGCCTCGAAGTTCCTGACGCCGATGCGGGTGAAGGGTCGCGGCGGGGCCGACCTGCACGCCCAGTGGAACGGCGATGCGCGGGCGTACATGGGCATCACGGTGCCCAACTTCCCTAACCTGTTCCTGCTCTACGGGCCGAACACGAACATCGTGGTAAACGGCAGCATCATCTACTTCTCCGAATGCGAGGTGCAGTACGTGCTTGGCTGCATCAAGCTGCTGCTGGACCAGGGGAAGCGTGCGCTCGACTGCAAGCAGGAGGTGCACGACGCCTACAACGAGCGGATCGACCGGGCGAACCTGCTGCGCGTGTGGGGCGTGAGCGACGTGAACAGCTGGTACAAGAACGACAAGGGGCGGGTGGCGCAGAACTGGCCGTTCAACCTGATCGAGTACTGGAAGCAGACGAAGGAGCCGGACCCGGGGGACTACGTGCTGTTGTAGGGGGAGGAGGGAGAAGGGAGGAGGGAGGAGCGGCTTCCCCCCGTGGTTGACCGGCGAGTTGCAATTGCAGGAGATTGCGGCCCGATGAGAGCTACGCGGCCGATACGGATGCGTTTCTCGTGGGTTTGTTGAAGACGATGAAGTAGGGGTGGGGGAGTCCATGCGCGAGTGGCGAGCGGCGAGTGGGGCGGAGGGCACTCGACAGGCATCGCAGCGCGCCATGACCGGCGCGCCTCTGATTGCGTGGTGCGAGCCGGGTGTGGTGTTCGCGAAGGGGCAGGCCTATGCGGCCTGGGTACGCGGGTATCGGCGGTCTTCGAGGAGAGACATCCCAGCGCGCCATGACCGGCGCGCCTCGGGTTGCGTGGTGCGAGCCGGGTGCGGTGTTCGCGGGAGTGGCAGGCCTATGCGGCCTGGGTACGGGGTATCGGCGGTCTTCGAGGGAGAGACATCCCGGCGGGCCATGACCGGCGCGCCTCGGGTTGCGTGGTGCGAGCCGGGTGCGGTGTTCGCGG
>CAYUVT010000131.1:0-4069 GCA_964448165.1 uncultured Anaerolineaceae bacterium | reverse complement strand
ATGACCGGCGCGCCTCGGGTTGCGTGGTGCGAGCCGGGTGCGGTGTTCGCGGGAGGGGCGGCGCACCTCCCTGATGGCCGGACCTAGGACGGATCCACCACGCGGCCGAGGAAGAGGATGGCGCCGGTCTCGTTGTCGCGGATGGCGTAGAGGAAGGGGCGGTCGACCGTGAGTTCGACCACGTCCACGGGGGCGGAGGTGCGGCCGACCACGACGGCGGTCGCGGCGGCGGCTTCCGTGCCGTCTTCATCGACCGCGATGAAGGCTTCGTGGATGACATCCTGGATGAAGAGGTTCTTCCCGTCGGGGCTCATGGCGGAGAAGTCGGCGAGGCCCCCTTCGAATGCGATCGGCATGCCCATTTCCTTGAGGGCGTCCTTCAGGCTGGCCTGGGTACGGTACTCGAAACGGGGGAAGGCGAGCCGCACCTGGGCGGTTTTGAGGTTGCTGACGATGGTTTCGAGGGTTGCAGCGGTGAAGGCAGACTGGAATTCCGTGAAGTTACCCGCATCGGGGACGATCACGAGCATCGAGAGCGAGCCATCGACGTAGGGGAGTTCGACGGCCTGGTAGCCGGAGCCCCTTGCGTAGCGAAGTTCCTCGCTCAGGCGCATGAGCTCGGCTTCGACCGTGGAGCCATCGAGGCGGGTGAACGGGCCGGGGGCGGTGGCCTCCCGGTTGAAGCGGTGCATCCAGGGGGCGTTGAGGTAGATGGCGTTGGTAAGGACCAGGCGGGTGTCCGAGTTGAGGACGCCCTCCGGGATGAGCTCGGGGATGCGTTCGCGGGTCTGGTCGGAGACCCAGGCGTTGATGGCCTTGCGGGCCTCGTCGGTGGCCTTGATGTAGTCGACCAGGCGCATGCCGGCGCCGTAGTTGGCGGCGAGTTTGTCGAGGAATGCGCCGTGGAAGGGGTAGTCGCGCTGGCCCCAGAGCTGGTTCGCGGTGGCGAGCCCGAGGGTAACTGTCTTATCGAACCAGCGGTACTCGCCGGGGCGGGTGGCGAGGGCCTGGTCGATAGCATTCAGGCCGGCGTCGATGTCTCCGGCCTGTTCGGTGTGGAGGACGGCGCTCATCTGGTCCAGGGTTTCGCCGGTGGCGCCGTTGCGGGTCATCGCCAGCGCGACAGCGGCGCTATAGGGCGAGAAGACCAGGTTGCCATCGGTCCGGGCGAGGATGGCAAAGAGGTCGGTGGAGAAGAGGGCAAGGGCCGAAGCTGCGCCCCGCGTGGCTGCCGGGTCGGCGGAGGCCCGGGGAGCCTTCGACATCACGAGTTCGGAGGCCGCGGCCTCGTCGTCGCCGCAGGCGGAGAGGAGCGCTGCGGTGGAGAGCGCAAGTGCTGCGAGTATCAGCAGGTGATGGCGCATGGGACCTCCGTTGTGGTTCCAGACGAACGGGCGGCCGTGAAGGTTCCACGGCGGCTGACCTCAGGGTAGCGCCGCGTCGAGGGATATGGGCGAGCCAGGGAGCATGGCCTGCTCTGGACTCCACGAGCGGGAACCGGGGCGAAGATGCCGGAGTGGTGAACGAACCCGATACCGGGCGTGCAAAGGGCACGCGGCGAAGCGCCGTCCGGCCCGGGTCGAGCCGGGCGGCATCATTCGGGGGCAGCGAGCGGGGCTATCGCCCGGTGAAGTTGGGGTCGCGCTTTTCGAGGAAGGCGGCGACTCCCTCCTTGAAGTCTTCCATGGAGAAGAGCGACATGAGGTGGACCATGAGGTGGTCGACCGTGGTTTCGTAGGTTTCGAAGAGGCCCTGCCGCATCATGCGCTTGGTGGCCTGGACGGCCATGGGGGCGTTGAGGGCGATTTCGGCGGCCCACTGCTTGGCGGTCGCCATGAGCTGGTCGTGGGGAACGACTTCGTTGACGAGACCGGCCTCTTTGCATTGCTGGGCGTTCAGGGTCTGGCCGCGGAAGAACATCTCGGAGGCCTTCGCCCAACCGACGAGCCGGGGCAGAAGCCAGGAGCCGCCGCTTTCGGGGAGGAGGTTGCGGCGGGCGGTGACAGCGGCAAGCTTGCCGTTTTCGCTGGCGATGCGCATGTCGCAGAGAAGAGCAAGGTCCATGCCGTAGCCCGCAGCGGCGCCATTGAGGGCGCAGATGACGGGCTTGTCCATATTCCAGAGGACGGTGGGAGCGGAATCGTGGAGGTCGAAGAGCTGGCGGCCAGTTGCAACGCGGCCGCCGGCGTTGGGGTTGTTATCGACGAGGTCGAGCCCCGAGCAGAACCCGCGCCCGGCGCCGGTCAGGATGATGACGCGGATGCCGGGGTCGCGGTTGGCGGCCGTGAGGATGCGGGAGAGCTCGGAGAGCATGGGCCCGCTGATCGCGTTGAGCCGGTCCGGGCGGTTGAGGGTGAGCGTGAGGGTATAACCGTCCTGCTCGGAGAGGAGCTGGTCGGTGGTGCTTGCGGTGGGGCGTTCGAGGGTGGTGAAGGGCATCTCCCGGGCGAGTTGGTGCCGGGCGATGCTACCACAGGGGCCGGGTCAGGACGCGGCGGCCCAGAGAGTCGGCCATGCCTCGGTGCCGCGCACGGCATCGGCGATGGCGCGCCGTTCGAGCTCGAGGGCGTAGTCGAGGGCCCGTTCCAGGGCGGCGTCGGCTTCGGGGCTCAGGCGCCGGCGCAGGGGACGGAGGACATCGCGTTCGACCATGCCGCGGACCGTTTGGGGCCAGGTGAAGAAGGAGAAGGCCTGGGGCGGGCCGAAACTGCCGCGGTTGCGGCCGAGCCAGAGGTAGCGCTCCTGGACAGACGCCACGGGCTCGACGATACCGGCCCACTGGCCGTCGGTGGCGTTGAAGCGGGTATCGACGAGGAGGCGCTGGGGGAAGAGGGTGAAACCAATGGTCACCAGGTCGGCCTGGGAGAGCAGTTGTTCCAGGGCCTGGGTATCGATGCTGATGCCGTTTTCCGTGCGCATGTGCTGGTTCCGCCTCCGTGTGCTGGATGAGAATGCACGAGGGGGTGGGCTTTCGCGCCACCCCCTCGGGTACTGGTCCACCGTATCCCGGGTACCCGGGAGGGGGTGTAGGCCGACTAGTACATCGGCGGCGCCTGGACCGGTGCTTCCTTTTCGGGCTTTTCGGTAACCAGGCAGTTGGTGGTGAGGACCATGGCGGCGATGGAGACGGCGTTCTCGACGGCCGAGCGGGTCACCTTGGCCGGGTCGATGATGCCCTTGGCGACCATGTCGCCGTACTCGTCCTTCTGCGCGTCGTAGCCCTGGCCCTTGCCGAGCTTCTTCACTTCCTCGACGACGACGGAGCCATCCTTGCCGGCGTTGATGGCGATGCGGCGGAGGGGCTCTTCGAGGGCGCGGCGCAGGATCTTGACGCCGGTGGCCTCGTCGCCTTCGAGCTTAACCTTATCGAGGGCGGGAAGGGCGTTGATGAGGGCAACGCCACCGCCAGAGACGATGCCTTCCTCGACAGCCGCGCGGGTGGCGCTGAGTGCATCTTCGACGCGGTGCTTCTTTTCCTTGAGCTCGACTTCGGTGGCGGCGCCGACCTTGATGACGGCGACGCTGCCGGCGAGCTTGCCGAGGCGCTCCTGGGCCTTTTCGCGGTCCCAATCGCTCTTGGCTTCTTCGAGGATGGCGCGGATCTGGGCGACGCGCGCGTCGATATCCTTCTTCTTGCCCTTGCCCTCGATGATGGTGGTCTCTTCCTTGGTGGAGACGACGCGGCGGGCGCGGCCAAGGTCGGCGACTTCGACGCTTTCGAGGGTGCGGCCGATCTCTTCGGAGATGACCTGTCCACCGGTGAGGACGGCGATGTCGCCGAGGTTATCCTTCTGGCGGTCGCCGAAGCCGGGAGCCTTGACGGCAAGGATGTTGATGGTGCCGCGTAGCTTGTTGACGGCGAGGGTGGCGAGGGCTTCGCCTTCGAGGTCGCCGCAGATGATGACGACGTTCTTGGTGACCTGGAGGATCTTCTCGAGCATCGGCAGGATTTCCTGGACCGAGCTGAGCTTCTTATCGGTGATGAGGAGGTAGGGGTCCTCGACGACCGCCTCCATCCGGTCCGGGTTGGTCACGAAGTAGGGGCTGATGTAGCCGCGGTCGAAGGCCA
>CAYUVT010000130.1:0-8725 GCA_964448165.1 uncultured Anaerolineaceae bacterium | reverse complement strand
CGGGCGTGCGCACCACGGGCGCCGGCGCGTTCGGGTCGTAGTCGAGCTCGGCGGTCGTGCCCTGCTGGCCTTCGATGGTTGCGATGGAGGCCGTCCCATCGCGGCCATACGTATGGATGGCAACGCTCCCGCCCTGGCTGCCCGTGCCAAGGATCTCGATGCGGTAATCGTCGCGCGAGCCGGGCAACACGATCTGGTGCGTCCCGGCGCCCGGCGGCGGCGCCTTTTCGATGCAGGTGGGGTCGCGCCACGCGCGCCGGGTGCTCACCGACGCGCCGGGGATCTGGATGATGGGCTCGGCGGTCGCGCCGGCGGTCGTGTCGCCCGTGCCCACCACGCGGCCCTGCTTGTCGACCACGCGGAACTTCACATCTGCCGGGGCCGTGAGCACCACCGCGCTCAGGTCGGAACTTGGCTCGTAGATGACGGAGCTCCGGACCTTTCCCTTGTACGCATCAAGCGTCGTCCGGTCGCGATAGAACGGGTCGTTGATGAGGATGGTGTCGCCATCGAGGCCGACCGCGGCGATCCAGTGGCCCGGCACCTCGAGGATGATGGGGCGGCCGGCCCGGAGCTCGGCGCGGATCTCGTCTTCCGAGCCACTGCCGGTCCGCGCGAAGCGTACGGTGGGGGTTCCCGGCCTCGCCTTCGCGATCTGGCCCGAAAGCTCGTTCGCCGCGGTCCAGATAACGTCACCGTAGATGTAGCCGCGGCTCACCCAGCCCCGCTCCGTGCGCCGCGCCTCGCCGTTGAACCATGCGTTGAGCGACTGCGGTGTGAGCGGCTGCCCGTCCGGGAGCGTTACCACGTTGTAGAGCGCCAGCATCACCGCCACGGAGGTCATCGCGCAGCCGCATTGCGAGATGGTGGTGCCGCACCAGTCTTTGCCCGCCGGGAGCTCGGTCGAGCGGGCGTATTCGACATTGGCCCAGCGCGTGTCGTTTTGAGCGAAGAACGGCGCACCGTTGGCATCGACCTGACCGAAGATGGGCCGCCCGCCATCGAACGTCCCCGCGACTGTCGCATCCGCGTTGGGTTGAGCCTGCGCGGCCTTTTCGTTCTTGTCCTGCTGCTCCTCTGCCGCACCCTGGTCGTCGCACAGGTGCACGCCGGCATACTCGTCCTCGGCGCCCGCGGTCTGGATCGTCTCGCCGTCAGTGAGGATCAAGATTGCCAGTGCGGTGACGCCGAGCACGAGTGCGGCCAGCGTGAACATGGCGGGCATCCGGAACTTCTGGAGCGGTGGGTCGACAGCGAGCTGTCCCCGGGCGCGCACTTCGGCGCCGCTGTCCGCCGAGCCGACCACCTCAAAGGGGAGCACTACCTTCGGGCCGAGGAGTTGGCGCGGCCGCCGTACCTTGAGCCCCACAACGTGCTTTGCCCCCGGCGGGAGCTGAACGAAGGGGGCATCGAACTCGTAGCGGAAGATCTGCTCGTCGTCCTGCCCGGCCAGATTGAAGCGCGCGGATTGGTTGCCCCGGTTCTCGGCAACCAGCCGGAAGTTCCGGCTGCTTCGGATGGCCTCGAACGAGAGGCTGAACGATTCGAACGGCAGGATCTCGAAGCTGCCGATGGCAATCGCTTCGCGCTGGTGCTCGCGCGACGTCACCTTCACGGTGAAGTCGTAATGTCCGGCGAGCGAATCGTGCCGGCGAGGTGGATGGAGCGTCACCCGTACCTCGAGGTGCGCGCCGGGCACCAGCGACGATTGCGGCGTCTCGATGGTGTACCAGTCGGCCGGCAGGTCGGTGATTTCGACACTCACCGTGTCGACGACGCGGCCCCGGTTCGTGACCGTCAGTGTCGCCGTGGCCTGTCGTCCCGGGTCGATGGCGGTCGCGGGCGAGACGAGGGCGACGTGGAGGCCGGTCGGCGAAAACACGGTATCGTCGTCGGACACGGCCGTTATCGCGTCGGCCGGGGGGGGCGGGAAGTAGTTCACTTCCAGGTCGCCGAAGCGCAACTGATCCCCGTCATCAAGCAGATAGCGCACGTTTGGCGTCAGCCGTTCGCCGTTGATGAACGTGCCCGCCGCGCTCGCCAGGTCTTCGACCATCAGCCGCCCGGAGTCGACGGTGAGCCGCGCGTGGCGGCGAGAGATGGAAAAGTCATCCAGGTGGATATTCGAGCCTTCGCCGCGCCCGACCAGCGCCGATGGCAGGTCGAGCGGGTACGACCGGGTCTCGCCGGTGAGCAGGGCTACCTGGAGGGTGCCGAACTTCACCAGGCACCGTCCGCGTGCTCGGGGGCACAGTCACGCATTGGTCGAAGGATAGCTGTCCCCGGGGTGGATGACCACGTAGCGGAAAGGTGACAACTTCGTTTCGTTGAAGCGGGCCATGCCGGGGTCAACTGAGCGGGATCACCCATGGCACTGTGCCCTCGCCCGAAATCGCGACCCAGTAGACGGTTCCTGCCGCCATCGTCGAAAAGTCGCTGGCACCCGGCACCCCATCGCTTCCGACGAAGTACGCCTTCCACGTGGAGGTTGTTGCATCCCACTGGAAGATGGCGGTGATCCGGGCCGTGAGGTCGGTCGCGCCGGGGACACCCGTGCCCCGGATGGCATCGCTCACGCTCATGCCGTCGCGCCCGGTCCAGGTGAGCAGCGACCAGCGTGAGGTGAGCGTGTAGCTTTCGGTACCGCCGGGCCCGGGTGCCGGTGGAGCGGTCGAACCGCCCCCGCTGCCGGTGGGGCTGACGTAGGTGTAGTTCGGGACGATGTCCGAGCTGCCGTTCTGGGTGGTGACCACGACAACGGCCGGGCCGGAGACGTTCGGCGGCGCCTTGGCCGTCATCGTCGTGTCGTTGATCACCTTGCATTCGGGCGCCTGGACGGTCCCGAACTTCACCGCGCCCGGGCACGTTGCTCCCGTGAAGCCGATGCCCGTGATGACCACCTCGTTCCCGCCGAATGTCGAACCGGTGTTGGGTGTCAGGGCGGTGATTTTCGGCACCGCCGAATTGTAGGTGAACTTCGTCGCCGGCCCGGTGGGGCTCACGTCAGTCCCTTTGGTGACGCGGACATCGACGGCGCCGGCAGTGCCGTTCGGCGGGCTCAGGACCGTGATCTGTGTGGCGCTGTTGAGGTTGAACGCCTCGACCGGGGTATCGCCAAAGCGCACCGAGAGCGGCGCGGTGAAGTTCTTCCCGATGATGATCACGATCGTGCCGCCCGTTGTCGGCCCGTTATTCGGATTCACTAGGTCGACGATGGGCCCGTTCGTGTACGTGTAGAGGTCGTCCGGGGTTTCCGGGCTGAGACCGGAGCCGGTCGACACGCGGACGTGGACGGCCTGTGGAATCGGTGAGGCTGGCACCACCGCGGTCAGCGTTTGCGGGTCGACGTACGTCGGGATGACTGCCACGGCCCCGAACTGCACGACCGCCTGGGAATTGAAGTTTTTGCCTTTGATCGTGACCGTTCCGCCGCCGGCCACGGGCCCCGCGATGGGCGAGACGCTCTCCACCGTCGGGCCAGAGTACGCGAACCGCGCCTGGGGGCCCGTTGGGCTCGCGTTCGCGTTTACCGTGACCACCACATCGACAACCCCGGCACCCGGGGGACTCGTGACATCGATACGGGTTGGGCTGACCACCGTGGCGAAGGTCGCCTGGGTGGCGCCGAACTTCACCGTGGCTCCGGGCAGGAAGCCGGTGCCGGTAATGGTGACCACCGTGCCGCCGACAACGGGGCCGGAGTCGGGCGAAATGGACGTGATGAGGGGGCCTGCGCTGTAGCCGTAGTTCGCGGCGGTGGTGAACTGGCTGAGCCCTGCCAGTGGGTGCTTGAGCGTGACCTGCACGGTGCCGGTGCCGGGAGGGGCGGTGGCGACGATGCGTGTGGAGCTTTCGACCACGAAGGCGGCCGGAGTGCCGCCGAAAAGCACTTCCGAGACCGGGACGTCGTAGAGGCTCGCATCCTTGAGGATGAAGTTCGCGCCGGTAATCACGACCGTGTTGCCGCCCGATGGAGGGCCAAAGTTCGGGCTCAGGCCGGTGATGGTGGGGCCCTGCGTGTACTCGTATTCGCTGTCCGAGGTGGCAGGGCTGGTCTTTGGGCCGACGGTAAGGACCACGTCGACCTTGCCCATGGGATGGGGTGGGGTCGTCGCAACGATCGTGTTGGGGCCTTCGTAAACGCAATTGCTTACGGCTATCCCGCCGATCACGACTTGGGAAATGACGGTCGAGCAGACGGCGCCCGGCGTGCCCGTGTACCCACGGCCGGTGATGCGGAGTTGCGTGCCCCCGGCAACTGTCCCGGACTTGGGTGACAGCTGCGTGATGGTCGGGCCGGAAGTGTAGTAGAAGAGGTCCCTGCGCTCGACTGTATCTGGCCTGCTTTCGTAGAAGTCGGTTCCGACCTTCACGGTCACGAGGACGTGGTGAGGCACGCCCTCCGTGAGGAATCCGGCACAGAGACCCGTAGGCACTTCGATGCGTAGCAGAATCTGCGTGTTGCTTGGAACAGAGAAGGAGCCGCAGCCGCCCAGCGGTGTGGGTGCTCCACCGAGCAGGGGCTTGAAGCTGATCGAGTCAGCCACCGACACGCCCGGCTGAAGGAAGTTCACCCCCGTGATGACCACCGTGTCGCCCCCAACTGGCTGAGGCAGGGACCCGGCGCTGCGGGGCGAGACGTTCAAGACCTGGGGTTCATTCGTCCCGATGATCCGGATCTTGGAGGACGAGATCGGGCCGATCTGGCCCCCGTTACTCACGCTTCGAATCGTTACGAAGATGTCCTTGCTCTGGAACCGGTTCTGGTTGAGCGTCTGGATGAACACGCTCTGCTGGGTCAGGTTGGTGTTCTTCGGAAAGGTCACCAGCTTGGTCTGTTCCGAAGCCGGGTAGTCGACGTTGGGATCGCCGCCCTCAAGCTCCAGCTGCACCTGGACATCGACGGAAAGGGTGGCGCCACTGGTGCGCTTCACCGTCACGAGCACCGCGGTGCCCTCCGGCGTCGAGTACTCCACCTTGTCGAGCTCAAAGATGCCCTCGCCCGCGGCCCTCGCGCCCGTCCCGGGCATCACGAGCAGCGCCACCGCGGACAGCGCCAGCACGAAGAACACAGCGGCTCGCCAGGGCGCACGCCCTGGCTTCTGGTGGTGCCTCACTCCCGGTGCCAACCTCCCCCCTTCGGAGTGAACGCAGGCCAGCCCGGTGGCCCGGGCCGGTTGAGATCACCCCGCGCATCACACGCGGAGCGGCCTTACGCCCGCCGCTCCGCGCCAGAGAGCAGCGCGGATGATAGCCGCCGGTGACGCCGCCGCGACACCCGCCCACGTGATGCCGGCCAGCACGCCAGCGTGTCGCGCGCGTCATTACGTCGGCTTGCGGAATTCAACACGATTTGGCGCGCCCTGTGTGTGAAGATTTCGTCGGCCCCCGGGACGGGCTCGCCCCGGACCAACCCCGTATACTCGCAGCAACTTCACCCTGGGCCTTTCCGATGCTCTTCCACGATTCGCCAGAACACGCCGCCTTCCGCCGCGAGCTCAGGGAGTTCCTTGCCGCCGAGCTCCCTGCCGAAGACTGGAACATGACGAACGATCGGGACCATGTTTCGCCCCGGGCGGCCGCCTTCACCGATGCCTTCAGAAAGAAACTCGCCGCACGCGGATGGCTGACGATGGGTTGGCCGCGGGAATTCGGCGGAGCTGGCGCCAGCTACATGACGCAGACTGTGTACATGGAGGAGATGAGCGCGGCCGGGGCGCCCGGCGCCTACGACCAGGGAGTCTGGCTTGCCGGCCCGGCGCTCATGATGCACGGCACGAAGGAACAGCAGGAGCGCTGGCTCCCACCGATGCGTTCGGCCGCGGTGCACTGGTGCCAGCTGTTTTCAGAGCCCGGCGCCGGCTCGGATCTCGCCTCGCTTCAGACGCGCGCGGTCCGCGACGGCGACGAGTACATCATCAATGGGCAGAAGATCTGGACCAGCGGGGCCACCGGCGCCGACTGGGGCATCCTCCTGGCGCGGACCGACCCCGAGGCGCCCAAGCATCGCGGGATCAGCTACTTCATGCTCGACATGCGGACCCCCGGCGTCACGGTGCGTCCGCTGGTGAACCTGATGGGGAGCGAACACTTCACCGAGGTGTTTCTTGAAGATGTGCGTATCCCGCGCGACTGCCTCATCGGCGAAGAGAACCGCGGCTGGTATATCGCCACAACCACGCTGGACCAGGAGCGCAGCTCCATCAACCGTGTGGTGATGACGCGCAGCACCCTCGAGGCGCTCATCGCCTACGTGCGTGCCAACGCCCCGCTCCGGCGCGCGGCAATCCGCCACGAGCTCGCCGAGCGTGCGCTGGAGTTCGAGATCGGCCGCTGGCTCTGCTACCGCGTCGCCCAGATGCAGAGCGAAGGGAAGGTTCCGAACTCCGAGGCGTCGGTCTCCAAGGTGTTCGGAACCGAGCTCCAGCGCCAGATGGGCATCACCGGCCTGCGGGTGCTCGGTCTGCCGGGAACCATCGAGCCGGGGACCCCCTACGCTCCCCTTCAGGGCCGCATCGAGCGGTGGGCGCTTGCCGCGCCGAGCTACACCATCGCCGGCGGGACAAGCGAGGTGAACCGCAACATCATCGCCACGCGCGGGCTGGGGTTGCCGCGCGCCTGAGCCCTGCTTGCGCCACCACGCCCGGAGGCCCACGCTCGAACCATGTCCGAGAACATCTACAAGACCGACGGCACTATCGATTCGTTCGAAAACCGCTTTCCCGGACGCGACTACGAAATTGAGTTTGTCGCGCCAGAATTCACCAGTGTCTGCCCGATGACCGGCCAACCCGATTTCGGGACCATCATCGTCACCTATACCCCGGGGGACCGGTGCATCGAGCTGCGAAGCTTCAAGTTCTACCTGCAGACGTTCCGCAACCGGGGCATCTTCTACGAGAACGTGGTCAACACCATCCTCGACGACATCGTGGAGGCGATTCACCCGCGCCACCTCATGGTGACTGGCGACTTCAACACCCGCGGTGGCATTTCGGCGCGGGTGACGGCCTCGTATTCGACCGACGAGGACTGAGGCCGTGACCGTTGCCCGGGCCCCGGCGTAGACTCTCCCGAGGCGCGATTGCGCCCCGAAGAGGACGCTCTCCATGCCCGTCAAACCCGACCCCGGCGGGTTCCCGCAGCGCAAGGTCAGCGAGGTCCGCGCTGTCAGCGCCGCCCAGATGCGTGAGGTGCAACGCGTCGCCCAGGAGGAGTTCGGACTCGACATCCTCCAGCTGACGGAGAACGGCGGCCGGGCGACGGCGTTGCTGGCGTTGGCCATGCTCGGGGGCCGGGGCCGCGGCCAGCGCATCGTGCTGCTCTGTGGCGGTGGCAACAAGGGGGCCTCTGGCCTGGCTGCCGCACGCCACCTCGCGAACTGGGGGTTCCACGTGGACCCCGTCATCAGCGGAGTCGAGGAGGAGGCCTCCTTCACTGCTCGCCGGCAGGTTCACATCCTGCGGCAGTGCGGGATCATCGAGCCGGCAGACCTCGAGTCGAGCGAGATCACCGTCGAGGAGCAGCTCGCCGCGGCCGACCTGGTGATCGATGCGATTGTGGGGTACGGACTCGCAGGACCGCCCATTGGCATCGCCGCCGCGGTCACCCAGCTCGCGATCGACGCCAGGCGGCCCGTGCTGGCCATCGACGTCCCAACCGGTGTGAACGCCACGACGGGAGAAATCAGCCGCCCGGCAATCCAGGCCGCCACGACGTTGATGCTCGATCTCCCCAAGCGAGGCGTGTTCGAGCCGACGGCGCGGACGCATGTGGGCGAGCTCTTTGTGGCTGACCTCGGGATCCCGCACCGCGTCCACGAGCGTCTCGGCATCAGCGTCGGCTCACTCTTCAGCGAGGGCCCCCTGGTTCGTCTTCGCCGCTGAAAACCGGCGGACAAACGGCTGGCGCGGGTTGCATCTTCAGCCCTTCGCCGCGAAACTTGACACTGTTCCCCGATAGCTCAACGGTAGAGCACGCGGCTGTTAACCGCGGTGTTCGTGGTTCGAATCCACGTCGGGGAGCCACTTCCCTCTGTAATCCGAACTTCCCCCAGAATGCCGCTTTCCTAAACCAAGCCCCGGCAACTGCTGGAGGCTGACGCTCACCCGGTACCACTTCGAACGCACTTGAGTCGCGAAGGCCCCGGAGCTGCCGTCCGGCAGTTCGTCGCGCTCGGGATCGAAGGGCCGGACTTCGACCTTGTTGAGGAGCAGCTGCATGAGCTCCTTCTGGTCAGCGGTCGGCATCAGGTTCACCAGCCGCTCAAATTCGACGAGATTCCGGCGGATCAGGTCGACGTCCAGGACCCGCCGCCGACGATGATCGATGTCCATCTGGAGCTTCTCGATGAGCGTCCCGAGCTGTTCCTTCTCCTCGCTGAGCTTCTTCAGCTCCACCCGGAGGTCCGGCCCGAGATCGTCCTGGGACTTGATGATCTCGATAATCCGACGGATGCCAGCTGTTAACCCCGCGACCTCGTCGCGATGGCGTCTCTGCTGCTCTTCGAGCTCCTTGATGGGTATCACGGCTTCGCGATTGGCGGCCTGGACACAGCTCTCGAGCATGGCGCTATCGGCTCCGAGGTCGATGAGGACGCTCTTGATGAGCGCCTCAAACTCCCGCGCCGGCAGGCTTCGCACCGGGCAGGGCGAGGCGCTTCCGTCCTGCGTGACCGAGGTGCAGGCGTAGTACAGATAGGGCTGCCCGTCCTTGCCCTTCTTCC
>CAYUVT010000129.1:8122-8845 GCA_964448165.1 uncultured Anaerolineaceae bacterium | reverse complement strand
GCTAGGAATTCGCGGAACGCCAGCCAAAGCTCCTGTGAATCGCAGCTCTTCGTGACGTGGAGAACCTCCGCCTCCCACTCCAGTCTGACCCGCCGTTCCAGCGATTGCGCTGATTGCACCTCGGCCTCCAGAGCGTTGCGGCGTGCGGCGTCCAACGCGAGAGTACCGAGCGTCAGTTTCCGCAGGCGCCCTTCCGCCAAGAGAGATGCAATGGCTTCGTCGACCTGTTCCTCACTAGAGATTATCCCGAACAGCGATTCCAATGCCTCGTTCAGGTCGCTGGCTGTTCGGAATGCTTGATTCGGCAGAACGACGAGGCACTGCTCAATGAGCAACTGAAGGGTCTCGAAGGGCCTGCGCGCCTCAACTATGGCGACGAGGTTGCAGATGCGCTCAAACGCAACTCTCAGATCTGTAGTCCGAGGGGCTCGCTCGCTGTCGGTCTCAGCCACGCGGTCACTCTAGAACGAACGTTCTTCGTATGCAAGGCATGATGCAGCGTGGTTGCCGACGTGAGCGGGTGCGGCGTTGGGGTGCCCCTCCCGGGGCCGAGCGGGGGCGGAGCCCCGCGACTCCTGGTGGGTACGGGGTATGAGGCATGGGGTGGTATGAGGGCTGGCTGGCGCGGAGCTGTGGGGGCGCGCCGGAGTGCCGCCCCCTGCCGGTCGCGGTTCGGGGGCTCCTCCCAACACCCACCACCCAACGCCCGCCACCCACTTTGCA
>CAYUVT010000129.1:0-8112 GCA_964448165.1 uncultured Anaerolineaceae bacterium | reverse complement strand
TCCTCCCTCCTCCCTCCTACCTCCTCCCTCCTCCCTCTTTCCACTTCCTTCGCGGCGCCATCGCACCACACGCCGGTCGGGTTTACGCTTTCCGCCATGTTCCGGAAGAACCTCGCCCTCCTGATCCTTGCCGGCGCGCTCGCGCCCGTGGCCCTCGCTGCCTGCGGCGGCGATGACGACGACGAGGCCGCGGTCACGCCAACCACCACCGCCGCCTCTCCCACCAGCACCGGGGGCTCGCCTTCGCCGGCCGCCACCGCCACCGAAGGACCGATCACCTTGAAGAATCCCACCACCACCGAGAGCGGCCTCCAGTACGAAGACGTCGTCGTCGGCACCGGCGCCAGCCCCCAGACCGGCTTCCGCGTCACTGTCCACTACACGGGGAAGTTCCTCGATGGCAGGAAGTTCGATAGCTCGGTCGACCGCGGCCAGCCGTTCACCTTCGTCATCGGTGTCGGCCAGGTCATCAAGGGCTGGGACGAAGGCGTCGCGACCATGAAGGTTGGCGGCAAGCGCAACCTCATCATCCCGGCGGCGCTGGCCTACGGTTCGCGCGGCCAGGGCCCGATCCCGCCGAACACGCCGCTCTACTTCGAGGTCGAACTGCTCTCGGTCCAGTAGGGCGGGGTCAGGCGGGCTGCCAGCTGCGCACCACGCGTTCGCGTTCGAAGGCGGCAATCTCCTCCGGGCCATAGCCCAGCTCGCCGAGGAACTCGCGGGTGTGCTGGCCCAGGGCCGGCGATGACATGCGCGAACCGGTCTCGCCGCCGCTCATCTTCAGCGGGCTGTTGGCCATCTTCACCGGCCCGAGGATCGGGTGTTCGAGTTCGACGATCAGCTCGTCGGCGACCACCTGGGGGTCGTCGAACAGCTCGGCCGTGAGCCGGACCGGTCCGCAGGGCACCCCGGCGGCATCGAACAGCGCGACCCACTCGTCGGTCGTCCGGTTCGTGAAGGTCGCCGCGATGAGCTCGCGGAGGACCAGGGCGTCGTCCGGGGCGAGCCTGTCGAAATCGAACTCGTCGCCCTCGACGCGAGGGTCTTCGACTTCGAGCACGCGGGCGGCGGCGCGCCGGAGGCGGTTGTTCAGGCAGGCCAGCGCGATGTACGAATCCTTCGTTTCGTAGACCTTGTAATACGGGTTGTTCCGGCGGAGGACGTCGTGGCGCGAGGGGTGGGCGGAGAGCACCTCGTCGATGCGTTTGCCCTCGGCGCGGGCCTTTGCGACCGTTGCCAGGAGTTCCTCGCGGTCGGCGCGGTCGAGCCGCTCGATGGAAAACATGGGGCGGTACTGGATGGCTATCCCCGCCGCGAAGAGGCTCGTCTCGATGAACTGGCCGCGGCCGGTGCGCTCCCGCTGGTACAGGGCGGCGGCGACGGCGTAGGCCATGAACATGCCCGCGGCCAGGTCGGTTGGGGAGGTCGTGATGATCGGGTGAGGCAGCCCGCCCGCGCCTTCGAACGACATGATCCCGGTGACGGCCTGGGAGACGAGGTCGAAGCCGGGGCGATCGCTGTACGGTCCGCGCGAACCGAAGGCCGTGTTCTCGCAATAGATGAGGCGCGGGTTGATGGCCGAGAGGGTTGCGTAATCGACGCCGAGGCGTTCGGCGACGCCGGGGCGGTAGTTCGCGATGAGCACGTCGGCGGAGCGCACGGCGCGGTCGAGGATCTCCTTCGCGCGGGGATTCTTGAGGTCGATGGAGATGGAGCGCTTGCCCTTGTTCACGCCCATGAAGCCGCGGCTTTCGGCGGGCGCGACGGGGCCGGTGTGGCGCCAGAAGTCGCCATGGGGTGGTTCGACCTTGGTGACGTCGGCGCCAAGGTCGGCGAGCATCTGGCCGGCGAAGGGGCCGGCGATGTACTCGCTGAAATCGAGGACGCGGATACCGGAGAGAACGCCCTGCATGGTGGTCATCCGCGGGGGAGGCCGAGGCCCCGGGTGGCGATGATATTCCGGTTGATCTCCGAGGTGCCGGCCGCGATGGTCAGCGAGACGCTGGAGAGGACGGTCTGCGGGACCTGGCCGTGAAGCGGCGCCCACTGGCCATCGAGCACCTGGCCGCGGAGGCCAAGGGTGGTATACGCGACGCGGGCCATACGCTGGTGGAGCTCGGTGCCGAGGGTCTTGGCCATGGAGGCTTCGTAGTTTGGGACGAGGCCCTGGCTCTGCATCCAGGCGACGCGGTAGGAGAGGAGGCGGCCGACGGCGAAGCTCAGGCCGACATCGGCGAGGGCGTGGCGGATGGTTGGGACATCGTAGAGGGCCGCGTCGCGGGTTTCGCGGGCCGGCGTCTTCTTCGCGTATTCGACGACCTCTTCGTAGGTGCGCAGGCCGCCGATGACGCGTCCGATGCCGGAGCGCTCGAAGTCGAGGGTGGCGGTGGAGACGTACCAGCCGCGGTTCACCTCGCCGACGACGTTGCCCGCGGGCACCCGGACGTCATCGAAGAAGACCTCGTTGAATCCGGCCTGTCCGGTCATCTGCACGAGCGGACGGATGGTGATGCCGGGTGACTTCATATCGACGAGGAAGTAGGTAATCCCGCGGTGTTTGGGGGCATCGGGGTCGGTGCGGGCGAGGAGGATGATGTAATCGGCGCGCTGGGCGTTGGAGGTCCAGATCTTCTGGCCGTTGATGACCCAGGAGTCGCCATCGCGGACGGCGCGGGTCTGGAGGGAGGCGAGGTCGGAGCCGGAGCCCGGCTCGGAGAAACCCTGGCACCAGGTGACTTCGTCGCGGACGATCTTTGGGAGAAACTCGGCTTTTTGTTCGTCGGTACCGAAGAGGATGATGGTCGGGCCGACGCGGTCGGAGCCCATGGTCTGGCCGGGGGCGCGGTGGTAGGCCATCTCCTCGTTGTAGACGAGCTGGCGCATGTGCTGGGCTCCCTGGCCGCCGTATTCGGTGGGCCACGACATGGTGAGCCAGCCCTTTGCCGCGAGCTTCTTCGTGAAGGATTCGCCGTCGCGGACCTTCGGGAGTTCGGCCCTGATGAAGGCGCGGACTTCGGAACGGAAGGCCTCCTGTTCGGGCGTGAAGCGGAAATCCATGGCGGAGCTCCTCGGAGCGAGTTGGGCGGGATTTGGGGGTCCCATGGCTGGTGCGAAGACTTTACAGGATGCGGTGGTGGCTGCTCAGTCGGGCTCCTGGAGGATGAGGACGGTGCCGGTGCTGCCGTTGACGGTGACGACATCACCGGTGCGGATGCGGCGGGTGCCGGAGCGGACGTTGACGACCGCCGGGAGGCCGTATTCGCGGGCGACGGTGCTGCCGTGGCTCAGGGCGCTGCCCATATCGACAACCAGGCCGGCCGCCAGGGCGAACAGGGGCGTCCAGCCCGCATCGGTGACCGGGGCGACGAGGATCTCGCCGGGCTCGAGCGGGCCGTCGGTTGCCGGGTCCAGGATCACCCGGGCGCGGCCGGTGACCGTGCCGGGGCTGACGGGAGTGCCGGTAAGGGTATCGCCCGCGTGCGCGGTCTCCTCGGGCGGGATCGGGATGGGGCGGCCGCGGAAACGTTCGGGGAGCACGACGTAGCGGTTGCGCTCGTATTCGCGTTTCCGGCGGACGACGGCATCGTCGAGGCTCGTGGTGATGGCGCCCGTGAGCACGGCGGCGATCTCCCGGGTCGAGAGGAAGAAGAGGTCGCCCGGCTGGCGGATGATCCCGGCATCGACGAAGCGGCGCTGGATCTCTGGGACGTGGTAGTCGGCGAGACGGGAAGCGCGGACGAGGATCGACTTGGTGCGCTCCCGGAGGGCGACCCACTTCTGGGCGCGAGGAAGGAGCCAGCGGAACACGCGGCGATTGACCACGCCGAGCTTCGCATCGATTTCGGCGGTGAGCCGGAGACGTTCGGCTTCCTGGCGGGCGAGCACGGCGGGCGGGGAGTGGTCCTCGGGGATATCGAGGTAGGAGGCGACCATGCGCAGGACGGGCTGGTGGTCCCAGCGCCAGGTGTGGGCCGAGGCCTCCATCTCGTTGACGCCGCGATGGCCGTGCCGTTCGATGAAAGCCTCGAAGCGGGTGCGCCACGCCTGCGGGAGTGTCGGGTCGAGGGGATCGAAGCCGGGAGACTGGATGCGGGTATCGAGACCTTCTGCCCTGCAAATGCGTGAGAGCTCCCAGAGATCGAGGCCGATCTGGGCACTTTCGACGCCGTGGAGCCCGGAGAAGAGGACGGGAGCCAGTCCCTCGGTCTCGTCGCCCAGGACGGGGCGGGCGATTTCGGCGATGCCATCGAAGCCGCTGCCCGCGATGCCGGTGACGCGGAGGTGCACGCGGGCGACTTTGGCGCCAAAGCTGGCGAGGCGCTGGCGCCATTGCTCGAGCTCGGCGTTGGTGAGGCTGGCGCTGTGGAGGGCGCGGACCCGGCGCTCCATCGCCAGTGTTGCCTGTTCGGCGCGTTCCGCCTGTCGGTCGATTCTCAAGAACATGCGCAGCATGCGCGGCGTGCTGATGGCCCGGTGCTTCCAGGTTTTCCAGGGGGAAAGGTCGTTCTTCCAGCTGTCGTCGATGACGCCCCCCAGGTAACGTTTCTCGATCGCGTCGTCGCGCATGCCGATGACGCGCGAGGCGACCAGGCGGGCGGCTTCCATGTTCAGGAACGCGCGGTTGTAGAACGTCCCCATGAAGAGCGGCTGCTCGTCCGTGGAGAGCAGGCCGAGCTCGTGGTAGTCCTGGGTGTAGGCGACGGGGACCGTTTCCTGGAAGGTGGAGATGGTGAGAGGCGTGAGGAGCCCCGGGAGGATCTCCTGGACGTTGGCGCTCGTCCAGAGGTCGGCTTCGCTGGTCTGCGTGTCGAATTCGCTGTACCAGCCGAGCGCCCCGGCATCGGGGCCGCCGGCGAACGTGATGGGGCGGGACTGGAGGAGCCAGAGCTTGCGGCCGTGGTCGAACGCGAACTCGATATCCTGCGGAGACTCGTACAGATCCGCGGCGCGGATGACGGCACGGGTGACAGCGAGCAGCTCGACATCGGTGAGGGCCGCGGGTTCGGCGGTGCGCTCGAGGATGGTGAGCGAGTCATGGTCGACGACGAAGCGCTGGCCCTCGGCCTGCCCGCTGACGAGGGTATCGCCGAGGCCAGCCACGACCTCGATCACGACGCGGGAACGGTCGCCGGTCACCGGGTCGAGGCTGAAGGCTACGCCAGCCGCCTCGGCATCCACCATCTTCTGGACGACGATGGCCATGGCAGGCTGACCGGTCTTTCCGGCGCGGAGCCGGTAGGCGCGGGCCTCGTCCGTATCGAGGGAGGCGAGGCAGGTCTCGATGGCGCTCAGGAGGCCCTCGTGACCGCTGACGCCGAGGACCGTCTCGTACTGCCCGGCGAACGAGGCGGATTCGCTATCTTCGTCGACCGCCGAGGAGCGGACGGCCACCGGCTCGCGGCCGGGGACGAGCGCATCGAAGCGGTCGAGGAGATCCCGGCGGAGCGATGCGGGCCAGTCCCGCGGTGGGCCAACAAGCTGGCTCGCGACGTCGACGGGGATGACGAAGCCCGGGGGCACATCGAATGACGCGCGCGAGAGGGCGGCCAGGCTGGTGGCCTTACCTCCGTAGCGGGCGCGGTTGGTGGGGTCGAGCCCCTTGATCCAGGGAAGGTGCGTCATATCGGGAAGCCCGGCCCTCGTGGTGGTGCTGGCAAGGGTAAGCACGATCGGGCGTTTGACAAATCAGAACGTTTGTTCTAAATTGACCGGGACGAAGAACGGAGTTTTGGCCATGCGCACCCTCTGCCTCCTGTTTCCGCGGCTCGGTATCCAGGTCGCCCGCCGGGAGAACCCGGGCCTGCAAGGCCGGCCGGTCGCACTCATCAGTGGTGATGGCGACGCCGGGCTGATCAGCGTTGTCTCGGTGGAAGCGACGGTGGCCGGCGTGGAAACGGGGATGAGGCCGGAACAGGCGGCGGAGCGCTGTCCCGCGATCGTGTTCGAGCGGGATAATGCCGGGGCGTGCCTCAACGAGCTGGAACGCATGGCCTCGATTCTGCGGGTCAAGGCGACAACCGATGTCGCGATTGTGTCGCGGGACGCGGTCGCTGTTGCGCTTGGCGGGCTTGGCGGCCAGTTCGCCGATGAAGCGGGAGCGGCCCAGGCGCTTGCACAGCTGGCGCGCTCCTGGACGGCGCTCGATGTGCGAGCGGGAGTTGGGTCAACCGTAGACACTGCACTGGCGGCCGCCCGCACGGCCCGGCGCTACCCGGTTGTTGCTGCCGGCGACGTGCAACACCGGGGACTTTCGGCCGTCCCGGGGCAGGTGAGCGGTTCCGCGCGGTTGGAGCAGGGACGTGAGTGGGTACGCGCGGGCACGTTGCTGGAGCGGCTGGCACTGGCCCTGGATGTGTACCGGCTGAGTTACCGCGAGGTGCTCCTCGAGGTGGAGCGCCCATCCGGAACGATATCGCTGCGGATTCGGAGCGATGCGCCGCTTCACACCGGTGTCGAGGCATTGAACCTCATCCGCATCCGCGCCGGCGCCGGGGCACTGGCGGGTGCGAACGCCCTCACCGTGTCGCTCCAGCGGCTGGGGCCTCGCGTCCGGGTGGACCCGTGGCGGCCCGCGCCGGCGCGATCGGGCCACGAGCCAGCCAGCTGGCGGCCACTCCAGCTGGCGAGCTAAGTCACTCCACGACGACGGTGATTTCGAAGGTCTGCTCGGGCTGGACGCCTTGCTCCCATGAGCGGGCATAGCCCAGGGAGAGCGTGGACGTACCGGTCTTGACGGCCTTGAACGTGAAGACCTCAGTTCCAGCAGCGCCGGCGACCGGCGTGGTCGACCCGGGGGGCACATACTTCGGCTCACCCTGGAGTTCGAGGTTTGCCGGCTCATCGGCGATGACGGCCCACGAGAAACCGGTGCTGGGATTGGCGACCAGGGCAATGATCAGGGTGCCATCGTGTGCGATGGTCACGGTCTTGCCGTTGTCGTCGCCCGTGAGCTGAACCTCAGACGGGGCGCCAGTGCCATCGCCATCGTTGTCGTCGTCGCCGCAGGCGGTAGCCAGGATCGCGAGGGCGAGGGCGCCGGCAAGCGTGGCGGGTATGAGCCAGGGGAGCCTGGGAGCCATGGGTCACCTCCATGCCCGATGTTCGAGGCCCCTTGCGGGGGAGCGATACGGCGGAGCGGCCCGGATGAGCGGACCGCTGGTCCCGTTTCTCCATCCCCGGAGTACCATCCCGGATATGGATGTTTGGGCGTGTGCGGCCTGTGGGCGAGAGTTCGGGAGACGGCAGGCCCATTTCTGCGCCCCCGCAATGACGTTAGACGAGTTCTTCCGGGAGCGGCCTGCCGGGCGCGAAATCTTCGACGCCGTGCAGCGGCACCTGGAGTCGCTCGGGCCGGTGATCGTTGAGCCGGTTGGTGTGGGCATCCTGTTCAAGGGGGTGCGGACGTTCGTGGAACTCAGGCCCCGTGCCAGGTGGTGGGACCTGGGCTTCGGGCTGAACCGGCGGGTCCAACATCCTCGGATCTCCCGGACGGTGAAGACGAAGACGACGCGCACCTATCACGGCGTCAGGCTTACGAGTGCGGCGGACGTAGACGAAACGGCCCGTGATTGGCTGACGGAGAGTTACCGCGAGCTGGCGGTGTGATGAACGAGGGGGGAGCGGGTGCCTGTGCGTACTCCATTGCTACACTGAGAGGCCACGGCGGACGGCCGTACGCACACCTACCCTGAGGAACAACGATGACTACGCAGACACCCGGCTCGGTCCTACCTCCCGCCTACGAGCCGGCAAGCGTAGAGAGCCGCGTCTACGAGATGTGGGAATCGGCCGGGCACTTTCGCCCACGGGTCGACTTCGATAGAGAGCCGTACACCATCATCATGCCGCCGCCAAATGTGACCGGTGAGCTGCACCTGGGCCACGGACTGGAAGATGCGATTACCGACGCCCTGGTGCGCTGGCACCGGATGCAGGGTGACCCTACGCTCTGGCTGCCGGGCGAGGACCACGCGGGGATCGCCACCCAGAACGTGATCGAAAAGGAGCTGGCGAAAGAGGGGCTGACGCGCCACGACCTGGGCCGCGAAGCGTTCGTGGAGCGCACCTGGATGTGGGTGCGGAAGTATCGCAGCCGGATTGCCGACCAACACC
>CAYUVT010000128.1:0-8912 GCA_964448165.1 uncultured Anaerolineaceae bacterium | reverse complement strand
CGGCCGCCTCGAGCTCATCGGCGGCCAGGCCTACAGCGACCCGGTGTTCCTCGACCCAGATGCTGGAGGTGCTCCGGCAGGACTATATCCGGACGGCCCAGGCCAAGGGGCTGCCGTCGCGCACGGTGGTGTTCACCCACGCATTCCGGAACTCGCTGCTGCCGGTGGTGACGGTGGTTGGCCTGAGCCTGCCGGGGCTGATGGCCGGGACGGCGATCTTCGAGGCGATCTTCTCGCTGCCGGGAATGGGGCAGTACCTGGTGTCTTCGGTGGGGAACCTGGATTACCCGGTCATCATGTCGACGAACATCATCTTCGCGGTGATCATCGTGCTTTCGAACCTCGCCGTGGATGTGTCGTACACGTTCATCGACCCGCGGGTGAGGTACTGACATGGCAGGGCGGGTTTCTCCGAAGGCGATCGACTTTGGGCCACGGATGGTGGCTGAGCGCTCGCTGGCGATGCGGGTGGCCGGCCGGTGCTGGTTGTTCGTGCGGCGGCAGCCGCTGGGAACGCTGGGGCTGACCATCGTGCTGGTGCTGGTAGCCGCGGCCGTGTTCGCGGAGCAGATCGCGCCGCATGACCCGGACCAGATTCACCTGCGCGACCGGCTGGTTGGGCCGGGCGGCGAGTTCTGGCTGGGGACCGATGCGACGGGCAAGGACACGTTTTCGCGGCTGGTTTATGGCGCGCGTATCTCGATGATGGTGGGGTTCGGCGCCGTGGCCATCGGGACATCTGGCGCGGCGACGCTGGGGATTGTCAGCGGGTTCCTCGGGGGATGGACGGACAAGATCATCCAGCGGTTCGTGGACGCCTGGCAGGCGATGCCAGGGCTGATCATCCTGATCACCATCCTCGGGATTGCGCGGCGGATGCCGAACGTCAACATGCTGCTGGCGATGGTGCTGGCGATCGGGCTCCTTGGGATCGCCGGGAGTTCGCGGGTGATCCGGGCGCAGGTGCTGACCATCAAGAATCAGCCGTATGTGGAGGCGGCGCGCTGCATGGGGGCCGGGAACCTGCGGATCATCTGGGCGTGCGTGGTGCCGAATGTGTTTCCGCTCATGCTGGTGAGTATGACGGTGGCGCTGGGTGGCGTGATCCTGGCGGAGGCGAGCCTGAGCTTCCTGGGCTTCGGGCCCGCCGGGGAGCCTTCGTGGGGGCAGATGTTGAGCGTGGATGGCCGCGAGTACATGCGGACGCAGCCGGGCCTGGCGATCTGGCCGGGCGTCTGCATCGCGCTGGCAGTGTTCGGGTTCAATGTTTTCGGCGATGCGTTGCGCGACACGCTCGACCCCCGCTTGCGGGGGTCGAGCTGAGGGACGGACGAACAAGAAGGCGGCCCCCCTCATTGGGGCCGCCTTCCCGGTGACCTGTGCTGAGTGCCCGGACTAGCTGACGAGGGTGCCGAGGATGCGCTCGACATCCTTGAGTGAGCCCTGGGGCATGCTGATGGAAGGGAGGTCGACGCCGAGCTGGCGGCGCTCCTCGATGCCCGCGGCGACTGTTTCGAGGTCGCCGTAGATTGCGGTCTCATCGAGCATGCGGTCGCCCATTGCGGCCATCAGCTCGGGGTTGGTGCCGAATGGCGGGGGCTTGTGGGTCTCGGCCACCTTGCGCATTGCCGCCACTTCTTCGCCGAAGCCGTTACGGGTGAGCATCTCGTGGTAGAAGTCGCCCATGTTCGTCACGTACCAGGAGATAGGGCCGGCGGCCTGGAACTTCGCCTTCTCGATATCCGGGTTGATGACGACGGTGAGGGAAGCGACGCATTCGACGGCATCGGCCGGCCGGCCAGCGCCCTGCGCTGCCTGGGCGATGCGAGCTTTGCCCTCGTTGAATTTCGACTTGGGCCAGTAGATCGGCATCCAGCCATCCGCGACGGTGGCGAGCGATTCCATGCTCTTGGGCGAGATGGATGCGACGTAGATCGGAATGTGCTTGCGGACGGGGTCGAAGAGGAGCTTAAAGCCGCGCTGGAGCTTGAAGATTTCGCCGTCGTAGAAGACTTTTTCGCCGCTCATGATCATGTTGATGATCTCGATGTATTCCTTGGTGCGCTGGATGGGCTTCGAGAATTTTTCCCCATGCCAGTGTTCGATGACGCGGGCGCCGGAGGTGCCCAGGCCGATGATCATGCGGCCACCGCTGAGTTCATCGAGGGTGGCGAAGGTCATCGCCAGTACGGCGGGTGAGCGGCCGTAGACGGGCGCGATGCCAGTACCGAGCTTGATCTTCCTGGTTTCGAGGGCGGCCTGGGTGAGGAGCGAGAATTGGTCGCGCCCCCAGGTTTCAGCGGTGAAAACGGCTTCGACGCCGACCTCCTCGGCGACCTTGATGCGCGCGATCGTTTCGCGGTTTTGTTCTGGGTTGCCGGTGAACCCGACACCGACGGCAAGCCTCCTGGGCATGCGGCACCGTTCCAAGTGGAGAGATTATCCGTTGCGTGAAAGGACGGTGGCAGACTAGCAAACCCCCTGTGGGGCGGCAAACGGAGACGGCACTCAGCAGGGCGGTTTCGAGATCCCCGGGGAAGGGCAAAGCGTATCGCTGGTATTGACGCGATGTATAGAGCGCGGGTATACAGCACGGCAACCCAACGGCGTACACGGGTAAGGGGGATCGACCATGCAACGGGAGAACTACTGGACCAGGCGTATCGCCCGGCGGCGGATGCTTGCCGGGACGGGGGTGGCGGCGGTTGGGGCCAGCGCGTGGGCGCTGGCGGGCTGCGGAGACGATGACGACGACGGCGGCGCGGGGGGCGGTGCCACTCCCACCACCTCGGGGGTTCAGCCCGGGACGCCGACGGCGCCCACTCCGACTGCCGCGGGGGAAGTGATCAAGAAGGACGGCATCAACAAGGCGCGGCAGAACGCTATCTTCGCGACCATCAACCCGTATGGTGGTCTCGATAGCGGGCTCCTGTGGGGCTTCACGATCTTCGACCACCTGTGGTACACGCCGCTCGATACCGGCATCCGCGAGAACTTCCTGGCGACAAGCATCGAGCAACAGGACCCGACCCACTTCACGGTGGTCATCGGCGAGTCGTTCTTCCATGACAAGGCGCCCGCGAACGGCCGCAAGGTGACCGCGCAGGATGTGAAGGCGAGCTACGAGACTGCCGCCAAGCAGACCAAGATCTCGAACAGCTCCTGGTGGACGCAGACGCTCGACAAGATCACGACGCCCGACGAGAAGACGCTGAACTTCACGCTCAAGCAGGTGGACGCCTGGACGTTCAGCTCCACCAACGGGGGAAGCCCCATCGGGAGCTCGATCTTGCCGCAGGAGATTGCGGCGGATCCGAGTTTCATGGACAAGGACCTGGTGGGAAGCGGCCGGTTCCAGTTCGTGAGTCACGAGAACGGGACCAACTTCAAGCTGAAACGGCACGAAAAGTGGCGGATTGCGGGCGAGCCGTACCTGGCAGGCGTGGAGTACAAGCTCATCCAGGAGCAGGCGGCGGCGCTCGCAGCCTTTTCGGCCGAAGAGATTTATTCGGTCGGCCTGAACAACAAGCTCGAACGCGAAGACGTCAAAGGCAAGCACGGCGACAAGGTTGTCATCGATACCGATGACAGCCGGTCGGTGTGGATCCTGCAGCCGCGCGGCGATGGCCAGTGGGCCGACCCGCGGGTGATCCAGGCCATCAGTTACGCGCTCGACCGGAAGCAAATGATCGAGCTGATGAACTTCGGCGAGGGGAAGCTGAGCGGGCCGGTGCCTCCAGCTTTCGGGGAAGCGCTTACCTCCACGGAAATCGACAACACCTGGGGCAAGCACGACCCTGCCGAGGCGAAGAAGCTGCTTTCCGCTTCGGCCTTCGACACGACGAAGGAGTACTCGATCAAGTACCCGACGCTGGGGGACCGCTACCAGCAATTCTCCTCGATCGTGAAGTCCCAGCTCGAGAAAACGCTGGGCCTGAAGATCAAGCTCGTCCCGGAGGATTTCGGCCGGTGGCTGAGCCAGTCGCTCTACGGGTCGGATTACGACGGGTTCGTTGCCTACCCATCGCTCGCGTACGACGACCCGAGTTCGTACATCGGCCCCTATGCGAAGACCATCGGCGGCCGGCCAAACTGGGCCGGGTATGTGAACGAGGAGATGGACGCGGGCGTCCAGGCGCAAAAGCGGATCCTGGACGACAAGGAGCGGCGGGCCGCGGTCCAGGAACTGCAGCGAAAGGCATGGACGAACGGGGCGTCGTTCATCCCCACCTTCATCGCGATCACGAACACCGCCACGTGGGGGTTTGTGAAGGGGAGAGTGACCGGCCGCGGGAGCTATGGGCTCTTCAATGGCAAGGTCTACATCGATAAGGGCTGAACGACGCCGATGCGCCAGTACGCCCTCCGACGCCTCGCCTACCTGCCACTCATCATGGTGGTGGTTTCGCTGGTCACGTTTTTCACGCTCCGCCTGCCATGGGCCACGGACCCGGTGCTGCAGTACGTGAACCAGAACACGACCCTGGAGCAAGAACAGGAGATCCGCCGCGAGCTGGGACTGGACAAGCCGATGCTGCAGCAGTTCGCCATCTGGATGGGCCAGGTGGCCCGTGGCGACATGGGCGAGACGTTCCGCAGCAATCAGCCTGTGTGGGAGGAGATCAAGCGCCGTCTGCCGGTGAACCTGGAAATCCTGGTGCTGTCGGTGTTCTTCAGCACCCTGTTCGGGGTGGCGTTCGGCGTCATCACGGCTGTCAAGCAGAACTCCCCGGTGGACTACGGATTCCGCGTGTTCGCGGTATTCGGACAGTCGATCCCGGACTTCTTCTTGCTCATCCTGCTGATCGTGCTGCCCTCGATCTGGTGGAATTACTCACCGCCAGTGGGCGGCCACGTATCGTTCCTGGATGACCCATGGGAGAACCTGCGGCTGTATGTGCCGCCAACGCTCCTGCTCGGGGTGGGCGGCGCGGCGGCGATGATGCGGCTGACACGGTCGACGCTGCTCGAAGTGTTCCGCCAGGACTACATGCGGACGGCACGTGCCAAGGGGCTCGCCGGGCGAGCGGTGGTGCTCGACCACGGGTTGCGGAACTCGCTGATCCCGATCGTCACCCTGATTGGCGGGCAGGTGACGGCGCTGTTCTTCGGGTCGCTCATCCTGGAACAGATCTTCTCGATCAACGGGCTGGGGCAATTCTTCCTCGTGTCGTCGATCACGGCGGACTTCCCGGTTATCCAGTTCCTGGTGCTGTACACGGCGCTCATCGTGATGCTGATGAACCTGGCTGTTGACCTCTCGTATGCGCTCATCGACCCGCGGGTGAAGTACACCTGATGGCCACCCGTACTGCGGCACAGGCGTACAGCTGGGGCGCGGTCCCCCGCCGCCCGGGCCCCGGTCGACGCTTGCTGCGGACAGCCTCGCAGCATCCGGCGGGCGTCTTCGGGCTCCTGGTGCTGGTGCTCTTTGTCTTTGCCGGGGTGTTCGGGCCGTCGGTGGCGCCGTACGACCCGGAGGCGCTGGCCGTCGGGACGCCGCTCGCCGGGCCCTCGTGGTCGCACCCGTTCGGACTCAACCAGAACGGCCAGGACATCTTTAGCCGGATCATCGCCGGGGCCCGGATTTCGCTCACCATCTCGGCGGCCGCCATCTTCATTGGAGCGACGATCGGGTCGTTCCTGGGGATCCTCGCGGGCTACTACGGACGGTGGATCGACTACCTGGTGCAGCGTTCGGGCGAGGCGTTCGCGGCGTTCCCTTCGCTGGTGCTGTATTTCATGCTACGGGCGGCGCTCGGCCCCGGGATGAAGGCGATCATTGCCGCCATCGCGATCGGCGCGCTGTTCGGCGGGAACCGGGTGTTGCGCGGCCAGACTATCATCGAGCGGAACCAGGTCTACGTTGAGGCGGCGCGGGCGATGGGCTGCTCGGAATGGCGGATCTTCTTCCGGCACGTGATGCCGAACGTGCTGCCGCTGGTGATCGTGCTGATGAGCGGGGCGCTGGGGGCAGCGATCCTGGCCGAATCGGCACTGGCCTTCCTGGGGCTCGGGGTAGAGGAGGCATCGTGGGGCAGGGATATGAGCGGGAGCAATCTCTCGATCGCGCGGACCGGCTACTGGCATGTGGTAGTGTTCCCGGGCCTTGCGATCAGCCTGGTGGTGCTGGGTGCGAACCTGCTGGGGGATTCGCTCCGGGACATCTGGGACCCGCGGCTCAGACGGTAGGGGAGGGGCGCCTCGGCAGCTCTCCATCCACGAACGCCCGGACCATGAGGACCAGGGCGCTCACCACAGCGACAAGGAGCGGGGTGGCCAGGAATACCCACGTGCCGAACGAGCGGTCGTTTGTGGCCCAGAGCGCCCCAAGGGTGAGGCCCATGCCGGCGAGCGTCCCCACGCGGTAGACGACTTCGGACTGGCGCCCGCCACGGTACTTGAGGCCGGAAATCCAGAGGGCGATGGCCGGGTAGCCCATGGCGGTGAGGTAGATGAGCCCCACGGCGATGGCGAACAGCCAGCCCTGGCCGGTGGCGCCCCCGACGACGTGGAGCGCGAAGGCTGCGGCGAAGGCCGCGAAGGTGATCCCGAGCCCTTTCGCCACCTGCATCATCCGGAGGATACCACTCCTGAGGTGAGGGAGCGGAGAAGAGCGGTGCCGACCACGGCCGCCGTCTCGGTCCGATAGATGTGTGGGCCGAGGGTCGCCAGCAGCGCGCCGTGACGGGCGAAAAGCGCGGACTCTTCCTCGGAAAAGCCCCCCTCCGGGCCCACCGCGATGGCCAGGTGACCGAGCCGGGGGAGGAGAGGGGCGAGCGCGCCCGGCTGGCGGCCATGGGGATCGGCCACGACGATCGCGCCGCGAAAGCTCGCGAGTAACCCTTCCAGCGGCGACGGCGGTTCGACGACCGGGACGAACAGGCGGCCGGATTGTTCGGTCGCCTCGACCGCAATGCGGCGCCAGCGTGCCAGCCTCGCCTCGGAGGGGGATTCGCTCCGCTGCGTGAAGGCCGTGACAACCGGGCGGATGATATCCGCGCCGGCCTCGACGCACTTTTCGATCGCCCATTCGAAGCGGTTGGCGCGGACGAGGGCGCACCAGGTTTCGAGGACGATGGCGGGCGGCGCCTCGTGGCGTGCGAGTTCCCCCACCTCTGCGACGACACCACCTCTTGTGGCACCCATCACGGTTGCTCTCCATTCACGGCCGTCGCCGGCGAAGAGCAGCAGGGGATCGCCAGGGCGGACCCTGAGAACAGACGAGAGGTGGCGGCCAGCCTCGCCATCGATTGTCACGGGGCCGTGCCCGAGCCTCGTGGGCAGGTAGACGCGCGGGACGTGACTCACACGCGCAGCTTAGCAGCGGTCAGGCTGGTGTTTCGCTCTGGCGTTTGAGGCCCTCGGCCTCAAGGCGCAGGTTCTGCCGGATGCCGCGGCCGAGGATAGGCTTGAGCAGGGTGGCGGCGATGCCAGCGATCTCGACGGAGAGGGTGACGCGAGAACCGGACGCGGTGGGCTGGATGACGTGGCCGGCGCTGGTGCTGGCGCCGCGCACTTTCGTATCCCAGGTGAACGAGCGGGCGGGCGTGGCCTCGGTCACGGTCCAGGTGGATTCGGGCGTCCCTTTCGCCCGCACCGTGGCGGTGGTGCCGGTGCCGAAGGGGCCATCGGAGCGCTTCTTGACGGAGATGATGGACGGCGTCCAATGGGGCCAGCGTTCGATATCGGCCATGACCTCCCAGACGCGCTCGGGCGTGGCGCTGATGTCGATGGATTGTTCCCAGCGGGGCATGCGGTACTCCTGTGGTGCGAGTCTCCCGGCGGGCGTTTGCGCCCCTCGTGCTCTGATGCTGAGCGAACGAAGGTTGCTGGTTCCGTGACATGCCCCACAGATTCGGCAGAAGGGCGGAACTCGTCTGGGCCAACGGCCTTACCCCGCGGGCGGGGCAAATGGCCGCTGCGGATTAGTTCACGCGGCGCTCGATGCCCTTCCAGAACTGCTCGCGGATGACGAATTTCTGGAGCTTGCCGGTGGCCGTCCGCGGGAGGCTTTCGACGAAGTCGACGCTGGTCGGGCACTTGAAGTGGGCCAGGTGTTCGCGGGTGAAGGCGATGATTTCGTCTTCGGTGGCGGTCGCGCCTTCGCGAAGGACAATGAGCGCCTTGGGGGTCTCGCCCCACTTTTCGCTGGGGACGCCGATGACAGCGCACTCAAGGACGGCGGGGTGCTTGTAGAGCGCGTCCTCGATTTCGGGCGATGAGATGTTCTCGCCGCCAGAGATGATCACGTCTTTCTTGCGGTCGACGATGTTGATGTTGCCGAACTCGTCCCAGACGGCGAGGTCGCCGCTGTGGAAGTAGCCGCCGTATATTGCCCTGGCGGTTTCTTCGGGCTGTTCCCAGTAGCCCTTGAGGACGACGTTCGAGCGGGCGCAGACCTCGCCGATGGTTTTGTTGTCTTTCGGCACGGGGTTGCCATCGTCATCGAGCACCTGAATGTCCACACCAATGGCTTCGACGCCAGCCCGGGCCCGGCGGGTGTAATCGGCCCCATCGGGGTTGTGGTAGTCGGGGCCAGAGACGGTGAGGATGGGGGCGGTTTCGGTGAGGCCGTAGATCTGGATGAATTCCCAGCCGAGCTCCTGTTCGAGACGCTGGATGAAGGCGGCGGGCGGCGGCGCGCCGGCGACGGTGAAGCGCGGGCGGGTGGTGATGGTGTAGTTCGCCTTGTCGGGGAAGTTGAGGATGGTGCTCAGGACCGCGGGGGCCATGCAGCCGAAGGTAATCTTTTCGTCCTGGATGAGGCGGTAGATATCGGCGCCGACGACGGCGCGGAGGACGACGTGGGTCGCTCCCATTGCGGTGATGGCGAAGGGGCCGCCCCAGCCGTCGGCATGGAACATGGGGAGTGTCCAGAGCTCGCGATCTACGTGGCGGATGCGAAGGTG
>CAYUVT010000127.1:0-9006 GCA_964448165.1 uncultured Anaerolineaceae bacterium | reverse complement strand
CCCGCACCACCGACCTCGACCCCTACATCCTCGACCACACCCAGAGCGGCACCTACGTCGCTGGCTACAGCTCCGAGCACAAGAGCGTCCGCATTTTCAAGGTCGACCGCATCAGTGAGGTCGAGGTCACCCCCCGCGAATTCGCCCCCGCGAACGTCGATGAAATCGCCGAGCGCCTGCGCCACAGCTGGGGTGGAGTCGTCTTCGGCGAGGAACATCACAGCGTCAAGGTCGACTTCTCGCCCTTCGTCGCAGCACGCATCCGCGAAAGTTACTGGCATCCCACCCAGCGCCTCGAAGACCTCCCCGGTGGTGGCGTTCGCCTTCAGGTGGCCCTCCCGAGCCTCCTCGAGTTCACGCCCTGGGTGCTCAGCTGGGGAGCGAACGCCACCGTCATCGAGCCCGCTGGCTTGCGCGATTCGGTCGCCGCCGCCCTCCGCGAGGCCGCCGCCAACTACAACTGATCCCGCCGCGCCGCATACACTCAGCGGATGCAGTCGCCCGCCGACCTTCACGCTCGCCGCCAGGCCATCGCCCGCACATGGGACCTCGCCGGGGCCGCCGTTCTCATCCCGGCCGGCCTCCCCATCCCCGTCGCGGGGACCGACCAGTACCACGACTTCCACGCGCACCCCGAGTTCACCTACCTGGCCGGCGCCAGGACCCCGGGCGCCGGCCTCGGCTTCGACCAGGTCGAAGGCTGGGTGCTCTTCGCGCCTGTTGCCACGCTCGAAGACCGCATCTGGGTGGGCGAAGGCGAAGATCTCGAAGCCGTTAGCGGCGCCACCGGCCTCCCGGTCCGGCCCCTCTCCGCGCTGCGCGACTGGCTTGAAAAACGGCGCGGTGCAACCCTCGCTATCCTCGGCAACCACGACATCACTCACCGCCCGGCCGGGTACGGCATCGAGAGCTGGGCGGCCCTCGAGCTCGATATCGATCACGACCTCTCGGCTCGCCTCAGCGAACAGATCGACGAATCCCGCCGCTCCAAGGACCCGTCCGAGCTCGCCCTCATGCGCGCCGCGGCCGCTGCCTCGCGTGCGGGCCATCTCCTCGCACTGCGCACGGCCCGCCCGGGGATGACCGAGCGTGGCCTGCAAATCGAGCTCGAAGCCGAGTTCTTCCGCCACGGCGCGGGCCGGACCGCCTACGGCTCAATTGTCGGCACAGGTTCCAACGGGGCGGTCCTCCACTTCTCTCCCACTGCCCGCCAGCTTCGCGATGGCGAGCTCGTGCTCATCGACGCCGGCGCCGAGTGGGAGGGCTACGCCAGCGACGTGACGCGGACCTTCCCCGCCGGCGCCCGCTTCGAGGGCATCCAACGCGACCTTTACCAGCTCGTCCTCAACGTCCAGCAGGCCGCCATCAGCGAGGTTCGCCCGGGGGTCGAATACCGGGACCTCCACCTTGCCGCGTCCGCCCGAATCGCTGCAGGTCTCGTCGACCTGGGCCTCCTCCGTGGCGACCCGGCCGGCCTCGTCGAGCGTGATGCTCACGCGCTCTTCTTCCCCCACGGCCTTGGCCACATGCTCGGCCTCGCCACGCACGATGCCGGCGGCTGCTTGAAAGGTCGCGCTCCCAGCGATCGCTTCGGCCTGAAGTGGCTCCGCGCCGACCTTCCACTCCAGCCCGGGTATGTGGTCACCATCGAGCCCGGGATCTACTTCATCCGCGCCCTCCTCAGCGACCCGGCCCGCCGCGAACAGTACCGCGACGCCGTCAATTGGGACCGGGTCGACACCATGCTCGACTTCGGCGGCATCCGGATCGAGGACGACGTGCTCGTGACTCCGAGTGGCCCAGAGGTACTGACCGGCGCCATCCCGAAGTCCATCGCCGAAATCGAAGCGCTGCGCGCGGAGGCCCACAGCCGATGACCCGGCCCTACGAATCGCTCACCATCACCCAGGTCGCCACCTTCCCCCGCCCCGGTACCGTCGTGCCCGGGCATCTCGGCTTCACACCCGACGGCAGGGCCGTCACCTACCTCTTCAGCGCCGAAGGCAGCCTCGTCCGCAGCCTCTGGCGCTTCGACCTCGCCACCGGCGAGCGCGCCGTCCTGGCAGGCCCCCCGCCATCCTCCACCAGCGAAGGAGATCTCTCCCGCGAGGAAGAACTCCGCCGTGAACGTGCCCGCCTGCGCGAGCTCGGCGTCACCGATTACCAGTTCGCCGCGAAGTCCCGGAGCCAGGTGCTCCTCGTGCCCGGCGGCGGCCGCCTCTGGGTGAGTATCGATGGCGGCGAAATGCGCGAAATCGAGGGCGCGGCTGGCGCCATCGACCCCCATCTCAGCCCTGACGGTACGCAGGTCGCCTTCGTCCGCGACAACGAGCTCTGGGTGCTGCCCGTGGCGGGCGGCGAACCGCGCAGACTCACCTCGGGCGCCGAACCCGCGCTGACCAACGGCCTCGCCGAGTTCATCGCCCAGGAAGAGCTCGACCGCGACCGCGGCTTCTGGTGGAGCCCAGACGGCACAAAGATCGCCTTCATCCGCGCCGATTCCCGCCACATCCCGGAGTACGCCATCGTCCACCAGGGCAAAGACGAGGTCGATACCGAGCCCCACCGCTACCCCTTCGCCGGCCAGCCCAATGCCTACCTCGACCTGGGCGTGGTCGACCTCGCGTCGGGCGCAACCACCTGGATGGACCTCGGCCCGGACCGCGATATCTACATCGCCCGTGTCGGCTGGCGCCCGGATGGCATGCTGACTGCGCAGGTCCTCTCACGCGACCAGCGCACGTTGCGCCTGAATGTGTTCGACGGCTCGGGCGCGCCCACCACCCTCATCCAGGAGCACCGGGAGCCGTGGATCAACCTCTACGGCGACACACGCTTCCTCGCCGACGGCAGCATCGCCTGGCTGAGCGAGGACTCCGGCTTCTGCCACCTCTACCTCCACGCCCCCGATGGCACCCGCGTCCGCCAGCTCACCGGCGGCGACTGGGTGGTGACGAATCTCGCCGGCATCGATGAAGAACGCCGGGTCGCCTACGTCGTGGCCACGAAGGACTCGGTCCTCGAACGTCACCTCTACAGCGTCCCGCTCGACGGCGGCGAGATGGTGCGCCTCACCAGCGAGCGCGGCTGGCACGGCGCCGTCCTCTCGCCGAAGAACGACCGCTTCATCGACTCGTGGAGCAGCCTCGAACACGGTCCACGCGTGGCCGTGCGCGACACTTCCGGCGCCCTGGTCGCAGACGTCTTCGCCAACGACGGCGCCGAGGCCTCCGCGCTTGGCCTCCAGCCCCCGGAGTTCACCACCGTCTCGGCCGCCGATGGCACGCTCCTCCACGGCGCAATCTACCGCCCGCCGGTGCTCGAACCCGGGCGGCGCTATCCCCTCGTCGTCTCGGTCTACGGCGGTCCCCACGCGCAGCGCGTCGCCGATGACTGGATGCTCACGGTCGACCTGCGCGCCCAGTACCTCGCCCAGCAGGGCTATGTTGTCTTCAGGCTCGATAACCGTGGCAGCGCCAACCGCGGCCTCGCCTTCGAAGCCGCCATCGCCGGCCGCATGGGCACCGTCGAGGTCGACGACCAGGTGGCCGGCGTGCGCCACATGGCCGCCCTGCCATACATCGATGGCTCGCGGGTCGGCATCTACGGCTGGAGCTACGGCGGTTACATGACCGGCATGGCGATGATGCGCGCCCCGGAGGTCTTCAAGGCCGGGGTCTCCGGTGCCCCGGTGACCGGCTGGGATGGCTACGACACCGGCTATACCGAGCGCTACATGGGCACGCCCCAATCCAACCCCGAGGGCTACCACGATAGCTCCGTCCTCACCCACGTCGCGAAGCTCCAGGGCAAACTCCTGCTGGTCCACGGCATGGTCGACGAGAACGTCCACTTCAGGCACACGGCCCGGCTGATCGTCGCGCTCACCGCCGCCGGCAAGGACTACGACCTGCTCGTCTTCCCGGAAGAGCGCCACATGCCCCGCGACCTGAAGGGCATGGAGTACCAGGAGCGCCGCGTCCTCGACTACCTCAAGCGGAACCTTTGACCGGAGGACCTTGACTCGCGGCGGCGGACTTCCGCCCCGGCGATGACCTCCCGGAAGTTGGCGCACCTTAACCGAAAAGGGCTTGAATAGGGCACCGAAGTGTGATTACCCTGCCCCTGCTCCTCGGCGGGAGGGCGGCTGTCGCCCGACCCGGGGGGGGGGCGGAGGTTGAGCGTGTTCGGATCGGTGATTGAACCTCGCGAGTTGCTGCGCGAAATGCGGTCGCGGCACATGCGCCACCTGACGGAGGCCGAGGCGCGGCTCCTCTCGCTGTTGCACCCGGGGTACCGGAATGAAGAGATCGCCCAACTGCTGGAGGTGACCCCTGCAACTGTCCGCAGACATGTCGCTGACCTCTGCCACCGAGTGCTCGATCTGACCGATGTGCCCCCGGAGCGCGACAAGTTGCGGACCTGGACCACCGAGCACCTATCCTGCTGCACGCTGTGCGTGAAGGAAATGATCGAAAACGATCAGGAATTGGCGTAGGGAGATCAACACCACCTTGCCGGTACCGAGTGATACTCGAGCCCGATTACCGAACCTCGCCCGGGCGAGGCAGGAGGCGCCAATGTGGATCCTAACTGCGCTTGCATTCGCCCTTTCCGCTGCACTCATCGTTAGCGGCGCGACGAAGCTCTTGGGTCGGCGCCAGTTTCAGCGTACCGTCGCCAGCTATTCGAAGTTCCCCGCGAAGCTCAGGGTGCCCATAGCCACTTCGAGCTCCGAAATGACTCTCCGGTCTCGTCAGTGAACCCGAATCTCTATTGCGGCAAGCAGATGTACGCTGGCGACTCGTCGTCGTGGGTTTATAAGTGGCAGGTTCCCATAGGTTGACCAGATCCCGCCTTGGGCCTGCGGCGTTCCTCGGCCTGTGGTTGTTGGTGTCCGCATGCAGCGGCGGCGACAGGTCGGCTCCTGGGGCATCGTCCCCGTCGCTGTCCACGACGCCTCTTGGAATCGGGGCCGCGAGCCCCACGCCTGGCCACGCTGATGACCCGTTCTGGGTCTTCCTCAGGCAACTCGACGCAGAGTTGAACGAGGGCAACACCGATTTTGTCGTCAGTCGGCTGCGGACCGTCGTCGTAACCTGCACCGCGGCCGACGTTCCCCCCCGGGTCGGCGGCCCGCAGTGCTTCAATGTCGGCGAAACGTTCGAGGGCTTTTCCGTCGGCAGATGGAGGTCAGAAGGGAGCACGGTGCCGGTCAGGAGTGTTATTGACCAGTTGCGCCATCTCGGTCGCACCGCTCATCCGGAGATGTCTGACGCCTACGGTGATGGAACGCTGCGGGTGTATGCGGTGAACGACCAGCCAGAACGGCAGGTCGCAATCGTCACCGCGATCATCGACAGCCCACCGGGCTTCGGAGGTGCTCCCACGATGCGGGCGTCGATGGGCCTGTACTGGCGCCAACAGGAGCAGGGCTGGGCAATGACCGGGATGATCACGAACTACATCTACGGCCCCGAGTTCCTCGACCCCACGGATGACGTCCGGAACGGGCTTTTCCCCGCATGGGAACGCTTTTCCCGTTGACCCCCGCCCCCGACCCCAGCCCCGACCCCCCCTCCCACCCCACATCCCGCGCCCACTCCGTCGCCGGCCTCTTCTTGCCGCCCTTCGGCTGCACCCGCAGCACCCGCAGCACACCGCCGTTCAGCCGCACGTCGAAGCCCTCGTCCTTGATGCGGAGGATGCGGCCCGGCATCCCCGCCTCCTGCGCGCCGGTCAGCCGGCAATCGAAAATCTTAAACTCCGCGCCGTTGAAGGTCGCAGTCGCCCCTGGCGCCGGGTTGCACCCGCGGATGTGCCGGTACACCACATCCGCCGGGCGGTACCAGCGGATGCGCGCGTGTCCTTCGCCACAGGGCGGCTCGTAGGTCGCCAGCGTGTGGTCCTGCCCGATCCGCGGCGCCCGGTCGTCCGCCACCAGCTGCACCGCCTCGGCCAGCGCGTCCACCCCCATCGGGAACAGCTGGTTGAAGTAGATGCTCCCGACCGTGTCATCCGGCCCGATGGGACAGCTCATCTGCAGCAGGATTGGCCCCGTATCGATGCCGTGGTCGGGCCAGAAGATCGTCAGTCCCGTTTCGCGGTCGCCGTTGATGATCGCCCAGTTGATCGCCGAGGAGCCGCGGTGGAGCGGCAGCAGGCTCGGGTGGTACTGGATCGTCCCTCGCGGCGGGATGTGCAACACCTCGTCCGGGATGATTTCGGTCACGAAAGCCATCACCGCCAGGTCGGCCCTGAGTGCCCGCCACGCCGCCTGGCCTTCCGCCGTCTTCAACGCCAGCGTATCAATCACGGGCAGCCCGGCGGCCTCGGCCGCTCCCCAGAGCGGGTCTTTCCGCTCACCCACCGGGGCGGGCGCACTGACGCCCGCGATGTCCACGCCGTCTTCGATGAGCCGCTTGAAGACCGCCTCGCCGAATGCCGCCTGTCCCATCAGCGAAACGCGCATGCCAATTCCCTCCTGGCCCGCGTTCGCTCGCGGGCAGGTGCAGAGCCTACAACCCCATCGGCCTGCCGGTAAGTTGCTGGCATAACACGCGGTTTCCCGTACACTGGTGCTTCAATGCCGATGAACGTTCATCGCGAGGTTCTCCCGGGCGACGCCACGCACGTCGCCCCTGCCCGCTGCCACTGAAGCGCGCCGCTCCTTCACCCCGGAAGCTTCAAGGAGAACCACTCGTGCTCTGTATCGAACCCGCCCGCCTCTCGGATGCCGATGACATCCATCGCCTGGTTACCTTCTGGGCCGACCGTGGCGACATGCTCCACCGCCCCATCGGCGAGATCTTCGAGGCGATCCGCGACTTCAAGGTCGCCCGCCTCGACGGCCAGGTCGTGGGCTGCGGCTCGCTCCACATCATGGGCGCCGACCTCGCCGAGGTGCGCTCCCTTGCCGTCTCCGAAGCGGCGCAGGGCAAGGGCGTGGGCGCGGCCATCGTCGCCGCCTGTATCGAAGATGCCCGCCAGTTCGGGCTCGAACGCGTCTTTGCCCTTACCTACCGCCCTGGATTCTTCGAAAAGGTCGGCTTCCGCCTGGCGAACGTCATGGAGTTCCCCCAAAAGGTCTGGAACGAATGCGTCCGCTGCCCGTTCTTCACCAATTGCAAGGAGGTCGCCGTCGTGATCGACCTCCAGCCCCGGGCAGACCTCTCGGTCCCGATGGCGGACTAGCCGCAGGCGCCCGCGAAACTGTCGAACGCGGCGTTGGCGAGCGTCGCGGCATTCGCCCCGGTCCCGGTCGCCGCCGACACCGTCACGGTCAATCCCCTGGGCGCGCCGGGCAGGCGGTTGAGATGATGCGTGAGCCGCGCCGCGACCGCCCCCGCCGCCGTCACACCGGTCCCCTGCAACACGACGCCGAGTGTCTCGTGATCCAGCCGCCCGACCGCATCGGTCGCCCGCGTGAGCTCGCGCACACGCCCGGCCACGGCCCGTAGCAGCTCAGCCCGTTCTCCCTCGCCGCCCTCCAGGCGCACCGCCACAAACGAGAGCGGCATCGCCGGGGCCAGGCTGCCCACCATCTCCAGGCGTGCCAGGAGCGCTTCGCGAGTCGCCGTGCCGGTTACCGGGTCACGGTCTGCTTCGGGCAGGAGCTCGGGGTGGATCCGCATGGGCGCGTCGCTCGCTGCAGCTACCATCGCCCCGGGCCCGATCAGCCGAAGGTGGGAAGGGAACCGCGTGACCGCCATGCGAGCACCGCCAATCGAGATGGCGGGATTGTCCTACGCTTCGTCGGCGCCGGAGATAGGCCGTTCCCCTACCACCGGGGCCTGCTTCCCCAATTCGGGGCGGGCGCTTGCCCCCGGATTCATCGCGGGGTGCGGATCGCCCATGATGTGCTTGCGCCGGGCCCAGAAATACGCCGCGCTCACCACGATCACCCCGACCCAGATGCCACCTGCCGCGAGCGTGATGCGCGGGTCGCGCCCCAGTCCGTCGCCCGCCACCACCGTCAGTCCCGTGGGGAACAGCATCCCGAGAAAGCTATACACGATGAACACCCGGAAGGGCACCGCGGTCATCCCCGCCACGAAGCTCACCCAGTCGAAGTTCACCGCCGGGATCATCCGCGACCAGAACACCACACGTCCTCCCATCGTCTCGACCAGTCCGTCCAGCCGGTTCGCCGCCCGGTGGCCAATGAGCCGTGGGAGGTGCCTGCGGCCGATCCGCCGCGCAATCCAGAACGCCATCGCCGACCCGAGCGTCAGTCCGGCCATGCAATACGCGGTCCCCAGTACCGGGCCCCAGACGATCCCGGCGGCAATGTAGATCGGGGCGTTTGGCACGGGCGCGAACAGCACCGAAAGCGCCATCACCGTGATGAACACGATCGGAGCCAGGGCGCCCCGGTCTTCCACCCACTCCTGGAACGGCTCGGCATCGATCTTGAACGACAGCCCGAAGTATCCCGTGGCGACGAAATACAGTGCCGCCGTGAGCGCGAAGGCTGCCGCAATCCCGAACACTACCTTCTTCTGAAGCAGCAGCGGCGGCTGTTCGGCCGGGAAGATCATCTGTTCGAGTTCGGCCGTCCCCTGGTCAGTCAAGCGCGTGCACCCGTTCGAGATGCTGCAGCAGGTAGGTGTTCACTTCGGCCGGCGCCTCCTGCTGCACCCAGTGCGATACCCCGGGCAGGTGGTGCACCGTCAGGTCGGCCACGTAGCGTTCGGTGCCCTCGGTCAGCTCCCGGCCAAGATACGAATCATTGTCGCCCCAGATGAGCGTCGTCGGCGCCACCACCAACGGTACCGGGTCTGGCAGCCGGGGGCGGTTCCGCATGAGCGCGCGATACCAGTTGATTCCCCCTCGAAGCCCCTGGCGTCGCCACGCTTCCAGGTATGCCCTGATGTCGTCGCGGGTGAAGGTGCCCGGGCGGCACTCGCGGATCATCCGCCGTGCCAGCCGATGGTACCTCCCGGCGGCCAGGACCTGCTCGGGCAGCCAGGGCAGCTGGAAGAAGCCCACATACCAGCTTCGGAG
>CAYUVT010000126.1:0-9161 GCA_964448165.1 uncultured Anaerolineaceae bacterium | reverse complement strand
GCCATCCGCGACCGTTGGGTCTCCGCCACCGACCTGGACTGGGCCAGCCTCAAGCCGATCGACCCCGAGATGGAGAAGGCCGTCTGCCAGTTCCTGACCGAGCAGAGCGAGCGCGCCTACTACACTGGCGCCCTCTGGTCCGGCTGGCTCCCGGAGATTAGCTACGGCTACCTGGAACTCAAGCTCTTCCTCTCCACGGTCATCTACGACCTGGCCCGCCATTCCGAGGCCTTCCGCAAGCGCGCCCTTGCCAATGGCGGCGGCCTGGGGCTCCAGGCCCCCACCGATTTCTCCCGGGCCGCCCAGGAAGCCCGGAGCTTCCCGGAACTCGCCATGATCCTCTTCGTCCAGGACAGCATGCTCCACACGCTGTTCAGCCAGGGCGACTCCTTCGCCCAGACGCCGCTGGAACGCGAGATGTACCGGCTCGTCGCGAAGGACCGCAAGCGGATGATGGATTACCACATCGAGCGCCTGAAGCACATGCTCTTCAAGCTCCCCGAGCGCCGGCAGGAGCAAAACCTCTACCTCAACAAGGCCGAATCGCGCATGGTCCGCGACTGGACCGATGCCGCTGTCAACGAGCCGCTCGCGATGATGCTCGGAGGAGGGCGTAACCGTATGGCGGAGGGCCAGGCAAAGCTCCGCGAGCTTCGCAAGCTCCAGGTCGCCAATTACCTCGCCGATCTCGAGAAGGCCACCTTCCAGCGCAAGAATCTCAACGGGCGCCTCAAGGAGCTTCTCGAGTCCTGAACCGTTCGCCCTGGCAACACACAACGAAGGGGCTCCTGGTACCAGGAGCCCCTTCTCGTTCATGACCCGTCGTGCACATCAGGCGATTCCCAGCGCCGTCCTCAGCCGGGCAACCAACCCCTGTGGTTGCGGGTCCGCGTGCTGAAGCCTGCTCAGCCTCCGGTGTTCGCGGAGCACCTGCGCTACCTGGTACTTCCGCTGGAGCCATGCCGGCTCGGGCTGGCCGTGTGCATACAGGCGCCCGTCGTGCGTCACCGACAGGCCGTGCGTGATCTGCGTTAGTGCGCGATACATCTCTGTTACCTCCATCGTGTGTCTCAGGCTGTCTGCTCGCGGAATTGTTCCGCGGTGGAAGGTTTTGCTACTGGTGCGGATGAATGGCTCGGCTTTCGGAGTGCCATCCGATGGAGCAGCGCCGGGCGCTTCACCGTGTCCTCCCCGTACCGCTTGTTGTTGGTCATCGCGGCCATGCGAGGAGAGTGCGTCATGATCAAGTTCAACATTTCAGGAACACCTTTGCTCTTCTGCCTTCACTCATGAAGGGCGTGCGAATGCTACAGCTGGTGACTAACGGTGTGATAACCGGTACGTCACCATGTGGAAGAAGCTCGTACGGACAGCTCGAAGTGCGAAGCATGGCACAGCCCTAAAGCCGTGCCGTCACGTCAACCGTTGCCCATCTTCGAGACAAGAAAAAAGCCGTACCGCCTGGCGGTACGGCATCGATGCCGTTCTTCCAGTGAAGAACGCTAACGAATCGATGCGTCCCCGCGTGCGGTCGCCGCGAACACCTTGCCGATCACCATGTCTATTCCTCCGGCGTTGCCGCTGTTGTTACTGGAAACGAACGTACCTGCCCGGAGGTTAACTGTCAACGGCGAAAAATCCCGCCTGTTATGCGCAGTGTGAGCACATTCACAGAGGATTCGCCCCCACCGTCTCCAGCCGGCCCGGTACACTGGGTCCATGCAAACCCGGCTCGGTGTGCTGGTTGGGGGGCTGGTGGCTGTCGCGCTCGCGGCTGCCTGGGCCGGTGACCCGGCTATCCACGCGCAGGTCAGCCCCGGCCCGGGCTTCGGCGCCGAGCTGCGGTACATCGGCCGTGACCCGCTGACCGGCATGCCCGCCCGCGTCGACGATCGGTTCATCGCTGAATCGGAGCGCGCGATCGAACGGTATGGCAAGGACCCGGGCCAGCCCGTTCCGCCACCGCCGGCCGGCCCGGTCGACATTGCGAGTATCACCATCGCACGGCTCGGCGTCTCCGCTGCCGCCGTGGGCCGTTATGGGCTCGACGCCTATGGGCGTCTCGACGTGCCCCAGGATACGACCACGGTCGGCTGGAACCCCGCCTTCAACACAGTGCCCGGGCAGGGCGGTGCGACATTCTTCGCCGCTCACTTCGAATACGCGGGCCGTCCGGGAGTGTTCAACCGGCTTTCAACGCTCTTGCCGGGCGACCCGATCGAGGTCGCGCTCACCGATGGGACGGTGCACCGCTATCGGGTTACCTCGACCATCGAATACGCCCTTGGCACCATCGACATGGGCGCCCTCCTCCACGGCCGTGAGGGGATCGAAAGCATCACGCTGATGACCTGCAGCGGGCCCGCGAACGAGGGCGAGTACGCCTTCCGCACCGTCGTCCTTGCCGAGCGGGTCGACTGACTGGCTGCCCGGTCAGGGCCCGAACGCCTTGTCGATGCCGTACGCCCGCTGCTCCCGCTCGAACTTCGACACATCGTGGCTCAGCACTAGCAGGTCGTGTTTCTGGCCCGCCCGGTCCTTCACCTGGTCCCGGAGGATCGCCTCAGGCCTGAATCCGAGACCTTCGAACACCGCGATGGCCCCTTTCTGGTCCACGGTCATCTGGGCCACCATCTTCTCGATGCCCAGGCCGACAGCGTTCGCGAAGGCCTCCTGCGTGAGGATCCTTCCAAGGCCAAGCCCGCGGGCGGCCTCGGCCACCATGACGCGCAGCTCGGCCACGTGAGCGGTCCACCGCAGCTGATTCCGGTAGATAGTTGTATAGCCGATGACCTCGTCGCCCGAGAGCGCCAGGATCGTGAACGCCTCGCCCCGCTCGATCTCGTCGATCCACGCGTCGACGGCCGGCTCCTGGGTGATGTCCCGCCGAAGGAACAGCAGGTCGTGCTCCGGAAGCTTCCGCGCGAACGCGAGCACGGCCTCCCGGTCCGCCGCCGTCATCGGCCGGAGAGTCACCTCCCGTCCGTCGATCACGCGGATATCGGGGTAGGTGCGCGGAGGTTCGATTGCCATGAGACGCTCCACAAGCCCCCACGGGACTGTCGGGTCGACGATAGCTCGCCCCGCGCGGCCCTACAAGCCGTGCCCGCTACCGGCTCGCCAGCTCCCGCAGCACCAGCGCGTCCGTCGGGAATGCCAGCGGTGGCGGCGACGCGGGATCGAAGTAGCCCAGCTCCGATAGCTCTCCGTCGGCCGGGTGCGGGTACCCGCCGGTGACCCTCCCGTCGAACCAGATGCCCACGGTCTGGCGCTCGCGGTCATGAAAGTTCGAATGCACAGCGGCAATCCCGGTGAGCTCCACCTGGAGGCCTGTCTCTTCGAGGAATTCCCGGGTGGCCCCTTCCCGGACATCCTCGTCCCATTCCAGCCTTCCGCAGGGGATGCACCACAGCCCGGCGAAGCGCCCCTGGGCGCGCCGCCCCATCAGGACTCGCCCGCCCTCGTCTCGCACGATGACCGCCACGCCAACGCCAGGGTAGCGCGTTCGCACATACCCGCAGGCGGGGCAGGATGGCGGACGCTCCCCGCCGCGATAGTCGAAAAACAACGCCCCGCCGCAGTCGGGACAGAACTGTCCGCGCGGTCGCTGCGTTGCCCGTTCCCGCCAGCCGCCCGCTTGCTCGTTCACGGCTGCGGCAGCTGCCCGGAGGACCGGAGCGAAGCCACCGCGATCAGGTCATCGGCCACCTTGGCGATCGCCACCTTCACACTCGCGTTTGATGGTTCGTCGCCCGGTCCCCAGTGGTCCGCCGCCCGCGAAATCACCACGTCCGGGACGGCCATGATCGCCCCGATGTGGCGCATGACCCGCATCACGTCAGTCACTGGCGGCTCGGCATCGCCCCCGGCAATCCCGATGATCGCGACCGGCTTGCCCCCGGCGTGCGGCATATCGATAAAGTCGAGCGCGTTTTTCAGGCCTCCTGGCATTGCGCCATGGTACGAAGGCACCACGATGACGAAAGCGTCGGCCGCCGAACAGGCCGCTCGCCACGCGCTGACAATGGCCGGGTACTGGTCATCGGGCCGTCCATCGAGCAGTGGCAGCGAGCCGATCTCGAACGTTTCGCACTGAGCTCCTCGCGACTCGAGCTGGCGCAAAGTGAACTGCAGCGCCCGGTCGGCCGAGCTACGAGGGCGAATGCTTCCATTGATGCCGAGTACCCGCGTCATTCCTCCAGCGTAAGGACCTGCCGCGGAACATGCGATCGGTCCGCCCGCTAGACTTGGCACGTGGTGCGCATTGCTGTTGTTGGTTCGCTCATGATGGACCTGGTCGTCCGTGCTCCGCGCCTTCCGGCGGTTGGCGAGTCGCTCATCGCCCACAGCTTCGAAACCTTCATCGGTGGTAAGGGCGGAAACCAGGCCACGGCCGCCGCCCGCCTCGGGGCCGAGGTCGTGATGATCGGCCGGGTTGGGGACGATGACTTCGGCCGGGCAATCCTGGCAAACCTCGCGCGGGAGGGCATTGATACCTCCGGCGTCGCTACGGACGCAGCAACCGGAACCGGAGTGGCCGTCCCCGTGGTCCTCGATGACGGGAGCAACGCCATCCTGGCCGTTCCCCGTGCCAACCTCGCGCTCACCGGGGCCGGCATCGAACAATGCCGCGGCGCCATCGAGTCGGCGGATATCCTGATGGTCCAGTTCGAAGTTGGCATGGCGGCGACCGGGGCGGCGATGCGCATCGCCCGGGAGGCGCGCCGTACCGTGCTGCTGAACCCCGCGCCAATCGCCCCCCACCCGGCGAGCCTTCTCGCCCTGGCTGACGTGGTCATTCCGAACGAAGTCGAAGCGGCCGCCCTCGCACCGGCGGTCGCGGGCGACCATGCCCGCGAGGCCGAGGCCATCCTTCAGCTCGGCGCCGGGGCCGTCGTCATCACGCTGGGCGAACAGGGCGCACTGGCCGCCACGCCGGGCTACGCAACACCCATCCCCGCGTTTCGCGTCACCGCAGTCGATTCGGTGGGTGCCGGCGACGCGTTTTGCGGGGCGTTCGCTGTTGCCCTGGGCGAAGGCGCCAGCCTCATCGGCGCCAGCCGTTTCGCCGCAGCGGCCGCGGCCTGCTCGGTCACCAGGCCCGGGGCCGCCGCATCTCTCCCATCTCGTAGCGAGGTGGAGAGAATTTTACAATCCGTAGAGGAACTTTCCCCGTCCCGCCGGCGTTCCTGTTGATGATGGGGATCCTGAGTTCGATACTGAGCGTGGCGGCCCCGGGTAGGTGTCTTGAACCCCCAACAGCGTTTTTGTCCGCTTTGCGATCGGTCTTTCCAGGAAGGCGAGGCTGTGTTGCGTTGCGAAGGATGCGGTGTCCTGCATCACCCCGGCTGCTGGGTCACCAACGGTGGTTGCGCGACGCAGGCCGAGCATCGCGTGGCTCCCCAGGCCATGGCGTACACGACAGGAGCGCGGCCCGCCGGCGCCCCGGCTCCCCACCCCGGAGAAGGAACGCGCGCCGCCCCACCACCCCCACCCCCGCCTGCCGGCGAGACGCCGCAGCCGATCCCGTTTCGCCCGCTCGGGCGGCAGCAGCCCCCTGCGGCGCACGACGACGCCGGCGTCCTCGGCGAGACGCCGGCGGTCATCCACCGGCGATTGCCAGAGAATGCCGCCCTCAATGCGCCTCCGCCACGGCGTTACGTGCCCCCCACGGGCGAACAGGTGCCCCGCAAGCCGCTCCCGCGCATCTACGAGCGGCACCGGCTCATCGCCTACTGGTACCTGCCTGTCGCGGCCGCCCTGGCAATCGTCGTTGCGTTCGGGGTCATCTGGACAGCGGACCGGCTCTTCGGTGGGGGCTCCGGCACGGCCGCTCCCGAGCCCACCCCGACGCCGGCCGGGACCACCGCTTCGGGTACCGGGACGCCGCCACCCGCATCAACTGCCACGCCCGGTGCGACGGTTTCGACCACACCGCCGCCTGCCAATACAACCGGGCCCGGGAAGTTCTCTGCGGGCGATATCCTCGTAGTCACCGGCACAGGCGATTGCCTGAACGTGCGCACCGAGCCCGGCATCGAGAACGACGCGATCATCTGCATCGCCGATGCAACCGAAGTGAAAGTGACCGGTGGCCCCCGGCAGGCCGGAGGCCTCACCTGGTGGAAAGTCGAAACGAGGCTCGGTGAAGGATGGGCGGCCGAAGACTACCTCGTGAAAAAGCCCTAGCACGCCTGGCCGCCACAGCGGCCGCGGCAATCCTGTTCTGCTCGTGCTCAGGGGGCGGCGATGCGGCCGAGCCGATGCCCACGCCGGCACCATCGCCATCGGTTGCCGCATCGCTCACGGCAGCGCCGACTCCGACCCCCGATCCGCTCGGGCCACCCCCGGCTACCGCCACCGAGGCACGCTCCGGGCTCCAGTCGCTCCTCGGGCCATCAGGATACGCCGAACCTTGTCCCCGGAACCTGCAGGAGCGTTGGGGCGTATTCTGCGCGAAGGGCGATGTCGACGGCGATGGCCTTCCCGATGCCGCGTGGCTCATCCCTTTGCACCCGCCGGCACCGCGTACCCCCTTCCCCGCGACCGTGCTCTTTCGCCCGTCGGGGTCGCAGAAACTTGAGGAGTTCGCCGCCGACGGCTCGGCCGATGTCTCCCTTCTTGGTGCCGCCATCTTCGGGTTGGCGGATCGCGATGGCGAGCCGGGCGCCGAGATCAGCTACCTGGTGAACACCTGCACCGCCAATACCTGCACCAGTCTCGTCAGGGTGCAATCGTGGGACGGCACCGCCTGGCGCGATGTCGGTCCGGGCGACAATGGCGTGACGAACATCGACCGGGTCGTTTTCGAAGGAGAGGGCGCGCTCAGCCGCCTGGTCATCCACGGCGGGAAGCTGGATATCGCCGCTGGCCCCACGCGCGGCGTCACGCGGGTGTACGAGCTCTCTGGTGGACGGTATCGCCTGGCAGCCACGGAGCACGATCCGCCCGAATACCTCTACCACGCCGTCCTCGATGCGGACGCACTCTTCGCCGCCGCCATGTTCGAGGAAGCCATCGCCGCGTACGACGCCATCATCGGCGCCAGCCACCTGCGTGACTGGAAGGAGGAAACCGGCCGCGGCGAGGGACGGCGCGTCCTGGAAGGCTATGCGCTCTTCCGGATCGCGGTCGCCACGGCCGCACTTGGCCGCGATCCGACCGAAGCGATCGACCGGGCCATCCGCGAAGGCAAGGAGATTGTGTTCTCCATCGCCGCCCAGGAATTCCGGAGAGGTTTCCGGGAGCATGGCAGCGTGATAGCCGGCTGCGCCGCCGCCACCAAATACCTTGGAACCGTGGGCGATGGCGCCGACACCCCTGCGTACATCGCCCGCATCCTTGACTATGGCTACGCAAACCAGCCGGCGAAGACCTACCAGGACATCTGCCGCCTCCCCTGACAGCCCGGCACGCTGACAGTCGGGGCATGGGAGCGGTAGGCTGCCCCCATGACGCGGTTCGAACCCCGGCAGAAGCTCTGGCTCGAAGCCGATGGCAGGCTCGTGATGTCGAGCTACCGCCTGCGCCTGCTCCAGCTCGTCGCCGATACAGGCTCGCTCGCCCAGGCGGCGGCCGCGATGGGGCTCTCCTACCGTCGTGCGTGGGGCAAGGTGAAGGAGCTCGAAGCGAACCTGGGCTACCCACTGGTGCATTCGGAAGTGGGGGGCGCCGGGGGCGGGCACACGCGCCTCACGCCCGAGGGCGAGACCTTGCTCGCCGCCTACCGCCGCTTTAGCGAACGAATGGAGGAGACCCTCCGGGACATCTACGCCGAGGAGCTCGCTCCGCTCGAACGGAAGCCGGGCCCCTAGCCGATTGTCCCGGCCTCGCGGAGCGCCGCGATTCGCGCCTCATCGTAACCCAGGTCCTTCAGGATGGCGTCGGTGTGTTGCCCGATGATCGGCGCCGTCGATCGCACTTGTCCCGGCGTGTCGCTCAGCTTTGGCCCCACCCCGATCTGCTTGACCTTCCCGACGGGCGAATCGACCTCCACCACCATCCCTCGGGCGAGGTTGTGTTCGTTGGTGACCACGTTCTCCATTTCCAGCACGGGCGCTGCGCAAATGTCGTATTGCGACATCAGCGCCATCCACTCGTCGGCGGTCTTCGTCTTGAAGATGGCCGCGAACCGCTCGATCATCGCGGGCCATTCGTCCTGCGCGAACTGCTTGGTCAGCAGGTCCTCGGTCCCGAGTACCTTGCAGAGCGCCTCGTAGAAGTGGGGCTCGATGCTCCCGATGGAGAACCACCGCCCATCCGAGCACTGGTACGTGTTATAGAACGGGGCAGCCCCATTCAGCAGGTAGCTCCCGGGCCGGATTGCCATGCCCGTGGAGAAGTACTGCGAGAACGCGCTGGTCATGAGTGAGAGGACTCCGTCGCTCATACCGATGTCGACGTTTTGACCGCGTCCGGTCTTCTCGCGCGCGATGATCGCCAGGCAGATGGCGAAAGCCGCAGTGAGTCCTCCACCTGCAAAGTCGGCGACAAGGTTGACCGGGATCGATGGGGGCTGGCCCGGCCGCCCGGTGACGCCAAGCGCCCCGCCGATGGCGATGTAGTTGATGTCGTGCCCGACAAGGTTCGAGTACGGGCCCGTCTGGCCAAAGCCGGAGATCGAGCAGCAGATGATGCGCGGATTGATCTTCGCCAGCGTGTCGTAGTCGACGCCCAGGCGCTTCACCACGCCGGGCCGGAACCCCTCGATCACAACATCGGCGCCCTTCACCATCGTGTAGAAGATCTCTCGGGCCGCGTCGTCTTTCAGGTTCAGGGCGATGGACTTCTTGCCGCGCCCGAGCGCGTTGTAGGCGGCTGCCCTGTCTGCCGCTTCGCTTCGCCGGAGTCCTCCTCCGCCGAGCTTCGCCGAGGCACCCGGGACGGCCTCAACCAGCGTGACATCGGCGCCGAAGTCCGCCAGCAGCATTGAGCAATGCGGCCCGGGCGCCAGCCGCGAAAGGTCGAGGACCTTGATCCCATCGAGTGCCATGACCATGGTGAAGAACTCCTTGCATTCCGGGGGCTGAGTGTGCCCGTAGCATGCGTGGCACCCGGGGGTCGCGCAACCGGCCTCTTTCCCCGCCCTTCAACGCCCTTACCGCACCATGTCCGGGCATCAATATTGGAAGTGCCCGATGACCAACCCCAGGCGGCTCATC
>CAYUVT010000125.1:0-9163 GCA_964448165.1 uncultured Anaerolineaceae bacterium | reverse complement strand
GAGGGCACGAGCCAGATTCAGCGAGTGGTCATCAGCCGGGCGATGATCGACCGGAGCCTGGTCTACGGATAGTCGCCGACCCCGACTCTTGCGATGGCGCGCAAGAGAGCGCGCTTGCCGGGGGCCAGCCGGGATGGCGTGCGCGATCGGGAAGCAGCGCTGCCCGGGCTCGCCCGCCGCTTCGCGGAGCGGGTCGATCGGGGCGTGGGTGGAGCGGGTCCCGCCAGACCCCCGGCCTGTCTGCCAGCAGGGATGCCCTACCAGCCACGCGTCGCCAGCAGCTCCTTCTCGGCGAGGGATGAGACGCTGATGCCGGGCATCGCCTTGCCGAGGCCGCGGCTGACACGGGCGATGATCTCCGGGTCCTGGTAGTGGGTGGTCGCTTCGACGATGGCCTTCGCCACGAGCGGCGGGTTTTCGGACTTGAAGATGCCGGAGCCGACGAACACGCCGTCGGCGCCCAGGCGCATCATGAGGGCGGCATCGGCCGGGGTCGCGACGCCGCCAGCCGCGAAATTCACGACCGGCAGCCGGCCTTCGCGCTTCACCTGCTGGACCAGTTCGAGCGGCGCGCCGAGTTCCTTGGCGGCGGTGTAGATTTCATCGTCGGCGAGTGTCTGGAGGCGGCGGATTTCGTCCTGGACCGTGCGCATGTGGCGGACCGCTTCGACGATGTCGCCAGTGCCGGCTTCGCCCTTGGTGCGGATCATGGCCGCACCCTCGCCGATGCGGCGGAGCGCTTCGCCCAGGTTCCGGCAGCCGCAGACGAACGGCACCGTGAAGGCATGCTTATCGATGTGGTGCGACTCGTCAGCCGGGGTAAGCACCTCCGACTCATCGACGTAGTCGATGCCGAGAGCCTGGAGGACTTCCGCTTCGACGAAGTGGCCGATGCGGGCCTTGGCCATGACGGGAATAGTGACCGCCTCGATGATCCCCTGGATCATCTCCGGGTCGCTCATGCGGGCGACGCCGCCATCCTTGCGGATATCGGCGGGCACGCGCTCGAGGGCCATTACCGCGCAGGCGCCTGCTTCCTCCGCGATTTTCGCCTGTTCGGGGGTGACGACGTCCATGATCACGCCACCCTTGAGCATCTGCGCCAGGCCGACCTTGACGGCCCAGGTTCCAGTCTTCGACATGTGGCACTCCTCCGGAGCCCCAGGCTCCACGATGTGGTACCAAGTGTATGGCTGATTTTCGCAGTGCCATAGGACCACTTCGCCGGCTCGAAGCAGCTGGCGGCGGGTGCCAGCGGGCCGCCCGCGCCCGGTAACGGGCCATGCGCACAGCCCGGCATGCCGGGCGACAGGCATTGACATACGACATCGCTGTCGCCTATCGTCGATCGTGTAGCAAGGGGGAGTAACCGGCACCCACCCCCGGGTGCATCGCACGTGCCGTCAGTACGCGCCGCCCGGCGCCGGCAGTGCGGGGCGAGCCTTCGCCTGGTGAGACCCTGGCTCATCCATCTTGGTGGATGCGGCCAGGCGTTGTGCCAGGACCGCAAAGGAGGCTCGGCTTTGGACCTGCTTGAACTCTTCGAACGAGAGGCCCCGGAACGCGGCCACCGGGCGGATGGCCAGCCCCGCAAGGGACTGCGCGGCCTGTTCGACCGGCTGTCGGCTGTCCTGGACGGCGACGCTGAGGAGCCCGCCGGCCGGCGGGATGACCGTGAGCGCCGCCGCCGAGGCGACGAGGACATCGGCTTCGATTGATCCGAATTCGTTTCCCCTGCCCAGGGACGCGCGGCGTGACCCGTTCACAGCCGCGCGCCCCCGGGCATATCGCAGACTTCTTCTCTGGGCACGGAATCTCACTTGTTCATCGAACTGCTTCCCTGGGCTATCTTCCTGGCGTTTGTCGCCGGGATGCTGGCGCTCGACCTTGGGGTCTTCCACCGCGACGCTCACGAGGTTAGCCGCAAAGAGGCGCTCGCCTGGAGCGTCGCGTGGATCGGCCTCGCCATCGTGTTCAACGCCGGCGTCTACGTCTTCAAGGGCACCGAGTCCGGCATCGAATGGACGACCGGCTACCTCATCGAGAAGTCACTCAGCGTGGACAACGTCTTTGTCTTCCTGCTGATCTTCTCGACGTTCGCGGTCCCGCCTGCGTACCAGCACCGGGTGCTCTTCTGGGGCATTGTCGGAGCGCTGGTGATGCGCGCCGTTCTCATTGCCGCCGCGGGGGTGCTGCTGAGCACGCTGCACTTCGTCATCTACCTGTTCGGCGCGTTCCTCATCTTCACGGGCATCAAGTTCCTTCGCGACCAGGAGCACGCTCCCGACCTGGAGAAGAACCGCTTTGTGCGGCTGGCCAGGCGGGTGTTCCCGGTGACGGAGCGTTACGAGGGCCAGCGCTTCTTTGTCCGCAGGAACCAGGTGCTCTTCGCCACGCCGCTCTTCCTCGTGCTCGTGCTTATCGAAAGCACTGACCTGGTGTTCGCGGTCGACTCCATCCCGGCAATTTACGCCGTGACCGACGATCCGTTCATCGTCTTCACGTCCAACATCTTCGCCATCCTGGGGCTGCGAGCCCTGTACTTCGTGCTCTCCGGGTACCTGGCCGGCCTCACGTACCTCAAGCCAGCGCTGGCAGCCATCCTGGTGTTCGTGGGCACGAAGATGCTCGTCATCGACATCTACAAGATCCCCGCTCTCGTGAGTTTGGGGGTCATCATCTCCATTCTGACTGTCGCCATCGTGGGGTCAGTCCTCGTGCAAAAGCGTCGCACGGCGCCCGATCCCCACGTCCTCACCGAGCCCGCCCCGGGCGGGTAGCCGAAAGCGGGCCCGGCGGCGTTTCGCTACCCCCGGCGCCGCCGGGCCGCCCGAGTCACCCATCCCCACAAGAAGGAGCCCGATCCGTGTTGAAGCGACTCTCAGCAATCTTCCAGGCCAAGGCGAACAAGGCACTGGATCACCTTGAAGACCCGCGCGAAATGCTTGACCTGAGTTATGAGAAGCAGGTCGACATGCTCCGCGACGTGAAGCGCGGGATCGTCGAAGTGACGGCCGCGCGGCGCCGGCTCGAGCTGCAGGCGGCAGAGCTTCGCGGCCAGCTGCCGAAGTTCGATGCCCAGGCGCTCCAGGCCATGAAGGCGGGGCGCGAGGACCTGGCCCGCATCGCTCTCGAACGCAAGGCCTCGACCCAGGCGCAGGTGGAGGGCTTCGAAGCCCAGGTTGCGAGCCTCAAGGCCGAACAGGACCAGCTGGTCGCAGCCGAACAGCGCCTCCAGGCGAAGGTCGATGCGTTCCGGACGAAGAAAGAAGTGATGAAGGCGCAGTACACCGCCGCGAAAGCCACGGTACGCATCGGCGAGGCGGTCACCGGCCTTTCGGAGGAGATGGCCGACATGGGCTACGCCATCCAGCGCGCGGAGGACAAGACGGCACAGCTCAAGAGCCGTGGCGCCGCCATCCACGAGCTGCTCGAATCGGGCGTGCTCGAAGACAGCCTCGATGGCAGCACCGCCCTCGATCGCGAGCTGGACGCTCTGGGCCGTGCGGCCTCCGTGGATGCCGAGCTGGAGCGGCTGCGCGCACAGCTCAACGCCGATACCCCGAAGGAGGTGCTCTCGTGATCATCCGGCTCATGGGCGAAGGCCAGTGGCGGGTCGACGACGCGCTGCGCGATGAGCTCAACGCGATCGACGCCGCGCTCGACGCCGACGTGAACGCGGGCGATGGCACACAGTTCGCCCGCCACCTGGCAGCAATGCACGAGCTCGTCCGGTCGCGCGGCCTCCCGGTAGAAGTCGAGGAGCTGGTCCCCTCGGACGCCCTGGTCCCGCCGCGGGACATCTCGATCGAGGAGCTGCGTGAGCTCATCGGCGAGGAGGGGCTCATCCCCGGCTGAGCGGGGGTGGAGGGACCATGGTTGACGAACTGTTCGAGGTGTTCGAGGACCTCTTCGAGCGCCGGAAAAAGAAGAAAGACAAAGGCGCGAAGGGCGAAAAGCGCGCGGCCGAGGTGAAAGCCCCGGCCGCTCCGCCTGTGTTCTGTATCGGGTGCGGGGCACGGAACGAGGGTGGCGCGCGATTCTGCATGGAATGCGGCGAGCTGCTTCCCTCGCCGGGTGAGGAGATGCGCTGCCTGGGCTGCAACAGCGTCGTCCCCTTGAAGGCAAAGTTCTGCCCGCGCTGCGGTTCGAAGGTCGCTGTCTAGGCCTGGCGCACCACCCCGGCAGCAATGAGCTGGTCGATCCGGCCGGGGTCGATACCGCAATCGGCCAGGACCTCGCGGGAGTGTTCGCCAACCAGCGGCGACCGGCGTGGATAGCCGTTCCCCGTGCGCAGGAACCGGCCCAGGTAGCGCGGACCGCGAATGGAGCCGAACTGTGGGTGTTCGAAGTCTTCGAAGTACTCCGAGGCGTGCATCCACGGGTCCTCGAAGACCTCGACGGCATCGAGCGACGGCGCGGCGGGCACGCCGCGCGTGAGGAGCCGGTCGAGCGCTTCGGCGCGGGTCAGGTTGGCGAACGCCCCCGCGATGCGCTCCGCGAGGGGACCTTCCACCGGCTCGTTGAGGGCCTTTTCGGCGATGATGCCACCAGCCCACTCGGGGTGGTCGAGGGCGATACAGATGGAGGGGAAGTGTTCCGGGGCGGTGCCCGCGACCAGGATCCAGCCGTCGCGGCACTGGTAGAACCGGTTGAGCGCACTTGTTCCCAGCAGGTCGAGGCCGCCCTTCGGGTTCGCGGGGCGGCCTTCGTACCAGGTGAGTTCGCCGGAAAGCGTGAGGATGCTCTGGTTCGCCAGGCAGGTGAGCACTTCCTGCCCTTCGCCGGTGAGTTCGCGTGCATGGAGCGCCGCCACCACGCCGAAGGCGGCCATCATCGCGCTTGCCGTATCGTTCACCGGGATCTGGTAGAACACGGGCTCGTCGTCGCCGCCCTGGGTGGCCATCAGGCCGCTGCGCGCCTGCACGAGCGGGTCGAACCCCGGGTCGTTGGAGAGCGGGCCCGATTGGCCGTAACCGGTGACGGAACAACTGATGATGCGGGGGTTGATCTGCCTCAGGGTCGCATAGTCGATGCCGAGACGTTCCCGGACTCCCACCCGGTAGTTGTCGAGGATGACATCGGAGACGCGCACGAGGTCGAGCAGCAGCTCCCGGCCGGCAGGATCCTTCAGGTCGAGAGCCAGCCCGCGCTTGCCGCGGTTGTAGCCGACAAAGCCGAGCCCGTAGGTGCGGAACGGGTCGCCTTCGGGCGGTTCGACCTTGATGACATCGGCGCCCCAGTTGGCCAGGATGGCCGGCGCAAAGGTGCCGGCGATGAACGCGCCGAGGTCGAGGACGCGGACGCCGGCGAGGGGACCGTTGCCTGCCACGGGCGCTGGCTGACCGGGGAGCGAAGGCGCGTGCGCTTCGATTGACTCGTATGAGGCGGGCTCGGGAAGGTGGCGCACACTACCGGGGGTCGCCTGCAGCTTCACCGGCACGCCGGGGATGACGACCCTCCCCAGACGCGGGTGGTCGAACTCGAGCCGCATCTCGTTTGCCCGGACGGTCTCGCTTTCGAACCACTCCTCCGGTCGCCCCACTGGCCCGCGCGGCACTCCTGCTTCGTGCAGCACCTGGAGCCATTCGGCCAGCGGCTTCTCTTTGAAGCGCTCTTCGAGGGCGGCGATGACCTGCTGATTGATGCCGGGCTTGAGGAGGTTGGTGAACTCGCCGTCAACGCCTTCGAGCGCCATCAGGTGGAGCATGTCGGTCGCTTCGAGGGCCTTCAGGAAGAACTGAGGGGTGAGCGTGCCCAGGAAGAACCAGCCGCCATCGGAACATTCATACAGCCGGTAGTTGGGGACTCCGCCGCGGCTGCCCCGCCCGCCCAGGCGGAACATCTCCGTGGTGCGAATGGTGCCGCCGCTCTGGACGGCGGAGTTCGCATGGAGGCCGCTCACGATGATGGACTGGCCGAGCCCGGTGCGCCGGCGTTCGAGGAGGGCGGAGGCGAGCGCACCGGCGCCGAGCATGCCCTGGCCGTAGCTGACCTGGGGCGTAACCAGGTAAGTCGGGCGGTCTTCGTAGGAGTACTGGAGGGCGGCCGACCCGCCGAGGGCCGTGAGAAGGCCATCATCGGGGGGGAGCTGGCTCCAGCGGCCGGTGGGGGAGTAGGGCGGAAACCATGCGTGCAGCAAGGCGGGGTTCGCTGCATGCAGGCTGACGGTGTCGAGGCCGCTCCGCTCCAACTCCCCCGGATGCCAGTCGAACACGGCAGCATCGGCTGTGGCAAGGAGCGAGCGGGCGTCGCGCAGGCCTTCAAACCGGTGAATATCCAGGGTGACGACCCGTTTGTTGCGGTTCCAGCACAGGTAGCCCGGGTGATCCTTCATGCGGTCGCCGCCCGGTGGCTCGACCTTGATGACCTCGGCGCCGAGGTCGGCAAGGAGCATGGTGGCCATGGGCCCGCCGATGCCGGAAGAGAAATCGATGATGCGGGTACCAGCGAAGGCGCTCATGCTGCGGGACTATACGAGGGAGGAGGGAGGAGGGAGAAGGGAGGAGTCCTCCCCGCGCCCGGCCGCCATCCCCTGATTGTCGATCGACCGACCCCACACGGAGTCGCGGGGCTGCGTACCCGCCGGGCCCCGGGAGGGGCACCCCGGAACCCCCGCCCAACCCAGCCTCGCCCCGTACGAAGTTCGAAGGGCGAAGTGCGACGAGCGATTGTGGCGTTCGAACCCTCATCCTCCGGCGCCGCCTCTGCTACCCCGGGCGGCGCTGCAGGAATCCGGCGCTCGCCCGAAGGCGCAGATCTCTTCCCCGGCGTCTTCGGGGCAATGGTTCAGGCGGGGCGGAGCGGGCGTGGGCGAGGTGGTTACGCCGGTGGTGGGCGTTGGAGCGGGTGGTTTCGGTTCGCTATCGGAGCAGGCAGCGAAGAGCGCTCCGCCAAGAACAACCAGGGCCAGCCAGCCACGCAGCATCCACGACACCTCCGCTCTCCCTCTTCCACCCTAGACGATGGTGTCAACCCGGAGGTTCCGTCGGCCAGCGTCCGAACCGCGACGGGCAGGGAGCGGCACCGTGGCGTGCGCGGGACGATGCGCGACAGCGTGCTGCGATGTGGGCGGGCTTCCGCGGGCGGACGGGGCATGAGTCGAGTGCCGCTTCCTGCCGGTCGCGGTTCGGACTGGGTCGGTGGGTGGTAGTGGGCACCAACGGCCCACAGCCACGGGCCGGTCCGGAAGAGAGGGCCATCCGGGGCGCGCCAGGGATGGCGCGCTGCACCCCCGCCAGCGCAGCGGCGCGGGCCGTCAGGCCGTGCGACACCACCACCCTCGTCTGGCGTGCCTCGCACCCGCTCTCCCGTCATGGGAGAGCGCGCAGGGGTGAAGGATCACCCACACCCTCCCCTGATAGAACCGCGACCGGAAAGGGAGCGAATCGCGACCCAACGACCAGCACTGCGCAGCAGCCCGCAACGTCATCGCTCAGCATGTGCATCCCGGCGCGCCATCCCGGGCGCGCCTCGGATCCCCTCTCCCGCAGCGTCGGGAGAGGGGGCAAGGGTTGAGGGCCTCCGAGCCACGACCGGCAAGGGAGCGGATCGCGACCCAACGACGGGCGCTGCGCAGCAGCCCGCAACGTCATCCCTCCCCGGGGCGGCCGCGCGGGGACTCCTCCCTTCTCCCTCCTCCCTCCGGCGGCGGCGTCGGGGCGGGCGCGGGGCCTCCTACGCCTCCAGGCCGTTCCGGCGAATGACGTTGGCGTAGAAGGCAGCGCTGTTCTTCGGGGTGCGCTTCAGGGTCTGGAAGTCGGTGTGGACGATGCCGAAGCGCTTGCTGTTGCCGAAGGCCCACTCGAAGTTATCCATGAGCGACCAGAGGTAGTAGGCGCGGACGTCGCAGCCATCCTGGATGGCGCCGTGGAGCCCGGCGAGGAAGCCGGTCAGCAGTTCGATCCGAACGTGGTCGTCGATGGTGCCGTCGGGGCCGGGTTCGGTGTTGTCGCAGACGCCGTTCTCGGTGATGTAGATCTTCGGGTGGCCGTACTCCTTCGAGACGAAGCGGACGAAGTCGCCGAGCGAATGCGGGGCGGCTTCGTAGCCCATGGGGAGGAGGGGAAGGCGGGGCATCGCCCGGCGGTAGCCGACGCCGCGGCCGGGGTCGGCCTCGATGAGCTGGCGCGAATACAGGTTCGTGCCCAGGAAATCGGTGGGCTCGGCGATGATGTCGAGGTCGCCCGGCTCGACCGGGAGTGGGGCGTCCTTCGAATCAAAGTAGCGGACGACCGAGCGCGGGTAGCCGCGCCCGAAGACGGGGCCGTGGAACAGACGGGTGTCGAAGTCGCGGGCGAGCTCGACGGCCTGGGCGGTCTCGGGGGTGTCGTCGGCCGGTTCGTAACTGGTGTTGGCGTTGGTGATGCCGATCTCGCCCTTGTAGCCGCCGGCGCGGAACACCTGGACTGCCTTGCCGTGGGCGAGGAGGGCGTGGTGGATCGTCTTCGCGTAGATGGCGAGGTCCCGGATGCCCGGGGCCATGACGCCGATGCGGTGGCCCATCTCCGTGAAGACGATGGGCTCGTTGAGGGTGATCCAGCGAGAGACGCGGTCGCCGAAGCGGTCGAAGCAGACGCGAGCGTATTCGGCGAAGGCATCGGTGATGCTGCGGTTGGCCCAACCGCCGAGGTCCTGGAGCGACTGGGGGAGGTCCCAGTGGTAGAGGGTGACGGCGGGTGCGATGCCGCGTTCGAGGAGGGCATCGATGAGGCGGTCGTAGAAGGCGAGGCCCTTTTCGTTCACGGCGCCGCGGCCGAAGGGGAAGATACGCGGCCAGGCGATGGAGAAGCGGTAGGTCTGGATGCCGAGGTCCGCCATCAGAGCGATGTCTTCGGGGTAGCGGTGGTAGTGGTCGCAGGCGATGTCGCCGGTGTCTCCGCCCTGCACGCGGCCAGGCTGGCGGACGAAGGTGTCCCAGATGGAGACGCCGCGGTCGTCTTCCTGGATTGCGCCTTCGATCTGGTAGGAGGCGGTCGCGACGCCCCACTGGAAGCCATCGGGAAACTGGAGGAATGCCATTGCGGCATTATTCCGGATCGGCGCGAGGGATGCACCGGTCACCACCCACTGCGATAGGAAAGCTCGATGCGCCGGTCACCGGAAGCCCGTTTGGCGCGTTGCGGACGGGAGTAGGATGGAATCAGCGCTCGTGAAGGAGGCT
>CAYUVT010000124.1:8116-9203 GCA_964448165.1 uncultured Anaerolineaceae bacterium | reverse complement strand
TACGAAGACACCATCCGCACGCAGATCATCGGCTTCGAGCGCGCCTTCCAGGCCTACCTCGATGACTGCGTGGCCAACCGTTGCGCCATCGCCCGCGACGGTGACCCGCGAGCGCTGGTCAACGCGATCATCGCGAAGGCCGAAGAGAAGCCCCTCCCCTCTTCGCGGGCGGACCGTCCCGCGGGCCCCGGCGAAGTCCAGCTCGGCATCATCTCGGCGCTCTACAGCAAGTTCACCTGGGGAGCGCTCACCACCGCCCTCGAACAGGCGAGCAACGGCGACGGTACCGGCCTGGTGCAGCTCACAGATGCCTACCTGCAGCGCGAACCGGGTGGGGAATATCCGAACCTGATTGAAGCCAACGCCGCCGTGAACAACGTGGATAGCGAATGCCCGAAAGACCCCGATGCCTACCGCGGCCTGGGCGACGTGGTGGCGAAGGCGGCGCCGACGTTCGGGCGCTCGGCATCGACCTCGGGGCTTCTCTGCGCCTACTGGCCGGCGAAGCCGGACCCCTTGACCACCCCCCGCGGCACTGGCGCGCCGCCCATCGTCGTCATCGCCACCACCAACGACCCGGCGACCCCCTACGAATGGGGCAAGGCCCTGAGCCAGCAGCTCGAAAGCGGCGTCCTGGTCACCTACCGCGGCGAGGGCCACACCATTTACGCCCAGAGCAGCGGCTGCATCGACGACGTGGTGAACGCCTACCTGGTCCGCCTTGCCGTGCCCGGGGCCAACACCACCTGCGGCAACGGCCCGCCTCCACCGGAGAGCGGTGCGGCGACGGCCACGCCACCCACCGAAACCGCAGGAACTCCCGTGCCCGGCACCACCGCAACACCCCCAATCGCTCCCTCCACCGGCGAGGCGAACGGCGGCGGAGAAGCCGGGACGTTCTGGTACTGGGTCTTCGGCCTGGGCTTCTTCGCTCTCGCGCTGGTCTTCTTCGCGGTGGGCTTCATTCTTCACGGGCGGCGGTAGCGGTTCGCCAGCGAAACATGTCCTAGACTTCGCGCATACGGGCGGGGCGGAGGAAGAGACCATTGGCCGAAGCGACGCCCGGGACCGCTGTTGCAGCGCGCGC
>CAYUVT010000124.1:0-8016 GCA_964448165.1 uncultured Anaerolineaceae bacterium | reverse complement strand
GCGCCGCGCGTGTTCTTCGGCTGGTGGATCATCGCGGCAGGCGCGGGGCTGCAGATGATGCAGGCGATGTTTTTGGGCCAGGCCTACGGCGCCTACGTCGTCCTCCTGCGCGACGAGTTCGGCTGGAGCAAGACCATGCTCTCGGCGGCCTCCTCCCTGCGCGAAGCGGAGAGCGGCATTCTCGGCCCCATCCACGGCTGGATGCTCGACCGGATGGGCCCGCGCGCCGTCGCCCGCATCGGCGTCCTCATCCTCGGCGCCGGCTTCCTGCTCTTCAGCCAGGTCCACACGCCGCTGACGTTCTACGGCGCGTTCCTGGTCATGTCGGTCGGCGGCAGCATGGCGGGCTACATGACGGTGACGTTTGCCGCCGTCCACTGGTTCGAACGGCGCCGCGCGACGGCCATCAGCCTGACTTCCACCGGGTTCGCCATGGGCGGCATGGCAGTGCCCATCACCGTGCTCCTGCTCGAATGGCTCGGCTGGCGCGGCACGGCGTTCCTCTCGGGCGTGCTGATCATTGTCATCGGGCTGCCGCTCACCCAGGTGCTCCGCCACCACCCGCACGACTACGGGCTACGGCCCGATGGCGACGATGCGCCGCATGATGCCGACGCGAAGGCGGCGGCACGCTCCACCGAGGGAGATTTCACCCTGGGCGAGGCGGTACGCCAGCCTGCCTTCTGGTGGATTTCGCTCGGCCACGCCTCGGCGCTGTTCGTCGTCTCCTCGATGGGCGTCCACCTCATCTCCCACCTGCGGGAAAGCCAGGGCTACTCGCTCGGGCAGGCATCGACGGTGGTGTTCCTGCTCACCCTCCTGTTCATGACCGGCAACATCAGCGGCGGCTTCCTGGGCGACCGGGTGAACAAGCGGATGCTGCTGGTAGCGTGCATGGGCATGCACTGCGCAGGGCTCCTCATCCTCTCGCACGCGGTGAACGCCTGGATGGTCATCGCCTTCACGCTGATCCACGGGCTGGCGTGGGGCTGGCGCGGCCCCCAGATGGCCGCCATCCGCGCCGACTACTTCGGCCGCTCGTCGTTCGGGAAGATCATGGGCGTCTCGAACATGATCATCATCATCGGGACGATCAGCGGGCCGCTCATCGCCGGGTACATGTACGACCGCACAGGCGACTACCGCCTGGGGTTCGATATCCTCGCCGGGATAGCGCTGGCGGGGTCGATCTTCTTCATCCTCGCCCGCAAGCCGGTGCGCCCGGCGCCGCGGGGGATGGCGACGCTCCCGGCGCAGTAGCCTGCCCGTTCCGGCGCGGGGCTGTATCCTGACTCCCGGCGCCGGGTGCCCACAGAGCGCCTTCGCCCACTGGTGTCCCAATGCATCGACTGACCCTCTTCCTCGCCGTGGCCGGCCTGTCGCTCGTGCTCCTCGCCTGTGGTGGTGATGATGCCGGCGCGCCGGCCGGGACGTTCCCGACCACCAGCGACCCGGCCCGGAACATCCCGCCCGACCAGCGCGGCAAGGTGAATATCGTTGTCGCCGGCTCGGATTTCTTCGTTGGCCAGAACAACTTCGTCTTCGGCATCACCGATGCGAACGACCTGCCCCAGGGCGGCGCCACCGCACGGGCCACGTTCTATGACCTGCGCGAACCCGGGAACCCGAAGCCCGTATTCGCCGCCGATGCAGTGCAGAGCGCGCCCGGCGTCGGCCAGGAAGTGCGCCACGTCCACGCCGGTGGCGAAGTCCATATCCACGGCGGTCAGGATGAAAACCGCGTCGGCTACTTCGTGCCGGTGACGTTCGACCATGCGGGGCCGTGGGGTATCGCCGTCGAGGCGACGCTGAAGGACGGGACGAAGGGAGTCGCGAGTGTCGGTTTCGAGGTGTACGCGAAGCCGAACATGCCAGCCCCCGGCCAGGCCGCCTACCGCAGCGACAACCTGACGAAGGCCGATGTCAAGGACATCCGCGAGATCGACTCTGGCGAGCCGCCGAACGACATGCACGATGTGAAGATCAAGGACGCGATCGCCGCCGGGCGGCCGCTGGTCATCGTCTTTTCCACCCCGGCGTTCTGTACCTCGCGTTTCTGCGGCCCGGTGAACGAAGAAGTCGAGTACCTGCACGACCTCTACAAGAACGACGTCGATTTCGTGCACATCGAGGTGTGGCGCGATTTCGAAAAGCGGCAGCTGAACCCGACGGCCCGCGAATGGCTCATCTGGCCGGATGGCTCGCTCCGCGAGCCCATCGTCTACGTGGTCGACCGCAAGGGGACTATCTACGACCGCTGGGAAGGCCCGGTGGCGCGGAACATCATGGAGCCGAGCGTGAAGGCAGTCGCCCAAGGGGCGACGCGGTAGCCGTGCCCTCTCCCGTTACGGCAAGCGGGAGTACATTCTGAGCATGCTCGTAGTTCAGAAGTACGGCGGCACCTCCGTCGCCGATGCCGACCGTATCCGCCACGTGGCCGGCCGGGTGATCAAACGCGTCCGCGCCGGGGACCAGGTGGTGGTGGTGGTCTCGGCGATGGGCAACGCGACCGACGACCTGCTCGATCTCGCGCTCCAGGTGGCGCCCGACCCCGAGCCGCGCGAGCTCGACATGCTCCTCTCCACGGGCGAACAGGTCTCGGTGGCGCTGCTCGCCATGGCGCTCAAGGCGCTGGGGCAGGACGCCGTCGGGCTCACCGGGCAACAGGCGGGCAGCATCGCCCAGGGCCGCCACTACCAGGGCCGCATCTCGCGCGTCGAGGCCGACCGTGTCCGGAACGAGCTCGCGGCCGGGCGCGTCCCGGTGGTCGCAGGCTACTGGGGGGTGAACGAGGATCAGGAGATCTTCACGCTCGGGCGTGGCGCCAGCGATACCACCGCCGTCGCCCTCGCCATCGCCCTCGGGGCCGACCGCTGCGAGAACTGCAAAGACGTGGAAGGCGTCTACACCGCCGACCCCCGCATCGTCCCCACCGCCCGCAAGCTGAAGGACATCAGCTACGAGGAGATGCTGGAACTGGCAACCCAGGGCTCGACGGTGATGCACAACCGGGCCGTGGAGCTTGCCTCGGTCTACAACGTCCCCATCCTGGTGACCTCGAGCATGGTCGAGGCCCCGGGTACCCTCATTCGAGGAGAAGCAGACTTGGAAGAACGAAACCGCGTGCGCGGCATCGCCCACGATTCCGATGTCGCGAAGATCACGATCCGCCGCGTCCCGGACCGCCCGGGCATCGCCGCGAACATCTTCGAGCCGCTGGCGGAGGCGGGGATCAGCGTCGATACGATCGTCCAGAACTCGAGCGAGGGGAACCTTACCGACCTCACCTTCACGCTTTCGCGCAAGGACCTGCGCAAGGCGGAGGGCTTGATGCCGGAGATCTGCGAGAAGGTCGAGGCGCCCGAGTTCACCTCGGATGCCAACCTGGGCAAGGTCAGCATCGTCGGTGTCGGCATCCAGACGGCACACGGTTACGCCGCCCGCATGTTCCGGGCGCTGTTCGATGCCGGCATCAACATCGAGCTGATCTCCACGAGCGAGATCCGGCTGACCTGCATCATCTCGGCCGACCGCGTGCACGACGCAGTCCGGGCCCTGCATACGGCGTTCGAGCTGGAGACCGCCGTCACAGCCTGATGAACGCGTGACGTCGTGAACCGGCGCAGCGCATCCAGGGACACGGAATGGATGCCGGCGCCCGTGCTGTTCGCCGCCATCACCGCGGCTGCGGTTGTCCTCTCCCTGCTTGCCCGCGAACGCGATCGGCTCCCCGGGGACCTCTGGCTCACCCGCGAGATCCAGGAGCTGCCGGGGTCCCTGGAAGGCCCCGCCGGCGCGCTCCGGGCGGTAACCTCCACCGGGACAGTGCTGGGGCTGGGCATGCTGCTCGTGGTTGCCCTGCTCGCCGCCCGGAAATGGTGGCTGGCCCTCCAGGCGGCCGTCACGCTGGCCCTGCTGCCCCTCCTCCAGGCGAGCATCAAAGACCTGGTCGACAGGCCACGGCCGGACCCGGCGCTGGTCGACCTGCGCGACAGCTTCACGAGCACGAGCTTTCCATCGGGCCATGTGATGAGCGGGACCGTGCTCTTCGCGCTCATCGCACTGGCAGCGTGGCAGTTGCCCGTGCCGGGAGGCGTGCGCCGGGCGCTGGCGTGGGGGTGCGGCATAGTGGCCGCGCTCAACGGCCTGGCCAACATCTATATCGGCGTGCACTGGCCGAGCGACGTGCTCGGGGGGTACCTGTGGGCCGGCGTGTTGCTGGCCGGCGTACGGCTTGGGATGGCAAACACCCGGGGATTCGTCGGCAGGGGGAACTGACGCACTGATCTTCGCTTATACTCTCTGATGTGAGCCGGAAGCGTCAGACACAGCTGGTTCGAGTCGGAAAGCGAGGAACCCTCGTGATCCCCGCACCCTTGCGGGAAGAGCTCGGTATCACTGAGGGCCAGCTCCTGGAGGTCTCCATCGCCGGCCAGGCACTCCTCATGCAACCAGTGCCGGAGGATCCCCTGGAACGGTTCCGAAGAGCGTTCGGCCCGTTCTTCGAAGGCGTGGACCCCGTGGCGTTTCAACGCGAACTGCGGGACGAGTCCCCGTGACACCCGCCGGCCGGCTCCTGCTCGATACGAACTGTCTCGTGTACCTCCTCGAAGGGACAAGCGACCCCGAACACAAGTACATGGTGAAGCTCATGGAGCGGGGTGCTGGCGGCGGGGCCGAGCTCCTGGCCTCGACGGTCTCCCTGGCCGAATTGCTTGTTGGCGTGGCGCGGCGGGGCAGCCGCGCCGATGTGGAGCGGGCCCAGCGGGCATTCCTCGGACTCCCGGGCCTCAGCACACATCCCGTCGACCTCGAGGTGGCGCGCGAGGGCGCCATCATCAGGGAGCGGACAGGTATGCGGCTGTTCGACGCGATCATCGTCGCTACCGGTGTCATCCATGGGGCCGACGCGCTGATCTCGAACGACCGGCAACTGGTTCGAGCGGACCACGGACTTCCTGCGCTGTACCTTGCGGAGGCGGCCGCCGGGGGCTGATTACCCCGCGGGCGCGTAGGCCGGCACCGGCTGCCGCACGGTCACGCAGAATCCGTCCTCGAACGCCTGCGGGGCGGTGCTCGCGATCGTCATCGCCAGCGGCGTCCCATCGGGCGCCGCCAGCGTCAGCCGCGTGTGCGCGCCCTCGAACCGGCGCGCGGTCACGTTCACGGCGACGCCCGGTCCGGGGACGATCCACTCGGGGCGGACGAGCACCTGGCAGCGTCCCTCGAAGGCTCCGGCGAGGGCCAGCCTGCCAAGCGGGGTCTCGTCCGAAGCTCCGCTGGCCGTGCCGCCGAGGAACTGGGCCTCGCCACCGAAGCCAGCGGCCGCCCGGTTCGAAGGGCGGAAGTAGAGGTCGCCGGGCGTGGCGAACTCGATCACCTTCCCCGCCTCCATCACCGCGATGCGGTCGGCGATGGCCATGGCGTCGGCGCGGTCGTGCGTGACAAGCACCGCCGTCATCGACTCGGCGCGGAGGATGGCGGCCACCTCTTCGCGCATGGCGATGCGCAGGCTCGCATCGAGGTTCGAGAACGGCTCATCGAGGAGGAGCACCCGCGGGCGCGGAGCCAGCGAGCGCAACAGCGCCACGCGCTGCTGCTGGCCGCCTGAGAGCTGGTGCGGGTAGCGGCCGGCCAATCCTTCGAGCTGGCCCGTGCGGATCAATTCCTCCACCCGCGCGTGCGCTCCGCGGCCCAGTCCGTAGGCGATGTTCTCCGCGACGGTCTGGTGGGGGAAGAGCGCGTACTCCTGGAAGACGAGGCCGACGGAGCGGCGATGGGCGGGCACGCTTGTGGAGGGGCTTTCGACCAGGCGGCCGCCGATGCGGATCTCCCCGGCGGTTGCGCGTTCGAACCCGGCGATGGCGCGGAGCAGGGTGGTCTTTCCGCTTCCGCTGCGGCCGAGGAGCGCCACGATCTCGCCGGCCGCCACGGCAAGGTTGGCGCCATCGACCGCGCGCAGCGAGCCGAAGCGCACTTCGACACCCTCGCAGGTCAGCGGTTCAGGATTCGAGCGATCCAAGGTCGCCCCTCCAGGTCAGCAGCGCCACGGGAATCGCTGCCAGGCCGACGAGTACGAGTGCGGGCAGCGCCGCGCCAGCGTACAGCGCATCGGTGCTTCGGCTCCACACGAGCCCGGGAAGGGTCTCGTAGCCTGGCGGGCTGAGGAGCAGCGTGGCGGGCAGCTCCTTCATCACGGTGAGGAAGACGAGCAGCGCGGCGGAGGCCATCCCTGGCCGCGCGAGGGGAATCGTCACGGTCGCGAGTACACGAAGCGGCGAACGGCCGAGCGAGGCGCCCGCATCCTCCAGCCGCCGCGGCTGCCGGAGCAGCGACGCCCGCAGCGCCGAAAGGGCGTTGGGGAGGAAGAGGATGACGTAGGCGAGCAGCAGCATCCACGTGGTCTGGTAGAGGTCGCGCGCGTAGCTGATCCCGAAGAATACGAGCGCCAGGGCGACCACCAGCCCCGGCAGCGCGTGGGTCAGGTAAGCCGCCTGTTCCATGAGCGCGCCGAACGGGCCGCCGTAGCGTGCTGCGTGGATCGCGACCGGGAGGGCCAGCAGGACGGTGATGACCGCTCCGCCGATGCCCATCGTGACCGAATGGCGGGCGGCCGGGCCGATGGCCGGGAATGCCGCCTCGGCCTGGAGGCCCTTGACCAGCCAGTAGCCGAGCACCCCGAGCGGCAGCCCGAGCGAGAGCAACGCGATGCTGCCCAGGAACGCCACGGCGGGCCACTTCCACCGGCCAAGCTGCACCGGGCGCATGAGCGACTGCCGGCGCGAAGCCCGCCGGCCCATCCGGGCGCGCACCGTGAGTTCGGCCGCAAGGATGGCTGCCGCCACCAGCGCGAGCATGGCCCCCAGCACGGCCGCACCCGTCCGGTCGAACGAGGTCTGGTACTGGATGAAGATTGCGCGGGTGAAGGTATCGTAGTTCAGGGTTGAGACCGCGCCGAAATCGCTGAGTGTGTAGAGCACGACGAGCAGCACCCCGGCAGCGATGGCCGGCACGAGGCCGGGCAGGACCACGCGGAAGAACGTGCGCAGCGGGCCCGCGCCGAGGGAGCGGGAAGCCTCTTCCTCGGAGACGTCGGCGGTGGCGAAGGCCGCCCGAAGGACAAGGTAGACGTAGGGAAAGCTGGCGGCAGTGAGCGTGAAGGCGGAGCCCCAGAAGCCGTAGATCTCGGGCAGGCGGCCGACCCCGAGCGGTTCGAGCCAGCCCTGGAGCGTGCCCCGCGGGCCGAGGAAGTCGACCACGGTCATCGCCATGATGTAGGAGGGGATGGCGAGCGGGGCGGCCATCAGCACCGCCCAGGCGCGCCGGCCCGGGAGCGCCGTTCGCGTGGTCAGCCACGCGGCCGGCACGGCGACGAGCACCGAGGCGACCGCCACGACCAGGGCAAGCGTGAGACTGCGCGTCATCAGCGGCGCGGCGGAGTTCTCCAGTGCCTGGCGCCACGGGTCCCAGCCGCGCTCGGTGCTGCGCTTCGCCAGGTACCACGCCGGGATGAACGTAGCCGCCACGGCAAGCAGCCCCGGCAACCAGAGGGCTGCCGGGGCTGTGCGATGGCGGGGCCGGAAGACCCGGGCCACCATCGCTACTTCAGGACGCCCACGGAACGCAGCAAAGCGAGCGTGCCCTGAAGGTCTTGCAGGCCGGAGAGGTCGAGCGCCGGCGGCTTGAGCTCGCTCAGCGGCTTGAGGCGGCTATCCGCGGCGACGCCATCGGCCAGCGGGTACTCGAATGTCTGCTCGGAGAAGTACTCCTGGGCCGCCTCGCCCAGGAGGTACCCGACGAACGCCCGGGCGGCTGCGGGGTTGGGGGCCGACTTCAGGATGCCAGCACCGGCGACGTTCACCAGCGAGCCCGGGTCGCCCGCGGCGGTGTAGTGATTGCGCGCCTTGAAGCCTTCGCCCTGGTCCTTCAGGAAGCCGTAGAGGTAGTAGTGGTTCACGAGGCCGAGCTGGATTTCGCCGGCCGCGACCGCGCTGACGATGGCCTTGTTGTCCTTGT
>CAYUVT010000123.1:0-9406 GCA_964448165.1 uncultured Anaerolineaceae bacterium | reverse complement strand
GTCTGCCCGCCGCCATGCGTCGGACGGAGGCAGCTCTTTGCCGGCGCGTTCGCGCCGGGCCGGGTCCGCCCGGAGGGCTGACGGCTAGAAGCCGGCACGCCCTCCGCGGCCCCGAAGCCGCGGGTCGAGTACGTCCCGGAGGGCATCGCCCGCCAGGTTGAACCCGAGCACCGTAAGGGTCAGCGCGGCGCCCACCGCGAGCGCCATCCACGGGTCCGACGTCCCGTTCCGGCGCCCCTCCTCGATCATCTTGCCCCACGAAACCCGCGTCGGGTCGCCCAGGCCAAGGAAGGCCAGCGTGGCCTCGATCAGGATGTACAGGCCGATGGAGCTCGTGAACGTCACGATGATGGGTGCCGTGATATTCGGGAAGATGTGCCGCGCCATGATGCGCACGTCAGTCGCACCGATGGTCCGCGCCGCCATCACGTAGACCTCCTCGCGGGCAGCCAGCACCGCGCTGCGGACAATGCGTGAAGAACTCGCCACGCCCAAGATGCCCAGCGAGATCGTGTTCACCGTGAGCGTCGGGTTCGAAACCACCTGCCCAAACAAAAGCAGCAACACGAGCCCGGGGAACGCCTGGAGCGTATCGACGATGCGCTGGGCCAGGAAGTCCACCGCGCCACCGAAGTACGCGCTCGAGACGCCAACCACCACGCCGAGAGCGGTGGCGATGAGCGCCGCACCCAGGCCCACATAGAGCGCCGTCCACGCGCCATGGATGATGCGCGAATAGAGGTCGCGCCCCAGGCCATCGGTGCCGAGCCAGTGGTCGGAGGTCGGGTGGCCGAAAAGGATGGGGGTCTCGCCCTTCTGGAAGACCTCAGCCGGGTGCTCCAGGCGGACCATCGGGTCCGTGAGTGCTTTCTCCGCCAGCACGGGGTCGTACTTCGGGTTCGTCTTCGTGAAGATGGTTTCCGGGTCGTACCGGTCGATCTGGTCACTAAAGATCGCCGCGAACACGCAGAGCCCGATGATAATGACGCCGAATCCGCCGAGCGGCTTGTTCCGGAAAAACCGGCCAATGTGCACGAGCATCCGCACCACGGTGGGACGGTCGCTGAGGCTCCGGCGGACACCGTACGACCCGGGACGATCGAGGACTGCCTGATCCTGTGCCACGTGCAGCCCCTCCTAGGAGTATCGAATGCGGGGGTCGAGCACGCCGTAGAGCAGGTCGATCCCCAGGTTGACGAAGACGATGAAGGTGGCGATCACCAGGACGAACGCCTGGACCACCGGGACGTCGCGCGCGTTGATCGCGGCAAGGATGCGCCGGCCAACGCCGGGAATGCCGAAGAGGTTTTCGAACACGACGTTGCCACTCAACAGGCCAGCCAGCGTGAGCCCGAGTACCGTGACGACCGGCACCATGGCGTTCTTCATCGCGTGGCGAATGATGATGACGCGCTCCCGCATCCCCTTCGCCCAGGCGGTCCGGATGTAGTCCTGCCGCAGCACCTCGAGCATCTGGGAGCGCAGCAGGCGCATCACCCCGGCTCCAGAGGCCAGGCCGCCGGCAATCGCGGGCAGGATGAACAACTTCAGGCTGACCATCGGGTCCTCCCAGAGCAACGGCGAGGTACTGATGGGGATGCTCCAGAGCTTCCACTTCACAACGTAGAGCAGGAGCATGGTGCCCACCCAGAAGTTGGGCATGGCCAGCGCAAGGATGGCGAAGAACCGCAGGCCATAGTCGGTAATGGAGTCCTGGCGTATCGCCGAGATGATCCCGATGGGAATGGAAGTGATCACCGCGATGAACAGCGACATGAGCGAGAGCTGCAGCGAGTACGGCAGCCCATCCTTCATGCCCTGCAGCGCGGGCTCCTTGTTCTGGTACGAGACGCCGAAATCACCCCGCAACAGGTTCCCCAGGTAGATCACATAGCGTTGGGCCACCGGCTTATCGAGCCCGAGCTCCTTCCGCACGGCTTCGATCTGCTGCTGGCGCAGCGCTGGATCCGTGGATGTCGGGTCCTGGGCAGCGATACGCTGGGCGACAAAGTCGCCCGGCAGCACGCTTGTGGCCAGGAACACCAGGGTCGCGACCAGCCAGATGACCGGTATGTTCACGACCATTCGGCGAAGAATGTAGTTCCTCCTGGCTTCCCCCCTCGTAACGCCCCGGGGCAGGAGCCATGGCTCCTGCCCCGGGGTGCCCTTCCTGCGTTAGGCTGGCCGGCCCTGCCAGGTGGGGTCGGTCTGGTCGAACCAGTAGTACTGCCCGTACATGTGCTGCTGCACGAACGACGATGCCTCGGGAATCTTCAGGTAGTTCCAGCGCAGCGTGGAACCAACCGTGACCATGTTGTAGTGGATGCCGGCGCCGTAGTTGAGCACCAGCTCCTTCATGACGTCCTTGGCAATCACCTGCCGCTTGGCGATGTCGAACTCCGTCATCGACTGCTCGGTGAGCTGGTCGACCTTGTCGATCTTCACGCCGTACTGCTGGAATTGCGGCTGCTTCGAGTTGTATTGGAGGTAGTTCAGGAGCGTTGGCTCGGGATCCGAAACCTCCGTGATCCACCCGTACCAGATGTTGTTTTTGCCGTTGCCATACCCCTGCTTCACGATCTTGCCCGTGATGGTGGAATACGGCTCCAGCTTGGCTGTGAACGTATTGCCGAGGACCTTCTTGAGCTGATTCGTGATGAGCGCCGACACCCCGGAGTAGAGTCCTTCCCAGATATCGGCGATGTCGACGATGATTTCGCCGAGCGCGGGGCCGCCGCCGGCCTCCCACATCTTCTTCGCTTCGGCCTCTTCCAGGGCGCGGTCTTCGAGGTACCCGGGCAGCTTGATCAGCTCGGCTTCGGGCAGCGCGAAGGCGGACTGCGACGGCGGGTTATTCCCGGCGAGCACACCCCGCCCCTGGAGGATCGTCGCGATGAGCTGGCGCCTGTCGATCGCCCGGAAGATCGCCCCGATGAGGTTCGGGTTGTTCCACGGGGCAGCGCCACCGTAGTACGTGCCCGCCATGGGGTTGCCACCGAACGACTTCGTCTCGTCGATCTTGCCCTCGAAGCGCTTCAGCAGGTCGGCCAGAACCGTGTTCTGCTGCGGACCGAAGGCATCGATCTGCTTCTGTTCGAATGCAGCCAGCTGGGCGGACTGGTCGGTGAAAAGCGGGAGCCAGGTGATCCCGTCCCAGTTGACCTGGGTGTGGAACTTCTCGTGACGCACCCACGACGACTTGCCCTCTGCGGACCACTCCTTCAGTACGAAGGCGCCGGTACCGATGACCAGGTCGGCCTTCATGTTCTGATAATCCTTTTCGAAAGCCTGGACGGCTTCTGGCGCCTGGACCTTCGAATACGAACCTGCCAGCGTCGTCAGGAAGAACGGGTCCGGCTTCGAGAACGTCACCTTCACGGTCTTTTCGTCGACCGCCTCGACCTTGTCGACCGACTGGTAGGCCGACTTCCGGTAGAAGTTCGGGTCGTCGACGCCGTCGAGAGTCTTCCCGGCCTTGTTGCGCAGGATGAACTGGACAACGTCGTTGGCGACGGCCTTGCGACCGTTCACGGGCGGCTTGTCGTGCCAGTAGACGTTGTCGCGCAGGGTGAAGGTGATGGTGTTCGGGTCGGGCTGCTCGTACTTCGCGGCAAGGCCACCTTCGAGTTCGCCCTTGTTGAAGCTCTTCCACTGCATCACGCCCAGGTTGGTGAGGCCCATGAGCCACGCCACCGGCGAGAAGCGGCTGCGGTCCACGTCGAACGTGTCCCACGTGTTGTTGGCGCTGACGAAGTGGGCGGTACCGCCCTTTTGCATGGCGGCCTGGGTCGGCGATGCGGCCCCGGTCGGTGATGCGCCGGGAGTTTCGCCGCCCGAAGGCTGCGTTGGCGTTGCTTCGTCGTCATCGTCCCCGCAGCCGACGAGCCCGAGCGCGGCCGCGCCGACGCCAGCGGCGGCCGCGCCGCCAAGCAGGCGGCGGCGAGTGAGGTGTTGAGAGGCGGCACGCCTCTTCCAGTAGTTGTCGGAATCCGACACGGCAGAATCCCCCCTTGGCTTCTGTTCACCGTTCCTTTTTAACTGGGATACGCCTTCCCAAACGGTGATTCGCGGAGTATACGCAAGGGCGGGTTTGATGGAAGTGCCCGGTAAGGAAACCCTCGCTTACCGGGTCGTCATGCCCACCGGATTGGCAGTGCGGCACCCCGCGATGATGCCGCGGAGCGTCTTTGCTCCCACTGATGCCAACTGCCATACTGAAGGCTCGGCCTGTTCGTCGGGATGGCCTTGCCGTGTCCCGCCGGAAGGACCATCTGTGGAGGCGCGCCGGTGCGCGCGCCGCTTGCACACGAGGAGAAATCATTGGCCAAGAAAGTCCGCGCAGTGGTGACACTGCAACTCCCGGCCGGGAAGGCAAACCCGGCTCCGCCCGTTGGCCCCGCACTGGGCCAGCACGGCGTGAACATCATGGAGTTCTGCAAGGAGTACAACGCTCGCACGCAGGACAAGGCAGGGCAGATCATCCCCGCCCAGCTCACCATCTTCGAAGATCGCTCCTTCACCTTCGTCCTCAAGACGCCGCCCGCCGCCGACATGCTGCGCAAGGCCGCCGGCATCGAGAAGGGCAGTGGCAACCCCCGCCTCACCAAGGTGGGCAAGGTGACGGAAGACGACATCCGCCGGATCGCCGAGACGAAGATGCCCGACCTGAACGCGAACAGCGTCGAGGAGGCCATGAAGATCGTCGAAGGCACCGCCCGCAGCATGGGCATCGAGGTCGTGTAGCCATGGCGAAGAAGGGAAAGCGCTACCGCGAAGCGGCCTCGAAGGTCGATAAGTCGAAGTTCTACTCCGTCGATGAGGCGATCGCCCTCGCGAAGGAGATCCACCCGGCAAAGTTCGATGAGACCGTCGAGCTCCACATCAAGACAGGCCTCGACCCGCGCCATGCCGAGCAGCAGATTCGCGGCTCCACGGTCTTGCCGCATGGCCTGGGCAAGGTGATGCGCGTCCTGGTCTTCACTGAGGGCGAAGCCGTCGCGGCTGCCCGCGAAGCGGGCGCCGACTACGTCGGCAGCGACGACCTCATCAAGCAGATCGAGGGCGGCTGGCTCGATTTCGACGTGGCCATCGCCACCCGCGAAATGATGGGCAAGGTTGGCCGCCTCGGCCGCGTGCTTGGCCCCCGCGGGCTCATGCCCAACCCCCGCTCCGGCACCGTGGTCGGCGCCGAAGACATCGCACGCTCGGTCCAGGAGGCCAAGCAGGGCCGCGTCGAATACCGCCTCGACCGCCTGGCGAACATCCACGTTCCCCTCGGCAAGGTCAGCTTCGAAGACCAGAAACTGAAAGAGAACATGGCCACGCTCGTCGAGGCCGTGAATGCGGCCCGCCCGAAGGAAGCGAAAGGCCAGTACATCCGCAGCGCCACGCTGACGACCACTATGGGCCCGGGCATCCACCTGGACCTGGCCCAGACGCTGGCACTGAAGGTCTAGCGGCGCGCCGCCGCCCTGTCATACACGAAGAGGCCCGGGCTAGCCCGGGCCTCGCTATTCCAGCTCGCTGTCGCAAGCGCGGTAGAGGGTGTCAGGCGTTTCTCACGGCCTCTTCGAGCCTGGCGGTCGCCTCGGCGTAGTTCGTCCCCTGCGCGAACCTGATCGGCTCGCCGACGCTCACACGGACGCGCGCACGCGGGTGCGGCAGCCACTTCCCCTCATAGAAACCCGGCCGCAGGACGTCGATGCGCATGGGGAGCACCGGCACCCCGGTCTCCACTGCAAGCAGGCCAGTGCCACTCTTGAACGGCTGCATCGGGCCCACCACCGTCAGGCGCCCCTCCGGGAAGATCAGCACATTCCAGCCTTCATCCAGCATCTTGGCGACGTACTCCAGGCTTTCGCGCACGCCCGAACCTTCCTTGGCGAACGGGAAGGCATTGCCGAGCAGGCTGGCGCCGAACCCTCGCAACCGGTTGCCAAAGATATCGCTGGCGGCAGCGGCGATGGCCACGCGCTGGCGGAAACCGTGCGGCATGCTCCGCAGCAGCATTGCTTGATCAAGGTGCATGTTGTGGTTGCTGATGATGAGGCAGGGCTCGGCCACGGTGCGGAAGCGTTCCCGGCCGCGCACTTCGACGCTGTACCCGAGCCTGAGCAGCGGAAACACCACGAGCGACATGAGCGCACGGCGCACCCAGCGGACCGGCCTTCGGCGCGGCCAGGTGGGGAACCGGCGCATGCGGACGTTGCGTTCACCTCGTGCTGCCATGGCGCGAAGCTGGGCGATCGTTGTCTGTGGCCCAACCTCCGTATCATCGATGTACACGCCCATATCGTCTTCAATGCCAGACAAAAGCTCGACACGTCCGAGCGAATCCAGCCCGAGGTCGATCCCCAGGTTCGCGTCCTCGGTCAGTGGCGTATCCGTCTTCCTGACCGCGGCGATGATGCGCAACAGCGGGTCTTCCAGCTCGAGCTGCGGCACTCCCGCCGGAGCGCGCTGATGCTCCTTCACGTATGCCTCCACCAGGGGCCGGCGGACCTTGAGTGTGTGCGTACGGGGGAAGTCCAGCTCGGGCCAGACGGTCCAGCCGAGCACTTGCTGGCGAGCATCGAGCTGCTCGTTCGCCAGCCGCACGGCGGTTGGCGCGCTCCCGGCCTCCGATTCGACGATGACCGCGTGCAGCCGCACGTCCGGGCCATCCACCAGGCCGAGCACAACCGCGTCGGCCACACCGGGCTGGTGGCGAAGTACCGACTCCACATCCTCCGGGTACACGTTCTGTCCATCGGAAAGGACGATGAGGTCCTTCTTCCGCCCTTTCAGGTACAGGTACCCATCCTCGATGTACCCGAGGTCGCCCGTGCGGTACCACTCACCATCGAACACGTTGGCCGTAGCCTGCGGGTTCTTCCAGTAGCCCTGGAAGACATTGGGGCCGCGTACCAGCACTTCGCCATCCTCAGCGATGCGCACCTGCTGGCCGGGCAGGGGCCGGCCCACGCTCCGGATGCGACGGTCGTTTCGCGGGTTGATGGTCACGACCGGCGAGCACTCGGTGGTGCCGTACCCTTCGACGACAGCGATGCCCATGGCTTCCCACTTGAGCTGGACTTCGGGGTCGATTGCCGCGCCGCCACTGGCGATGAGGTCCAGCTTGCCGCCGAAGCGCGAAAGCACCGAGCGGAAGAGTTTCCGGCGGAGCGCCGGCGGCAACGGCGCGGCCACCTTGCGAAGCCGGTTGAGCAGCCCCAGCTTGCCCCGCGCGGCCGCCTCGCGCTCGATGCCGTTCATGAGCAGCGTCAGCACCTGGGGCACGCCCATGATGAATGTCGGCTTCCACTCCTGCATCGTCCGCGAAAGCGCGGCCGGCTGACGGCTCGCCGGGTAGCACACTGCCGCTCCAACATGGATGGGGGCAAAGCAGCCGCCCACCTGCTCGAACATGTGGCTCAGCGGCAGGAGCGAGAGCATGCGCGTGCCGGGCCCGATGGGCAGCACGGCGATACCCGCCTCGACGTTGGAAACGATGTTGTGGTGGGTGAGCACCACGCCCTTCGGATCCCCCGTTGTCCCCGAGGTGAAAATGATTTCGGCCACGTCGTTCGCGCTGAGCGGCGGCCCCTCGTGCCGCCCGTTCGGGCGCAGTGGCACCGAGTCGAAGGTATACGCCGGCACCTCCAGCTCGCGAAGGACTTCCGCCTGCGAAGACCCGCCAAAACCAAGGGCCGGCTCCGTCTGCAGCACGACGCGCTCAACAAACTCGCGCGAAGAGCGGACATCGAGTGGGACGGCCACCCCACCAGCGATGAAGGTACCGAACATCGCAGCCACCCAGTCCGGCTGGTTTGGCGCCCAGAGCACCACCCGGTCGCCCTTTTTCACACCCTGGCCGGCGAGAAAGCGCGCGTAGGCGTGGGCCTGCCGCTCGAGACCGTTGTACGTGTACTTGGTGGTGCGGACACCGACGCGCATCGTGAGCGCCAGGCGGTCGCCGTTGTCGCGCACCGAGCGGTCGAGCATTTCGACGAGCGTGTTCATCTGGCGGGCAACGCGCGAGCAAACTCGCGGACTTTCTGGTCGGCGCCCGCGAGGATCGGGCGGAAATGGCTGAAGCAGAGCGTCTCGAAGTCAAGGGTCGCGAGCTTCCGCACCGATGCGGCGGCGGCAGCCATGTCCTGGGTGAAGAGGCGGCTCGGAAGCATCAGGCGGCCGAACTTGTACTGCATCGCATCGCCCACCAGCAGGACCCCCCGGTTCGGGAAATGGAGGGAGATGCTCCCGGCGGTATGGCCGGGCGCGTGCACGATGCGCATCCCGCCCAGTGCCGGCAGCTCATCGCCATCATCGAGAACCACGTCAACCCGCGCCGCGCCAGGGTCGTTCCGGAGGAGGTACGGCTCACAGATACGCGCGAGCCACGGGTGCTGGAAGGGATTGGGCAGCGGCCGGTCGCTCTCCACGTGGTGTGCCTCGGCGAGGTGCACGCCCGTCTTGCCGGGCACCCACTCCTGGAGTTCGGGCAGGCCGCCCACATGATCGATGTGGTAATGCGTGATGACGATGTGCTTGATGTCTTCCGGCGACCGGCCGAGTTCCTCGACGGCCCGCAAGATACGCTCGCCGGAACCGGGTGAGCCGGTATCGATCAGGGTGATGTCGTCCTCAACGATGAGATACGCCTTCGACCCCTTGGTTCGGACCTGGTAGAGCCCGGGGAGCACCTCGACGTAGTTCCGGAACGGGGCCGGCTTCAGCTCTTCCCAGCGGTCCTGCCAGGCCGGGCGGCGTGCGGGTGAGGTCATGGGGGCAAGGATACCAGTACCGGTGAGGAAAAGGGGGGGTGGGGTGGCAAGCTCCCAGGAGGGCAATGGAAGCAGAGCAGTAGGAGAAGGGACAAGACCAGGAGCTTGCCACCCCGTTGGGACATGTGAATCCTATCACAAGCTTGGCGAGGCGGGGTAGCGGCACACTCATCGATGTTTCTTATCGGCCAATGGGCATGAACCCGAATCACGTTCGCTTGCGGAGGGGCACGCGCTCCCTCACAATCGTTGACGCATACTCCGCCGCGACCCAAAGGTACGGCACTTCGAAAGCAGGAAACCCATGGCAATCAACCTTGGCGATAGCGAACGCGAAGCCGCCTGGCGCAAGGAAGTCCGCGACTTCATCCAGAAGGAAGCTCCCGCTGCCCTGCGGGGCGATGTGGAACAGGGCGAGGGCTCACTCTTCGGCCGGCTCGGCGCTATCAAGGAGTGGCGCGACAAGGTCGCCGCGAAGGGCTGGATCGCTCCCTCGTGGCCCAAGAAGTACGGCGGCGCCGACATGTCCGTCGTCGAACAGTTCATCATGAACGAAGAGTTCGCTGAGGCCGGAGTCCCCGGGATGCCGGCCCGGAGGCGGTCCATCACCGCGTGGATGTCATTGGGGGCCGTGCTCACCA
>CAYUVT010000122.1:9150-9569 GCA_964448165.1 uncultured Anaerolineaceae bacterium | reverse complement strand
CCGGCATTGCCCATCACTCCCACCACGCTGGTGATGTTGATGATCCGCCCGCCTCGGGCCCGGAGCATTGGCCGCATCGCTGCCCGGGTCACCAGGAACGCGCCCCTCAGGTTCGTCCGGTGGACGGCATCCCAATCCTCGTCCGACATGCGCATCAACAGCCCGTCGCGCGTGATCCCGGCGTTGTTCACCAGGATGTCGAGGCCGTCGGCGTGGCCGTCGAAGGCCTCCCAGAGTTGCGATGCGTCGCCGGTGACCCCGAGTGTCGCCGGAATGGCGAACGCCTCTCCGCCGGTTTCGGTGATCTGCCGCACGGTCTGCTCGGCGGCGTCTACTCGGCTCCCGTAGTGCACGCCGACCAGGGCGCCGTCGCGGGCCAGGCGAAGGGCGATGGCCCGGCCGATACCCCGGCTGGCGCC
>CAYUVT010000122.1:0-9140 GCA_964448165.1 uncultured Anaerolineaceae bacterium | reverse complement strand
TTGCTGACGCTGTTCCTGATCGGCGGTGTGGCGCGTCACCAGGATGTCGAGGCCGCCGAACCGTTCGACCGTGGCCTTCACCATCGCTGTGGCGGCGTCGGGCTCGGCGACGTCTCCCTGGATCGCGAACGCCTCGCCTCCGCTGGCCACGATGCTTGCGACCACCTCTTCGGCGAGCGCGGCGTTGCTGTTGTAGTTCACTCCCACGCGCGCCCCCCGGCGGGCCAGCTCCAGGCAGATCGCCCGCCCGATCCCGCGGGAGCCACCCGTTACCAGCGCCGCCTTCCCTTCCAGTTCGCCCATCAAAGCGCGACCTGGACCGAACTCGCATCGTTCACATTGATGCAGTTCGACTTGCGCAACATGCGCTTGATGATGGCCGTCAGCACGCGCCCGGGCCCGAACTCGATAAACGTTTCCACGCCCTGGGCGCCCAGGAAATCGACTGTCTGGCTCCACTGCACCGGACGGCACACCTGGTCGACGAGTTCGTGGCGGATCGCCACTTCCTGGGAAATCGGCGTGGCCGTGCAGTTCGCAACCACGGGAATCAACGGGTCGCCGATCTCGGCGGTCGCCACCGGCTGGACCATGCCATCGGCGGCGGGTCGCATCAGCGAGCTGTGGAACGCGCCGCTGACGCTCAGCGGGATCACCTTCACCGCGCCGCGCGCCTTGGCATAGTCGAGCGCGCGCACGACTGCTTCGCGACGCCCGCCGATCACGATTTGGCCCGGCGCGTTGATGTTGCAAATCTCCGCGCCCGCCTCACGGCACACTTCCTCGCAGTCCGAGACATCGAGGCCGAGCACCGCGGCCATCGTGCCAGGATTCTTGTCGCCAGCCGCCTGCATCAACTCACCCCGGGTGCGGAGCAGGCGGACCGCCTCATCGAACGGGAGCGACCCGGCCGCCACCAGGGCTGAGTACTCCCCGAGGGAGTGCCCCGCGACGAATGCCGGTCTCTCCAGCAGAGCCGGATTGAGTTCTGTGGCCACGCGAAGAAGCGCGAGGCTCGTCACGGCGATGGCGGGCTGGGTGTTGCGGGTCTGTTGAAGCTCTTCTTCCGGCCCTTCGAAACACAGCCGGCTCAGGCCGAACCCGAGGATCTCGTCGGCGCGGTCGTAGAGTTCGCGCGCCGAGGGGAACTGTTCGTACAGGTCCTTGCCCATCCCTACCGATTGAGCTCCCTGGCCGGGAAACACAAATGCCCGGTCGGCATGGACCGGGTCCGTGAAGGTGAGGAAGGGCGCCACAGCGAGAGCCGCGCTCGTCAGCTCTCGAGGTCGGGTTCCGGAAGCTGGATGACTTCCCGGCCCCGGTACGTCCCGCAGATCGGGCAGGCGTGGTGCGCGAGCCGGGGGCTCTTGCACCGAGGACAGTCGACCACGTGCGGCATCCGGATTTTCAGGTGCGAGCGCCGTTTTCCCTGTCGAGAAGAGGCGTACTTCCGCTTCGGCAGCGGGGGCATAGCGGGTCTCCTTCAGGTCGTTACCCATTTGTCGTGCGTTTCAGTCCGAGAAGGGCCGCCCACCTCGGGTCGAATGGCCCCCGTTCGCACTGGCATTCTGCAATGCTCAGGTCGGCACCGCACACCGGGCAAAGCCCCGGGCAGTCCGGCCGGCAGAGCGGCTGCATATCGGCAACCGTCTCGCTATATTGCCGCACCGCCTCCCTAATGTCGATCGTGTTATCCAGCTCGATGCGGAAGCTCTCCGGATCTTCAGGTTCCGGCAGCCGGTGCCCATGCACCAGGTCGATCTGCTGGACAAACACCTCCTCGAACCGTACCTGTGCCGGGTAGGCGAAGGCCGCCAGGCAGCGGCTGCACTGCGCTTCCAGCAGCACCGCCGCCTCACACCGCACCAGCACACCCTCGGGCACACGGATGAGCTCTACTCGCCCGGAATGAACCGGAGCCTCGGGTTCCAGCACATAGCGGCGGCTTGCGCCCACTTCCTGGCGCAGGAGCTGTGCGACATTGAACAACATGGGGGTATCCGTGGTGGTGCTCTTTCCAGTAAATACCACCGCTGCCCGCGCGCATAGCCCTTCGCGCCATAACTCCCGCACTTGCGTAACGATTCTGCAAATCGCGCCCCGGGCGGCCTGATCGCCGTTTACGCCGCCGGGTTCACTCCCTACGCTTCGTGCTACGGTTAGCCTTCACCCAGGCTAGCCTCCAGCCCATGAAATGAGCCGCCTTTGTCCCAGGTCACCAACATCCGCACCCTCCAGGAACTCGACGACGAGGCCGCCCGCATCCGCGCCGCGCTCGACGATATCGAGCGTCGCCTCCAGGGCAGCGAAGACCTTGAGCGTGCCCGGGCCGCGTTCGAATCGATTGACGCCGAGCTCGCTGCCTCCCGGCGCGAGCAACGCCGGCTCGATGGTGAGATCAGCGTGCTCAACGCCCGCATCCAGCCCGAGGAAAAGCGGCTCTACGACGGCTCCGTCCGCAACCCCAAAGAGCTTGGCAACATCCAGCACGAGCTCGAGCTCCTGAAGCAGCAGCGAAGCAAGCTCGAGGATCAGCTCATCGAAGTCATGTCCCGCATCGAGTCACTCGAGTCGGGGCACGCCGCCGCCACCGCCGCCCTCTCCCGGGCCCAGGCCAGCTGGGAAACAGAGAAACGCTCGCTCCAGGACGAAGCCGCCCGGTTGTCTGCCGCACTGACAGGCGCCGAGGCCAAGCGCGAGGCTCAGAAGCTCAAGGTCACGCCTGCGGCGCTGCACCTCTACGAGGACGTCCGCCGCCGCAAGGGTGGAGTCGCGGTCGCCCATATCCAGGGCAGCATGTGCACTGGCTGCCGCGTGACCATCCCCGAGGCTATCCGCCGGCGCGCGTTCCAGCCCGACCAGCTCGCCCAGTGTCCCAATTGCGAGCGCATCCTCTACGTGGGTTAGCAGCGTGCGCGCCGTCGGATACTTCGTTGAGGGAGCTCGCAAGAACGGTCAGAAGCGCAGCATCGGCGAGCAGAACCAGGCCTTCCTCGACTTCTGCACCCGTCACGGCTACGAGGTGGCAGGCACCTTCCTCGATACCGAGGGCGAGCCGCCGGGGAGCGGCGGGTTCCCCCAGATGCTCCACTTCCTCGGCCGGCCCGACCGTGGATTCGTGGTGGTCGTGGTCGATAGCCTCGGCGTCCTCGGCCCGGACCTCGGCCAGGGCGCCCTCAAGCTCCTGGAAATCGAGCAGACCGGGGTCTCCGTGCTCCTCGCCCACAACGGGGCCGATGCCTTCCGCGAGCTTGTCGATACCTGGGCCGACCGTGGAGAAGGCACGCCCGTCTCCGAAAAGGTGCGTTCGGCCATGCGCCGTAAGGCTGTGAAGGGCGAAGTCCTCGGGCGCCCCCCGTACGGATACCGCGTCGGGCCGCGCCGCCGGCTCGAGCTGGTGCCCGAGGAGGCCGTTGTCGTCCGCTACATCTTCCGGCTCTACCTGCAGGAAGGCATGGGTATCCGCAAGATCGCCGGCCAGCTCAACACCGAGAACGTCGCAACCCGACGGGGTGGCCGCTGGAGCATGGTCACCGTGCGCGACATTCTTCGGAACCGTGCGTACCTGGGCCACTATTCGCGCTTCGGAACTACAGTGACTGGCAGCCACCCGTCGCTCGTTTCCCCCGAAGACTTCCGCAAGGTCCAGGATCGACTCCAATCGCGCCACGGCGGCGCCCGCACCCGGACCGTCCAGCCCTTCTTGCTCAGCGGGCTGGTGTATTGCGCGCGTTGCGGCAACAAGCTCATCGGCGTCAGCCGCCGCCAGAAATGGATGACGAAGGACGGCGAGACCAGGGCTGCTTCGTACCGCTACTACCAGTGCGAATCGCGCACCAACCAGAACAGCTGCGCCTACAACACCCAGCGAGTGGCCAGCCTCGAAGAGCGCCTCCGGGCCGCGCTCGCGGAAGACGAGCAGCCCGTGACTCGCCTCCGCCGCGCGGGGAACGTCGATTCATACCTCCTCGACCTCCATACCCAGGTCGATCGCATCGAAGGCCGCATGAAGCGAAACCGCCGCCAGGTGGAAGAGCTTGTCGCCGACGCCGCCCACGGACACATCACTATGGAGCGCATGAAAGCACTCGGCGCCGACCTGGCCCGCGAGCACCAGGAGCTCGAGGCCGAGCTCGCTGCCGCCCGCGAGCGCCTCCGCGCCCAGCAGACCGAGGCCGAGCGCCGGCGCCACCTCGACGCGCTCCGAGCGCGCGTCCTTGCCGAATGGGACCAGGTCCCCTTCGAAGAACTGCAGGCCGCCCTCAGGGAACTCGTCGACAGGGTCGAGGTCGATGGCGAAGAACTGCGCGTGTTCCTCCGCGTTTAGCGTCAGGGCACGTACGTCTCGCACCCCGAAGGGATCACGATGACTGCCGCGCCCGCATAACAGATGTCGTTCCCGCCACCACCGTTGAGGAAGACGACGAAAGCCGGCCCGGCGATGAGCACGTCGTTCCCGCCCTGGCCCTGGAGCACGCTGTTGGCGGCGCCCCCCACGATGCAGTCGGCGCCACCTCCACCGGTGAGCGTGCCGCCGGATAGCGTCCCGAGGACCAGCGCGTTCCCGCCGCCGCTCCCACCTGGCCCGAGCTGCAGGCGGGTGAGTGACAGGTGCGAACACTCGGGTGGGGTCAACTCCGAGAGCGTGGCCCGGTGGTTCGAATCGCCGGCTCTCGATGGCGGCACGGTGTTCGCCGCCGCCGCCGCCGATACGACCGTGGCCACGGCGAGCGCCACAAGACTGCCGAGGGCGTATCGCGGGAGGGCTCGCAACGTCACGCCGCTCCCTGCCTTCCCGCGACGGCGGCGGGCGCCTCGGAGGTGCCAATCGCCTGGTAGCGGTAGGTCAACTCGCCGTCGTAAACGAAGTAGGCGTGGAAGCCAGGCCGCGCCTCCTGCAGCACCACCGCACTCGCCTGCTGCGCGATGCGCTCCAGGTCGCCCAGGCTCGTCACGTCCACAACCTTCGTCCGCGCTGCAGGCACCCGGCCGCGCACCGTCACCAGGGGCGACCTCAGCCGGGCGCCGTCCACCGGCGCCGGGCCCTGCCACACGTGCACCAGAGCGATGACGTACGCTCCCGTCGCGATCAGGACGATGCCCAGCCCTGCCAGCGACAGGATGCGCGCCACGCTCACCGGGAGATCCAGCACCAGCAGCCCGACCGAATTCGCGCGTTCGACGCGGGTCGTCACGTTACCCTCGGCCCGCGGGGTCAGCTGGTCGAGCGGGACCTGACCGGTTCCCCTTCCCAGCCGGAGCTGCACCTTATCGAGCTCCATCGCCAGCGCCGCGCCGGAGAAGGTGTCCTCGAATGGTGTGCCATTCACACTGCCTGCCACCCGCACGCGCGGCGAGATGGTGATGGCGTAACGGTCGTTCTTCACGCCCGACTGCGTCTCGAGGATGGCGATGAGTTCATCGACCCGGGCCAGCTGCAGGACCCCCTGCGCGGCAAACGTTGGGCCGGTGAAGGCGGTCTCGGGCGTGAGTTCGATGGTTCGCCGCCAGCCGTTCTCGTCTCCCAGTTCGGCAACGAGCTGGTATGCGCCGCCAATTCCGGTCGCCCCCGTTCCTTCGAACGAGTAGTCAAAGCCAAACATCACCGAATCGCTCAGCCTCCGGTAGACTGGCTGGCCCGATGTCACCTCGCCCGCGTCGTAAACACGCCCGTCGGCTGTCGCGGCGCTGTAGGTGAACTCGCCGGACTGGACATACGGCGTACTCTCCGGCACCTGGTGGGTGGCGGGGCGGCTGAAGGCGATCCACGCCAGCAGGCCCAGCCCCGCCGCAGCCGCCACGAGGAGAGAGAGAGTGTCCTGCCATGCTCGCAGCAACGGACTCATGGATGGTGCCCCCCTGGTATCGGTTCCTGTTGGCCGAACCCGGCCGTGCCGCTTTCGCCGGCGTCCACGGGCGGCCTGGACCGCAGCAGTCCCGCCACCCAATCCCACGAAAGCGACGAACAACAGCCCGGCGAAGTACGCCGGCGAATGAAAGCGCGATAGCCATGCGCCCGCGCCAGGCACATGGATCCAGAGCTCCCCGATCAGTTCGCCCTGTGCCGGGCGATAGGGGTCGACGAAGTCGTTGTTGTCTCCCTGGAAGACGAATCGCGCGCCGTCGGTATCAATGATGCGGTGGATGACCGGGCCGATGCTGGGGTGGCGGTAGGTCACGACATCGCCGACGCCGTAGGTGTCCTGCTTGCGGACGATCGCCAGGTCGCCCCGGTGCATCCCGGGCTCCATGCTGTTGCCGCTGACGATGACATACGACGTGCGCCCGCCGAGCTGGGGCGGGGCGAAGGCGATCCACGCCGCGATGACCGCGACCAGCGTGAACGCCGAGGCGAGCGAAGCGACCAGCCGCCGCCGTGGCTCCATTGTCGTCCCCCAACCTGGTGGGGTGCGCGCGGGGCCTGACCTCCCCGTTCCCGCGCACCCCTGGTGCTCAATCGGTGCTAGTCGGCCGCGACGACGCGGAGCTGCGTGGCCGCATTGACGGTGACGCCGGCCGGCATCGTGCACTCCCAGTTGTTCCCGCCGGTGTTCGTGCAGCTCGACGAGTTGGTGCCGTTGATCGCAGCCCGGACCGTCGCCGCAGCAGCGTCCAGCGTGAAATGCACCTCATCGATCTCGGCCGGGTTGTTGGCATCGAAGACGTAGTGAATGTTCGTAACGTCGTACCCGGCGATGGTCCCGGTGCCGTCGCCGGCACGGCCAGCGTCGGTACCGCCGTTGAAGGTGTTGTTCGCCGCGAAGCCGAAAGCCGACATGGCGACGATGGCGAAGACGGCCAGCACGGCAAGCCGCCGGCCACTCCTGAGGTTGCGGATGATCATGGATTGCACTCCTGCGAACCGGGCGGGTCCTCCCCGCCTTGCTGTGATGTAAGCCCCCGGGGTACGGGGCCTCCACCGGTGCAATCGACGCGGTGGCCCGCGGGTGTAAGACTCGTACACGAGAAGTTGCCAAGATGTCGCACAAAGCATATCGTGTGCGCTATCAATTTGGTCATCCGCCTGCCGATATGGCGTCTCTGCCCGCCATCAGGGATATCCCCACCAGGCCGTGAGCATCCCTCCCGGGTTGTCAGCCTCACCGGAACACGGCACGATCAACGCATGCAGGATGAGATTTATCGCGCCCTCGCCGGCGCCCTCGAACGGGGCGAACCGGTGGTGCTCGCCACCGTCGCGCGCACCCGCGGGTCTACTCCGCGCAAGACCGGCGCCAAGATGGTTGTCCGTCGGGACGGCTCGTTCTTCGGCACCATCGGCGGCGGCTGCGGAGAGGCGGAAGTCTGGCAGGAAGCCATGACGGTCCTCCAGGATGGTCAGCCAAGGATCGTCACGGTCGACCTCACCGAGCCCACCGACGGAGACGACAAGATCTGCGGTGGAGTGATGGACGTATTTGTGGAGCGGGTAGGCTAGGAAAAGGTCTGGTACATGGCGCGTTCGCGCCATTGGCCTATCCTGTACCATGTTGAGGTGGCTCCCCCTGGGGAGCCGGGAAGAAGGCGTTTATGTTTGGTTCACTTGGCGCCCCGGAGCTGCTGATCATCGGCGCGGTGATCATCCTCATCTTCGGCGTGGGCAAAATCAGCGGCCTCGGCCGCGAGCTCGGCACCTCGATCAAGGAGTTCCGCCGCGCCGTGAAGGACGAGGACGCCGAGGCCGCGAAGCAACAGGCCCAGCTCCAGCAATCCTCCCAGCAGCAGGTCCCGCCCCCGGCCGCTCCGCACCAGGCGCAGGCACCTCAGCAGCCCCCGGCCCAGCAGGGCGAGACCAAGACGCCGAACGTCTTCTAATCCCCAGGTCACCACGGAGAGCCCCCGGTAACCCCCGGGGGCTTTCTGCTGCCAACAACCCATGGCGGCCAGGACACGGCTCACCCTCGATGAGTTCCTTGCGATGCCAGGCATCGACGAGCGGCGGCTGGAGCTCATCGATGGGGCGGTGTACGAGAAGGCGTCAGCACGATGGGGCCACAGTCGTATCGCCGCGAAGCTCGCTGCCTGGTTCTCCGAAATCGGTTACGCGGGTGTCGAACCCCGTGCCATCATTCCCCCCGGGGCGACCGACGGCCCCAGCGCGCCGCTCCCGGATGTCGCGTTCTGCCGTTCCGACCCGCCGGCTGACGACGAATGGACCACCCGGCCGCCCGATGTCGCCGTTGAAATGCGATCCCTGGGACAGCGACGGAGCGACATCCGTGTCAAGGTCGATCTCTACTTGCGGTTCGCCGTCTCGTCCGCATGGGTCGTTGACCTGGAATCGAAAGCGGTTGAAGTCTACGCGGCCGGGGCCCGCCGGGTTCTCAGCGGCGTCGATGGCGTCGAATCCGTGCACGCTCCCGGCATGCGGTTTGCGGTTGCTGAGCTCTTTGAAGGCTAGCCGCTAACCGCCCGCTACCGCCGGCACGATGCTCACCTCGTCGCCGTCCTTCAACGCCGTCCCCAGCCCATCCATGAAACGCACGTCATCGCCGTTCACATAAATGTTCACAAAGCGCCGGATCTGGCCCGCTTCATCGAGCATCCGCTCCTTGATCCCCGGGTACGCCCCCTCCAGGTTCGCAACCAGCGAGTCGAGGGTCGTCCCCTCGCCGGTCACCGTCGACTGGTTCCCGGTCAGGTTTCGTAGCGGCTGCGGAATGCGGACAGTAATCGCCATGGTGTCACTCCAGGTTCTATGGTTCGGTTCAACGGTTGCCTGCGGGGCCTAACCTTCGACGATGTCGCCAGCCACCGGGTCAATGCGGACGCCCTTATCCTGCGCCCACGCCAGGCTCCGCTCGATCTCGTCGGGGTCCCCCTCGAGTTCGAGGAGCACCCAGCCCGTCTTCTCATCGACATCGGCCATGCGCACGTTGGTGATCACGCGGAACTCGTGACCCAGGTTGTAGATCAGCGGTTCCTTGATCAGATCTTCGGGGAAAGTAAACCGCACACGCTTGACTGCCATCAGGCAACTCCCTGCGCCGCCAGGGCGCGATAGGCGCTCTCGAAACTCTCCATCGTGGCATCCACCTCCAGCGGCGGGTTCAGCGCCTCCGAGACCGCCTCCAGCGTCTTGAACCCCGCGCCCGTGATGAACGCCACGGTGAGCTCGTCGGGGTCGATTCTACCCTGAG
>CAYUVT010000121.1:0-9589 GCA_964448165.1 uncultured Anaerolineaceae bacterium | reverse complement strand
GCGGGGGGGCGTCGGCTCGTCGGGAGTCATGGCTGAGATCACGCTGCCCGTCTTCCAGGGTCCCCTGGACTTGCTTCTGCATCTCATCGAACGCGACGACCTGGACATCACGGCTGTTTCGCTTGTGGCTGTGACGGACCAGTACCTTCGCGCCATCCGGACCAGCGAGGGCTTCGATCCCGGGGCCCTCGCCGAGTTCGTCGCCGTGGGTGCCAAGCTCATCTTCCTCAAGTCGAGAGCGCTGCTGCCCCGGCCCCCGCAGGACGAACCGGGCGAGCTGGAGGAAGACGACGTCGGCCGTGAGCTTGTCGAGCTGTTGCGGGAGTACAAGCGGTTCGCGGAGATTGCGTCGGTGCTCGAAGAGCGGCAGGAGACAGGCTTCCGGATCTACACGCGGCTGGCGCCTCCACCGGCCCCGCCGGAGGGGACCGGGCTTTCGAACGTCACCATGGAGCGCTTGCGGGCGATCATGATCGAGGTGCTGAACAAGAAGCCCGCTGAGGCGCGGCCGCGTGCAGTGCTGCAGCGCGATACCGCGATGACGCTGGTCCAGCGCATCGGAGAGTTCCGCGAGCGCCTGCGGCGCCGGGGCAAGTTCTCGTTCCGGCGGGCGATTATGGAATGCACGAACCGGCTCGAAGTCGTGGTCTCCTTCCTGGCGATCCTGGAACTGCTGAAGGCTGGAGAAGCGGATGCGCGCCAGACCGAGGCCTGGGGCGACATCGAGGTGGTGGCGCTGGCCGTCGCCGCCTAATCCGCGCGCTGATTCGGCGCCGGGCCCTCGCGCCGGAGAGTCAAGGTGGCGAACCCGGACCCAATCGCCGCGCCGAACGCATCGAAAGCGACATCCACGAGACTTGCGTCGCGGCCCGGCACGAACGCCTGGTGGAGCTCATCGGAGAGCCCATAGAGCACGGCGAGCATCCACGCCGCCAGCGCCAGCCGCAACGGGGGCGAAGCCGGCCAGGTCGCGGCGAGGAACCGGGCGGCCAGGAAGGCGAAGACCGCGTACTCGACCGTGTGGGCCGCGTACGACTGCCACTCGGGCCCGCGAGGGCCGGGCGGGTTGGGGAAGCTGGACAGCAGGAAGATGACGCCAGCCCATCCGAGCAGGGCGAACAACCAGGGGCGCATCGGCCGATTGTCGGATTGGTGGCGGGAGTGGTCGAACCAGCCTGCTGGTTACAAGACCATCTGCGTCTGGGTGACCTGGGCCAGGAGCTTGCCCTCGGGAGAGCGGATGGACGTTTGCCACGTCTGCGTGCGGCGGCCGCGGTGGAGCGGGAGGCATTCGGCGGTGAGCGTCGTGCCGGCAACGCCGGGACCGAAGAAGTTGGTCTTGGACTCGATGGTGGTGGTCCCGGCGCCGTCCGGGAGGTTGAGCACGGTGCCAACGGCGCCGAGGGTATCGGCGAAGGCCATCAGCACTCCACCGTGGCAGATGCCCGGCACGGTGCAGAGTTCGTCCCGAACGAACAACTCTGCGGTAACCCGGTCGGGGGCTGCCGAGGTGAGACGCATCCCGAGCGTGCCGGGAAAGAACGGGGCGATGCGCTCCTGCAGGCTGGTGGTGCGGTCCATGCGCTTCCTCCGTGACAAGGGGATACCGGCTCAAGCGTGGCGACGAACCCACGCGGAAGGGAGAGCCACCTGCGGCCATTGTGCACAGTCCACCCGGCGTTGGTAGGCTGTGAACACGCACATGAGCATCCCGACCTTCACGCAGGCGCAACTCACCGCCGGGGCGCCGGGCCCGGAAACCGCGCTCACGATCGGCGTGCTCGATGGGGTGCACCTGGGCCACCAGGCGCTGCTGAAGCGGCTCCGCCAGGAAGCGAAGAAGCGCGCCCTCTCGCCGGGCGTGGTCACGCTCCACCCGCACCCGATCACGGTCTTGCGGCCCGAAGTGGCGCCGAGTTACCTCACCTCGCTCGAAGACCGCATGGAGCTCCTGCGAACGGCCGGGGCCGACTGGGTCATCCCCCTGACCTTCACCAGCGAGGTATCGGAGGTGACCGCGGAGGAGCTGGCGACGGCCTTCCACAAGTGGTTGCGCATGCGGCTGATGGTGCTCGGGCCCGATGCAGCCTTTGGCCGGGGGGCGCCAAAGGACACGGTTGAGCGGATGCGCCGGCTGGGCGCCGAGCTCGGGTTCGAGGTCATCCAGGTTGAGCCGCTGATGCACGACCACGAGCGCTACAGTTCGACTGCCGTGCGCAAGGCCCTCGCCGAAGGCGACATGGACCGCGTCACGGCTCTGCTCGGCCGGCCTTACCGGATCTCGGGTCCGGTGGTGAAGGGCTTCGAACGCGGCCGCACCATCGGGATCCCCACGGCCAACATCTCCGTGGCGGTCGACCGGGCGCTGCCAGCGCTGGGCGTCTACGCGACGCGGGCACAGGTGGCCGGTCATTCGCTGCTGGGCGGGACGAACATTGGCCGGCGGCCGACCTTCGATGCGGGCCACGTCTCGATCGAGACCCACCTGCTCGATTTCGAGGGCGACCTCTACGGCGAACGGATGGACCTGGAGATCATCGCTCGCATCCGGGGCGAAATGAAGTTCGAGAGCGTCGAAGAGCTCAAGGCGCAGATTGCCCGGGACATCGTCCGCGCGCGGGAGATCCTCCGCTGAGCGCATCGCTATCCTCGAACCACCGGCTGGACATGGCATGACACGAACGATGGCACCCGTCGATGAGCAGATGAGCGTCCTGATGAGCGGCGTGGAGTATGGCGACGCCCTGCTGAAGAAGCAGATGGAGCGCGAGTTGCGGGCGCTCCTCGAAGAGGACCGTCCGCTGCGCGTCTACCTCGGCATCGACCCCACGGCAACGTCGCTGACGCTCGGGCACACGGTTCCGCTGCGAAAGCTGCGCCAGTTTCAGCAGTTCGGCCACCACTGCATCTTCCTCATTGGCGACTACACCGCGCTGATCGGCGACCCGAGCGACAAGAACAAACTGCGGCCGATGCTCACGCCGGAAGACATCGCCGCCAACGAGGCGACCTACTTCGAGCAGGCCGCTCGAATCCTCGACCCGCAGAAGACCGAGCTGCGGCACAACTCGGAGTGGCTGGGGAAGCTGACGTTCCCCGATGTCATCAGCCTGATGTCGAAGTTCACCGTGGCCGAGATGCTGCGCCGGGAAAACTTCCGCAAGCGCTGGGAAGACGGCGACGCCATCTACCTGCACGAGTTCCTCTATGCACTGATGCAGGGATACGACGCGTACGCGCTGGAATGCGACGTGCAGGTGGGCGGTACGGAGCAGCTCTTCAACCTGATGGCCGGCCGGAAGATCCAGGAGGACGCGGGCCAGAAGCCGCACGTGCCGGTGACCATGCCCATCCTGGTTGGGCTCGATGGGAAAGAGCGGATGTCGAAATCCAAGGGCAACCACATTGGCGTTAACGACCCGCCCGAGGAGCAGTTCGGGAAGGCGATGTCGATCCCCGACGAGGTGATTGGCGACTTCTTCACCCTGGCGACCAACCTGCACCCGGATGAGGTGCGGGCGATCATGCGGGCATTGCGCGATGGCGAGCGAAGCCCGATGGAAACCAAGAAACTGCTGGCAAGGACGATCGTGAGCGAGTTCTGGGGCGAGCAGGCGGCCGCCGCGGCGCAGGAGCACTTCGAGCGGACCGTGCAGCGTAAGGAAGTCCCGGACGAGATTCCCGAATATCGCGTGCGCGAGGGCGATCTGCTGCTCGATGTCGTGGTCTCGATGGGCGCGGCGCCATCGAAACGCGAGGCAAGGCGGCTGTTCGAGCAGCGCGCCGTGACGATGGATGGGCTGGTGATGGAGCCGACCACGCCCGCCCGACGGGGGACCATTGTCCAGGTGGGCAAGCGCCGGTGGATCAGGCTGCGCTGAAGGCTCCGCCTGCCCGGACCCGCGAAAGGCCCCGCCGGAGCTGATCGAGCGCGATGAACCCGGCGGCGGCAGCGGGAACAGCCATGAGCCAGGCCAGGGGCACGGCTTCCATCGAGAGTGCGCGGTTGAGCCCCGGGGTGTAGACCAGCACCAGTGCCAGCGCCAGTTCGAAGGCCAGCCCGACCGCGATCGCCCGGTTCGAACGGAGCGACAGGCGCTGGCGGAGGTTGCCATCGCGCTGCGCCACGAGGCAGGCGACCTGGCCGCCGACAATCCCCAAGAATGTCACGGTGGCAGCCTGGAGGTGAAGGGATTCGTACGGGCCGAACGCTTCTCCCGGCCTCCAACCTTGCCACAGGTAGAACGCGAAGAAGCCGCCGAGCGCGAGGGCTGCCTCGACCAGCCCGAAGAAGAGGAACGTCCGGATGGCCAGGCGGCGGGTGAGCAGCGGTCGCGACGGCGGCTCGGCGGGGCCCTGCATGGCGCGACTGCCCGGGGGCTCGGACCCGAGCGCGAGCGCCGGGAGCAGGTCGGTCCCCACATCGACGGCCAGCGCCTGGATCACGGCGAGCGGGAGCGGGACAGGCAAGAAGATGTATACGAGGAAGGGCACGAGCTCGGCGACGTTGCTGGCGAACACGTAACTCATGAAGCGGCGAATATTCGCGCGGATCGCCCGGCCTTCCTCGATGGCGGCCACGATGGTGGTGAAGTTGTCGTCGGCGAGGATGATGTCTGCGGACTGCTTGGCGACTTCGGTGCCGCGCAACCCCATAGCCACGCCGACGTCGGCCGCGCGGAGCGCCGGAGCGTCGTTGACGCCATCCCCGGTAACCACGACAACCTCACCCGCCCCCTGGAGCACCTGGACAATCCTGAGCTTCTGCTGCGGGTCGACCCGTGCGATGACCGCGTTCGACTGGAGAAAATCCCGCAGTTGTGCATCCGCCATCTGGTCAACGTCGTCGCCGGTCTTCACGGGGACATGACCGTCGACCAGGCGGACCGTCCGTGCGACGGCCCGTGCGGTCTCTGGATGGTCGCCGGTGAGCATGATGACGCGGACGCCGGCCCTGCGGCAGGCGTCCATGGCCTCGCCAACGCCGGGTCGTGGCGGGTCGCCAAATCGCACGATCCCGATGGGCTCGAGCGCTCCTTCGGCCGGGCCCGTGGCGACAAGGAGCACCCGGTCGCCGTCGGAAGTGGCCTGCTCGATGGCCCTGCCGAGGACCGCCGGGAGCGACCCCGGGCGCGCCAGCTTGAGCACCGCCTCAGGGGCGCCTTTGGCCAACACCAGCACGCTATCCTGAAATGAGCAAGTGACGGTCATGTAGCGCTTCTTCGCATCGAACGGCGTGGATGCGATCCGCGGATGAGCAGCCAGTGAGGCAGCCACGTCGATGCCGAGGCCCTGGGCCCAGCGGACCAGGGCGACATCGAGCGCATCGCCCGAGACTGCATCGCCCTGGATCACCGCGTCGTTGCAGAGCACAGCAGCGAGCAGGAGCTCTTCCGGGGGCGACGGGGCACCATCGGCGGAGACCGCGCCCTTTACGGTGAGCAGGTTCTCGGTGAGCGTTCCCGTCTTGTCGGTGCAGATCACCGTCACGTGGCCGACTACTTCAACCGCCGAAAGGCGGCGGACCGCGGCGCCACGCTCGGCCATCCTCCGCGCGCCTATCGCCAGCGAGACACTGAGCGTGGGAAGCAGCCCTTCCGGGACGAGCGCGACGATCACGCCCGTGCTGAACGTTAGCGCGGCAAGGAACGATGTCTCGGTCAGCGTGGCGGCCAGGGCCAACGTCGCGGCGCCGGCGATCACGGCGATGGTGGCTGTTACCCGCGAGAGCGCGCCAACCTGGCGTTCGAGCACTGACTGCCGCCGCGAGACTCCCTGGACGAGCCCGGCAATCTGACCGATGGAACTGGCCGGCCCGGTCGCAAAGACCACCGCGACGGCGCTGCCGGTCGCGACGGCTGCGGCTGCGGGGAGCAGGGGCCGGAGGGCAACGAGCCTCGCGCTCCCGGCGAGCGAATCCACCGGTTCGGCGGACCGTTCCACCGGTGTCGACTCCCCGGTGAGTAACGAGAGGTCGACGGTGAGATCCTCGCTCTCCAGCAAGGCGCAGTCGGCGGGGACGACGTCGCCAGCGGAAAGGTGGACGATATCGCCGGGCACAAGTGACGAGGCCGGGACCTGCTGGACGACGCCATCGCGGACCACGCGGGCAGATGGCGCGACCCTGCGCATCAGGCCTTCGACAACTTTCCCCGCCCGGTACTCCTGGGCGAAAGCGAACACGCCGTTTAGCACGACGACAGCGACGATTGCCGCGCCGAGTTCGCGGATATTGGCGGCGAAGGCGAGGCCGGCGGCGAACCAGAGTAGCAGGGCAAGGGTGTGGACAAACTGGGAGGCAAAGGCCCAAACGGGGTGCGCGGCGACGGGCTGCACGGGGTCGTTGGAACCCCAGTCGCGAAGCCTGGCGGCTGCTTCCTGGGTGGTGAGGCCGCCAGGGCGCGAGCCCAGGAGCGAGATCCGCGTCCCGGGCGGCGCCTGGGCAAGTGGGCCGGGTTCGATGGAAGCCGATGGGTTCACGATCGTGCCCTGCTGAATGCCCGGGCGCGGAGCCCGCAGCGTTCAGCCACCGGTGATCGTACAGGGCCGGGGGGCACGCCGCTCGGAGCGACTGCGATTGCGGCGCTCATCCTCGGCCCGGTATCCTGCGAGCCTCTGGCCCGCTGGCCGGGAACACAGGAGGAACACGAGCATGGCAGACCTCAAGGAAACGCAGGCGCGGCACGCGCAGGATGTCGTCTCGGGCAACATGGCCGCCCTCATGGGCGATTTCACCCCGAACGGGCTCACCAAGGCGATGGCGCTCGCCGCCAATCCGATCTCCGCTACGTCGTTCGAGGTCAAGGACCTGGGCAACAACGAAGTCGAGATCAGCTACATCGGGGCGACCACGCGGAAGATCTGGAGCAAATGGGTCGACAGCGGCGGCAAGTGGCAGATCGACGACCTGAAGGACCTCGGCTGAGATGACGAACCCGGCGACGGCCCGCGAGGCAGTCGAGCGCAACGCCGAGGCAGTGATGACCGGCAACCTCACCCGGATCATGGCCGACATCACGCCCGAAGCCCTCGCCCAGATGATGCAGATGGGCGCCCAGGCGGGCGGGCTTTCGCCGGCGCAAATGCCCAACATCGAAGGCTACGAGATTGCGGAGATGGGAACCGATGGCGACGCCGAGGTGTTTCACGTCACCTTCCGGTCCGCGATCGGAACGGCGACACTCGGCACCTCCTGGAAGCAGATCATGGGCCAGTGGAAGCTGACCGCAGTTGAGCTGGTCTTGGCAGAGATGGCGGCGAGCTAGTCGGCCATCGTGGCCAGACCGTACCCCCGGGGGGAGTTGTGGACATCTGCCTGGTCCGCCATGCGGTGGCCGTCGAGCGCGGCTCGCCGGGTTTCGAGGACGATGCGTTGCGGCCGCTGACGGCGCAGGGCCGGGCGCGGATGGTCGAGGCTGCGGCCGGGCTCAAGCGGCTGTTCACCCCCCAGGTAATCCTGACCTCGCCGCTCGTCCGGGCTGTCGAGACAGCAGAGATCCTCCGCAAGGCGTATGGCCTGGGGAAGCCGCGGGTGTGCGATGCGCTGGCAACCGGCGACCACGACGGTGTGCTCACGGCGATCGAGGAAGCGGACGCGGGCGCCATTGCCCTCGTCGGGCACGAACCATGGATGAGCGAATTGCTGGCCTACCTCCTCACCGGCGATAGGGCCGGGATGGCGGCAGTTTTCAAGAAAGGCGCGGCGGCCCTGGTGGGAAGCGCGGCCGAACCGGCTCCGGGGCATTGCTGGCTCGAATGGCTGATTCAGCCGGGCGCGCTCCGCCGCCTCGGCCAGCCGGCGGGCTAAGCGCGCACCGCAAAAGCCACAGGCAGCCTGAGCACCGATTCGAGCCGCCGCTGCTGCCGCTCGAGTTCGTAGAGCTCGGCATCGAGCGGCCCGTTCGCACGAAGCCGGACGTTCAGCCGCTCCTTTCCTGCCTTGGCTGTCACATCCAGCACGGGCGAGGGGTGCCGGCGGCGGATTGCCCGTGCAGCCCCGAGGAGCGCAGACAGGACCGCGGCCTTCCTGGGGTCATCGGGTTCGACGATGGCCTTGTACGGGGAAAGGTCGGGCGTGCCCGAATCGGCCCAGCGGACGAGCGCCGCCAGCAGCACGATCTCGCGGTGGCTGAACCCATGAAGGTCGCCGCTGTGAACCAGGTACTCGGCGTGCCGGTCGCGGCTGTAGTAGTCGATGTGCATGCCGATCCCCGCGAGGCGCGCTGCGGAGAGCAACAGGTCGAGCTCGGCGATGCCGAGGCCGTGAATCTCTCGAGTGGCCTCGAACAGGATGGCAGCCGCGTGGACGACGGGCTCCGCGGCCAGCTCATCGACGCCGTTCGCCCGGGCCAGGCCGGCGATGGAGGCATTCCGGACGTCGGGGAGGATGGCTCCCTGGCCCCGGAGCTCCTGCCAGACCAGGCCCTCGCGGAGCCCCTGGCCAGAGACATGGAGGCTCGCCGCGCCGGTCATCTCCATCACTTCATCGATGACGACCGCGGCCGCGTGGAGGATGTCGGCGCGGTTCGCGCCCACCCCGGGGATCTTTCGCCGCTCGTCGGAAGAGACGCGCGCGAGGGTTGTTGCCAGGCGGTGCACATCGCGCCGTGAGAGTTCGATGCCATGGAGCCGGCGCAGTGGATAGGCGCGCCTTAAACGGACGATCCGGGCCAGGTTACGGACCGCTCCTCCGGTTCCGAACAGCACCGGGTGTGGGCCGGGAGCCGAAAGTTGCTGCCGGATCGCCTTGCGCAGACTCCGGATCTCACGGGCGGCCGGTGGGTCCGACTTCAGGTGGCGCTCCCTGGCGTAAATCGCTCCGAGCGGGGCCGACTGGACATCGACGAGGCGGCGATCCTCGATGCGCATCAGTTCCAGCGAGCCACCGCCGATATCGAGCAGGCGGCCATCGCGCAGCGTGGTGCTGTTGACCACTCCCAGGAAGCCACAGAACGCCTCTTCGTAGCCGGTGAGGATGCGAATCGTTATCCCGGTCTCGGCACGGACGCGTTCAACGAACTGCGGCGCGTTGGGCGCCCGGCGAAGCGCCTCGGTGCCCACTGCGACGGTGATGGTGGGGCTGTACGAGGCGGCAAGCTGGGACATGATGCGGAGCGCGCGGACCCCGCGCTCGATGCCCTCGGGCGTGAGGTAGCCGCCATCCTGGCCCTCGCCCAGGCGGGCATCGAAACGCTCTTCGTCGATGACTTCGAAGGCCTGCGGCGAAAGCGACCGTGCAACCAGCAGGCGCACCGAGTTCGAGCCGACGTCGATGACCGCGACACTCGTTGCCTGGCTCACAGAGGACTCCCCATGGAGGCATTATGATCCGGGCCCGGGCGCACGGTAACGCTTGCACGAATTACGGCGCGGAAACATGGCGCACATCCGGGATTGACACGGTGCGTGTAGAATGGTCGGAGCGAACCGGAAGGAGGCAGGCGGCATGAAGCGGAAAATGCTCGGGGCACTCTTACTCCCCCTGCCGTTTGCGGCGCTGCCCATCGCGGCGGTCATCGTCAGTGCGAAACCGGCGCCCGGGGATGGCGGCCTCGTGGTGCAGACGCCGATGCCGATTGAGCAACAGGGC
>CAYUVT010000120.1:0-9605 GCA_964448165.1 uncultured Anaerolineaceae bacterium | reverse complement strand
CTACTCGATGACCGCGACGGCTTCGATCTCGATGAGCAGGCCCTCGATCGCGAGCGCGGTGACGCCAACCATGGTGCTGGCAGGCGGATTCCCGGCTGGCAGGTAATGCGATCGGACCTCACGGATGACCGGCAGGTCTTCCGGCTTCAGATTCACCACGTAGGTGTTGAGCTTCACGACATCCGCGAAGGTGGCTCCCGCCGCGGCGAGGCAGGCTTTGACGTTTTCGAGAACCTGGACCGTTTGTGCGCGGAGGTCGCCCTTGCCGGCAACGTTGCCCTCTTTATCGAGGGCAATCTGGCCGGCAACGTAGACCGTCCTGCCACTGGCGGTGACGACGTAGCTGTAGCCGCGTGGCGTGGAAAGCTCGGGGACAGTGGGATAGTGCTTCATCGCGCCAGTTTCGGCTCAACGTTCCAGGATTGCCAGCGCGGCGGCGATGGCGTCAGCGGCGGTTCGCTCGTGCTGGGCCACCCGGCGGAGCGCCATGGCGGCCGCCCGGCGGAGGCCAGGGTTGTTGACGTTCCCGTGCCCGCCGGTGGGGAAGGGAAAGAGCGTGACAAGGGGAGCGAGCGCCTTCACCTGCTCCCGGAGGGCCTCCTCCGCCGCCCGGAGGGGCACCGCGAGGCCGGGGAGGGCGCTGCCGACATCGGCGAGGAAGGCCGCGCCATCCATGCGGGCCGCCTGGAGGACGGTGAGGGTGTAGGCGTTCCCGGCGCGATCGACCTCGGCATCGGTTTCAAGTGCCTCGGCCCAGGCCGCGATGCCCGCCGTACCGCGCGGCTGTCCATCGGCAGGCCCATCGGTGCCGGCGAAACAGTCGAGCGCGGTTGCCAGTGCGCCGGCAACTGCCTCGATGGGGTCGACCTCGACCGCGTCCAGCGGTGCGAACAGCTCGATGGCGCCCAGGCTCGATGGCCAGGCGGCCCAGGGCACGAAGGGGCCAACTTCCTCCGTGAGAATATCCTGGACCAGGAAGCCAGCCCGCTCCTGCGAGTATCCATAGATGATGGCGTGCTCGTGGAGGTGAAAGTCCCAGCCGATGAGCGGCCGGCCCGCATCGAGGTGTGCGATCGCCCAGGCGATGGCGGCGGTGTGCCGGGCTTCGCCCCGCTCATCGAAGCGCTGCCAGCGAACGCCGGTGCGCGCATAGCGCTGCACCATGGCCGCCCAATCGAGGTCGGTAGGACCGGATGGCAGCGCGGTAACCCCACCGCGCGAGCCGAGGCAGAAGTGCCAGGCGTGACCGGTGAGGCCCATGATGGCATGCCGGGGAAGAGGGGAGCCCAGGTGGGCGAGGACACCTTCGAGGGCGCCAGCGGCGCTGGTCCAGTTGGGCGCGAGCTTGAGTCCGGGAATCTCGGGCACGGATCGAGTGTAGGGCTTCGCAAGCTTGGGGCGGGACAAGCGCGTGTGCGGTGATGGCCCGTAGACTCAAGCAACCACAGGACGAGGAGGGCCAGGATGGCCGAAGAAATGGGGATCTTCGAGGTGATGTACAACTGCCGCGCGATGCGCCGGATCAAGCCGGACCCGGTACCTGAGGACCTGCTGATCCGTCTGATCGATGCGGCGAACCAGGCGCCGTCGGGCTCGAACGCCCAAAATGGCCGCTGGATCGTCGTGCGGGACCGCCAGGTGAAGGAGCAACTGGCGGAATTGAACATGAAGGTGTTCCAGGCGTATACGGCGCCTGGTGGGTCACGGCCGGCGGCGCTGCCTCACCAGGGGGCTGACGCACGGGCGCGGATGCTGGAGGCGGTGCGCTGGCAGGCCGAACACTTCGCGGAAATACCCGCGCACATCGTCGCCTGTCTGCAGGTCACGCTGCCGATCCGCGATACGTTTGCCGCAGGCGCCGGGGCAGGCGGCTCGATCTGGCCCGGGGTGCAGAACCTCCTGCTGGCGGCGCGCGCGCTCGGGCTGGCGGCGACGCCGACCACGTTCGCCATAGCGGACCGCGCGGCGGCCCAGCGGGTTCTGGGGCTGCCCGACGACATCCTGCCGTTCGCGCTCGTCCCGGTCGGGTACCCGATGGGGAAGTTCGGGCCTGTCACGCGAAGGCCGGTGAGCGAAATCATGGGCTGGGATCGCTGGTCGTAGGCCGGCCAGTTCAGCGGCCTTGACACTCGTGCTTTCCCACGCCAGTTCGACCCGTAGAATGCGGCACTACTCTAGCCGGGAGGCCACTGTGCCTGAGACCTGGGAACTCACCACCCTGGAGAACGGGCTGCGGATCGTGACAACGCCTATGCCCGCCACCCAGGCAGCATCGGTCAATATCTTCGTGGGGGTGGGGTCGCGCTCCGAGCCGGCGCGGCTTAACGGGATTACACATTTCCTCGAGCACATGGTGTTCAAGGGGACCGAGAAGCGCCCCGATGCCTTCCTGATCGCGCAGGAGATCGAAGGAGCAGGCGGCACGCTTAATGCCTACACCAACAAGGAGTTCACCTGCTACTGGAACATCGTGCCGTTCGATCGGGTCGCCACGGCCATCGATGTCGCGGCTGACATGCTCCTGAACTCGAAGCTGGAGCAGGAAGAGATCGAGCGCGAGTGTCCGGTGGTGCAGCAGGAGCTGAAGCGAAATCACGACAACCCCGCCGCATGGGCGGGGCGCCTCATCGGGCAGGCCGTATACGGTGAGCAACCGGCTGGCTGGGATGTGGGCGGCCCGGTCGACCTGGTGGCGACCTGGAAGCGGCCCGACTTCGTCGAACACATCCAGGAGTGGTACAAGCCTGGCAACATCGTCGTCTCCGTCGCAGGTAACGTGACACACGAACAGGTGGTGGCGCTCACGCGGCCACTGTTCGAATCGATGGCGCCTGGCCCGGTCCCCGGTGTTGTGCCGTACGACCCTTCGATCACCGGCCCGCGGGTGGCCACGGATTCCCGCCCAATCGACCAGTGCACGATGTACCTGGGCCTGCCGCTCTTCGGGCGCGAGGACCCGGACCGCTGGTCCATCCGGATCATGAACGACGTGCTCGGCGCCGGGATGTCGTCGCGCCTGTTCCGCGAGGTGCGCGAACGCCGCGGTCTCGCGTACTCGGTCAGTTCCGGGTACGGCTATCTGTCCGATGCAGGGGTGTTCACGATCTCCGCCGGCGTGAACCGTGACAAGCTGCGCGAGACAATCGAGGTGTGCCTCGAAGAGGCTGAGAAGCTGGCAACGGACTATGTGCCAGCGGACGAGCTCCGCAAGGCGAAAGACCACAACATCGGCCGCTTCAGGCTGTCGCTCGAGACTGCGTTTTCACTGGGGCAGCGCCACGGCGAGCAGCTCATCACTCGGGGCGAAATCGAGTCCATCGACGATGTCGTCCGGCAAATCGAAGCGGTCGACGCGGATGGGGTACGCGCCGTGGCACAGCGCATCTTGAAACGCGAGCAGCTCCACTGCGCTGTGGTGGGCCCCGAACTCGATGAGGACGAGATCGCATCGGCGCTGGGATGAGCGACTGGTACTGCGACGAGCTGCTCTCCGGGCGGACGGAGGTAGAGCGGATCTTCGAGGACGATTCCGTTATCGCGTACTGGCACACGCGGCCGCACTACACGCACCACGCGGTGGTCACGACGAAGGCGCACGCCGACTCTTTGCTCGAGATTGACGCAGGAACGCTTGCGAGCGTGTTCGAGGTGGTGCGCGCGGTGGCTGCGCTCCTCGTATCGGAGTATGGCGGCGCGCGCGTGGTCACGAATCTCGGGAACTACCAGGAGGAGCGGCATTTCCACGTGCACGTGGGCGCGGACTGACTACCAGATCTCCGGCGCCCAGGGCAGGGTGTGCCAGCTGAACATGGCGTCGGCTCTTGCGATAGCTCCCGGCGAGCCGTGGACCGGGCCCGCGCGCCAGAGCGGGGCCAGGCGGGTACCGCCGAGGAAGACAGCCCCGAGCTCGGTCGATGAAAGTGTTATGTCTGGTTCACGCGTGGTAGGTGTGCACGTCGCTCCAGCGGGGCCGCCTTCGAGGAGATAGCGGCCGGCGACCCAGGGCGCAAACGCGTCGGTGACCTCGATCACGCACTGGCCTTCGGCGGCATAGCAACGTCCGGAGAGGGCCGCCACCGGGTCTACGATGCGGCAGAAGAGGGTATCGGTCGGGCGACGGACGAGGCGGCGGGGATCGGCGAGCATGTGGTAAAGCGGCTCATCGACGCGACGCCACTCGGCCTTGATGGTGCCGATGAGGTCGACCCCGAAGACGTACTGCCAGAGCGCCGAATAGGCGGCGCCGGTTGCGGCCATCAGCTCGCGGACAGCGAGCGTGCTGGTGGCGGAGCCATCTGCCTCGGATTCCTTGATGCGGTAGCGGACGTAGCCGAGAACCTGGCCCGCCTCTTCGTACTGGACGAAGAAGCTGCTGCTGAACCCCGGGGCCGGGAATTCGGGCTCGCGGAAGATACGGTGCTCCCACCACGCGGCGCCGCGGCTGTGCATCCCGGGAATGTCCTGGCGGGCTCGTTCGTAGACCGACGGCCAGGCTGCGAGGGCGTCCTCGCGCGCGACGAAGCGAACCCGTCCGGGGGCACGCGTGACGTGGGCGAGGACCGTGCGATTACGGTCGATCCGGAGCTCGATACCCTCGGCCGCGAGGCCATAGCCGAACCGGCCGTAGATGGAGGACTCGGACGCCCAGAGCATGGCGATCGGTTCGCCACGTTCGCGAACATGGTCGAGCTGGGCACGCATCATCGCTGTCAGGATGCCCTGCCGGCGGTGGGTCGGCCGGACGGAAACCCACGTGACGCCAGCGCAGGGGAGCCGGGCGCCAGGGACGGTCATTTCGAACGACCACACACCAGTGGTGCCCACGACCTGCCCGCCATCCCAGACGGAGCCAGTGCGATCGAGTTCAGCGTAAGTGAGGCTATGCGAGAGGAGATCGGGCTGGAAGTCGTGGCCGAAGGCGGCAGCCTGGCACTGAAAGAATGCCGGCGCCTCGGCGGAGGTGATCGGGCGAATGATGTAGTCCAGGGTCGTACTCCGTGGGTGGTGGCAGGTGGCCGGGAGCCGGGTGGGGAAGTATACCCGGCGCCGAAGCGCGGCGGTGCTTTACCGGGCGAGGACCGCGACGGAACAAGGGTGGCCGTGACGACGTCTTGGAGAGTGGAAACGCTGATGGTCTCCTGGCGACGTGGTGGATGGGCCGTGTGGGTGTGCGCCGCGATCCTCCCCGCTTCGGTGGCGTGCAACGGCATGAGCCAGGCCAGGAGCACCACCGGCGAACCAGTGGCCCCGCCATCGGAGACGCTCGCCGCGACGCCCCCGCTCGCGGCGACCTCCGGCGGGGCCTCGCAACTGGAAGCGGCCGGGATTCTCGCGGCAGTCGCGAATTCCGCGGGGCTGGCACCGGGTGAATTCCAACTGCTCGCGCTGGATGCGGCGACCTGGCCGGATGGCTGCCTCGGCCTGGCCGAACCCGGACAGGTCTGCTCGCAGGCACTGGTAGCGGGCTGGCGGGCGGTGGTAAAGATGCCCGACGGGACCGAGCGCGGCTTTCGCGGCGGGGCAGGCCGCGTAGTCGCCGAACGACGCTGAGAGCGATGGAGCGTTGGCCCCGGGCGCGTAGCATCTGGAGGCGTGGGAGAGCTTGCGGCGCTGGTGGCGGCGATGACGTGGTCGGCCACGAGCGTTGCACTCACGTCGCTTTCCGCGCGGACATCGCCCGTGGTGCTGAGCGCTCTGCGGCTTGGCTCGGCCACCCTGTTGCTGCCGTTCATCCTGTGGGCCAGCGGCCAGGCGGGCGACCTCGCCGAGGCCCCGGCGTGGACACTCCTGCAGGTCATCGGCAGCGGCTTCGTCGGCTATGGGATTGGCGACACGATGTACATCCTGGCTTTGAAGCGGCTGGGGATGCAGCGGACGTTTCCAGTGACGATGGCGCTCTTCATCACCATGACGGTGGCGGGCGGAGTCTGGCTGCTCGATGAGCCGTTGACCTGGGGCCTGCCCGCGGGCGCGGCGCTCATCGGGCTGGGCATCTACCTGATCGTGATTCCCGGCAGAGATCCCAACCGGCTGGCGGCACAGATCGTCCCGGCCGACCCGGCGGTGGCGACGCTGGTGGAAGCGCCAGGAGGAACCGCATTCGTGGCGCCGGGCTGGACCGGCTATTCGCTTCTCGTCATGGTTGGCATTTTCTGGGCCGCCGCCACGCTGTGGCTCGCCTCTGCGAAGGGCGATCTTGGGGCGATCGCGGCAGGGTCGGTGCGGACGCCTGCGGGCGCGGTAGCTCTGTTGGCGTTCGCCGCGACGATGCAGCCGCGGGAGTTGAAGGCGCCCTTTCGGAATCGAAACCACATCCTTGGCATCGTGGCGGCAGGGATCGTTGGGACGGCATTCGGCAGCCTGATGTACGTGTACGCAGTGGTCACGGCTGGCGCCGCACGGACGGCGGTGCTCTCGGCGACATCGCCCTTGCTGGCACTGCCGCTCTCGATGATGTTCCTTGGAGAACGGTTCACCCGGAGGATCGGTGTGGGGACGGTGTGCTGCGTGCTGGGGATCCTGCTGGTGGTGGCGTAGGGAGGGGCTGATGGCGAGTGGCGAGTGGCGAGCGCGAGGCAGGCCGTTCCTGGCAGGGCTCGTCCTCGGGCTGGCTCTCACGGGCTGTTCGGACGAGGACGCGCCAGGGGCCCGGACGCCGGCCGGCGCTTCGGCGACTGCAACGGTCACTGTAGCCCTGCCCGCCACCCCAACGGCAGAAGCGACGCCATCGGTCCCGTCACCGACGGTCACGCCGGCCCCGGCAACGCCACCGGCGACGAACACGCCAACCGCTCCACACGTCACCGATCCCACGGCCACGCCCACGGCATCGCCAACGCCTGTCCAGCCCCAGAAGCACGCAAACGGGACGTTCACGATCGTGGTATCGCAGGGCGCGGTTCGGCACGCGGTGCATGTGGAGGTCGCGGCGACGCTGGCGCAACGGCAGCAGGGATTGATGTTCCGGACGCAGTTGGGCGAGGACGAGGGGATGCTGTTCCTCTTCGAGCGCGAGGTGCAGACCGGATTCTGGATGCGTAACACCCGGGTGCCGCTCGATATCGCATACATCGGGGCCGGCCTGCGCGTGAACGAAATCAAGCAGGGGACACCGTTCGATGAGACCCCGCTGGTACCCGCGGAGCCGTACCGGTACGTCCTTGAGGTAAACCAGGGCTGGTTCGAACGGAACGGGCTTGGCCCTGGAGCCACCATCGAACTGCCCGATGGGCTGCCAACGGCAACAGCCAATTGAGTCTCGCTCAGGCGGTGCGGGGCAACCGGCGCAGGCGCTGGATGGGGACTGGCCGGTGGCCCGCGAGCATCCGGGTGAATTCGCTCGCCTCGACCGGAGCGGTGAAGAGATGGCCCTGGCCGTAGCGGCACCCGATGCTGGCCAGGTACTCACGCTGCCACTGGTTTTCGATGCCTTCGGCGACGACGTTCATGTGGAGCGCGTTGCCCATCTCGACGATTGCCCGAAGCACCGGACCGGAGGTCGCATCGACACCGAGGCGAGCGATGAACGACTGATCGACCTTGAGCGTATCCACGGGGAGCCGCTGGAGATAGCTCAATGACGAGTAACCGGTGCCGAAGTCGTCGATGGCGAGGCCAACGCCGAGGTCGCGGAGCTCGCCGAGCATCTCCAGGGTGGTGGGGATGTCCTGGATGAGCACACTCTCGGTGAGCTCGAGCTTGAGCTGACGCGGTGGCAGGCCAGTCTCCTCGAGCACCGCTGCGATACGCCGGGGGAGGTCGCGCTGGCGGAACTCGGCGGCCGAGATGTTGACGCACACACAGAGGGGATAGGCCGGGCGAAGGCGCTGGAATTCAACGGTGCGGCGGCAGGCCTCTTCGAGCACCCACTGGCCGATGCGGACAATCTCGCCTGTCTCTTCGGCGATGGAGATGAAGGTGGCGGGGGAGAGGATGCCGCGGTGGGGGTGGTCCCAGCGGAGGAGGGCCTCCATGCCGGTGATGTCTCCCGAGCGGAGATCGACCAGGGGCTGGTAGTGGAGGAGGAGCTCCTCGCGTTCGACTGACCGGCGGAGGGCGTTGTCGAGGTCGAACTGCTCGGCCGGGCTGGCATCGAGTTCGGGGGTGAAGAGGACGAACCGTGCGCGGCCCTCGGCCTTGGCGCGATAGAGCGCGATATCGGCCTTGCGGAGGAGGTCGGTGGTGGCGCGGTCGGCGGGGGTGTTGACGGCGATGCCGATGCTGGAGCTCACGAACATCTCCTGTCCGGAGAGCGAGAAGGGGCGGCGAAGCGCATGCATGATGCGTTCGGCGACCCGCAGGGCGGCAGCCTGCGCATTGGTTCCCTGGACGAGGACGGTGAACTCATCACCGCCGAGACGGGCAACCATGTGGCCCTCAGCCGCGCCGACGACACGCTGGCTGAACACGGAGAGGAGCTGATCACCGACCCCGTGGCCGAGGGTGTCGTTCAGGTACTTGAAGCGGTCCACATCGAGGAACATGACCGCGACGCGATTCGCGCGCGGAGCCGAACCCAGGGCCCGCGTGAAGCCGGAGAGGAAGAGCGCACGATTGGGGAGGCCGGTGAGGGGATCGTGGAAGGCGCGATAGACCAGGGTATCGGTGGATTCCTGCACCGAACCGGCCAAGCGATTGAAGGCGGAGGTAAGCGCCTCGATCTCGCGCAGCGGGCTCGACGCGATGCGTGTTTCGAGGTCGCCTTCGGAGGCTGCATCGAGAGTCGCGGCAACCGAACGAAGGGGACGAGCGACCGCGCGGTGGAGAAGGTAGCCGGCTACGACAGCGGTAGGCGCCCCCGATGCAAGGGCAAACGCCGGTGTCCCGGGCGGGCTGCCAGGGAGGTACAAGACCGTGACGGGGACCAGGCACGCGAAGAGCACGACCGCGCCGAAGTAGATGGCGATCGGGAGCCGCGGTACGAGGTGACGGTGGGAGGTCATCCGCCTGCCTTTCGGGGGGTGGATCGTCGCGTTCCGGGGTGGACGCGTCCACGTCTCAGTACCATGTGATTCGTCAGATTTCCGGTCGTTAAACAGAGTTTCGTCCAGGCCGGGCGACAGGAGGGCGGTTGGGAGACATCCGCGGGAGGTTGCGGCCCGGTGTGCCGGGCCCGATTGCGCCTGTTCAGGCCGCGCGGGTGCCGGGCTGGGCCCGGTAGAGATAGAGCAGCTCGGTCACAACCACCGGGTCGAAAAGCGAGCCGGAACCATCGCGGAGCACCTTCCGCGCAGCATCAAGGCTGCTTTCGGAGGCCCGGTCGAACGCTTCGGCGACGGCGACGATACGGGCCGCCAGTGGAAGTGCCTCGCCGCTCAGCCCGAGCGGGCCGGAGCCATCCCAGTGCTCGCCCGCCGCGGCTATCGTGGCGCCGAGCGCCTGGCACCCCCCGATGCGGCGGACGACGGTGGCGCCCGCAGCGCGAGCAGAAACGCTGGCCGGGCAGGCGGCCGCGGGCGGCGTGCCGAGCGGCCCCCCGATAGCATGGAGCAGCGCACCCAGGATGAGGTCATCGACTTCCGCGGGAGGCACGGAGAGCGGCTCGACAAGTGCGTTCGCGACCGCCGCCGTGCGGGACGCGTGGGCGGCGCCGGCCTCGCCGAGCA
>CAYUVT010000119.1:0-9723 GCA_964448165.1 uncultured Anaerolineaceae bacterium | reverse complement strand
GTCCCCGGCTGGGACGACGCAGCCCTCTCCGCCGCTGGCTGACCTGCCGGCTACCACACCGCCCTTCGCAACTTCCTCCCGTTCTCCTGTATAGTCCGCATAGCTTTCTTCTATCGCCGAGGTGCCCCGTGACCCACGCCGTCGCCGATTGGCGCTCCCGCGTCGCCGATAAGCTGGTCTCCCCCGAGGATGCCGTCGCGCTCGTCAAAGATGGCGACCTGGTCTGGGCCGGCGGCTGGACGTCCGTCCCACCCCAGCTTTGCGGCGCGCTTTCCCGCCGCGGCCCCGAGCTGAAGGACGTCACCATCATCTCCTTCCTCACGCCGTACAAATGGGACACGCCCGAGAACCTCGAGCACTTCAGGATCATCACCGCCTACGCGAGCCCCCTCGATCGCGCGGCCGTCCGCGAGGGCCGCATGGAGTACATCCCCGTCGCCCAGTTCCGCGAAGGCAAGATGCCCGCCGGCATCGACCGCTTCGACGTGGCCATGATCCCGATCTCGCCACCGGACGAGGAAGGCTGGTGCTCCTTTGGCAGCGGCGTCTTCTTCGGGCCAACCGTCGCCTCGATCACCGCTACCCTCATCGGCGAAATTCACCCCGAGTTCATCCGCACCGGCGGACAGAACCGCATCCACATCTCCCGCTTCCAGCGCGTCATCGAATACACGCTCCCGCCCGCCGTCGCCCCGATCCCGCCCCGCAGCGAGGAAACCGAGATCGCGGCCCAGGTCATCTGCACGCTTGTGGCGAACGAGATCGTCTACGACGGTTGCACGCTCCAGTTCGGCATCGGCGATGTCTCGGCTGCCCTGCCGGCCTTCCTCGATGAGCGCCAGGAACTCGGTGTGCACACCGAGCTCCTCCCTGCCGGTATCCCCGACCTCGTTGAGAAAGGCGTCATCACCGGCCGCTACAAGCCCCATCACGTTGGAAAGGTCGTTGCCAGCGCGCTCGGTCAGGTTCCGCCCGAAGACCTCCGCCGCATCGATGGCAATCCCGCCTACGAGCTCTACGACTTCACCCACACCGATGACCTGCGGATGCTCCTCCAGATCGAGAACTTCGTCGCCGTCAACAATGCGATGGCGGTCGACCTCACGGGCAACGTCTCCTCCGAAACCCAGGGCCCGAACCTCTTCAGCGGCACGGGCGGCCAGGCGGCCTTCGCCGTCGGCGCATCGACCGCAGCCGGGGGCTCCGTCATCGTCCTCCCGTCGAGCTCGCTGGTGAACGGTACCCGCTTAACCCGCATCGTCGGCGGCCACCCGCCCGGGACCGTCCAGACCGTCCATCGCGGCTTCGTCGATTTCGTCGTCACCGAGCAGGGCATCGCCCGTCTCCGCGGCAAGTCCATCCGCGAACGCATCAACGAGCTCATCTCGGTCGCCCACCCGGATTTCCACGGCGAACTGAAGAAGGATGCGCTCCGCCTCTACGGGATTGCGGTGTAGGCCGTCCGCCTCAGTCCGGTTCCTGCATCCCCAGCCGCCGGTGGTACGCACCGTTGAACACGGCGTATGCCCCGCAGCGCGTGCAATCGACGTTGTTGCCATAACAGCAGAACGTCCGCTCGAAGTTCCCGCCCTCGCCCATGTACAGCGGCAACATCTGGCGCAGGCCGCAGGTCTCCCCATGCTCCCCGGTCACTTCGAGGCACCGGCCGGATTTCATCAGCTCCAGCGCGCCGATGTTCGTCTTCACCCGGTCCGGGTACTTCCGCTTCACCGCGATCACCCGGTCGATCACCGCATCCCGCTCCCGCAGGTCCTCCCAGCCCAGCCCTGTTCGGTCGTCCACCGACGGCACATAAAACGTGAAGGCGATACCAGTCACCGGCCAGTCCTTCACTTCTTCCACGAACTCCTCGATGCCGTCCGCATTCTGGCGGGTGACCGTCATCTGCAGCATCACCGTCGTGCCATCGTCCGGGTCCCGCTCGAACACCGCCTTCTTCACCCGGTCGAACACCCCCTCGCCGCGGATGGGGTCGTTCATCTCCCTCGGCCCATCGAGCGAAACCGTGACCAGGTGCCCCGGCACCGAGGGGATGCCATACGTCCCGTTCGTCACGATTGACGAGTGCTCGAACAGGGGCATCGCCTTCATCACCAGCTCCCGCCGGATCATCGGCTCGCCACCCATGAAGAGCATCGACCGGATGCCGTGCCTGTCCCGCAGCTTCTCGAGCTGCGCGAGCATCGTCGCGTCGTCCATCTTGTCCCGGGGCCGGTTCGGGTTGTCGGCCCGGAACACGAAGCAGTGTGTGCACGAGAGGTTGCAGACGTTCGTCACATTCACCAGCGCCGCGCGGAACTCGCGGTCGCCGAAATCGGTTGGTTCCCGGATCTCCGTCGTGGGGATGAAACTGCTCACGGTTGCCCTCCGCGAGGTGATGCCCGCAACCATACCACCCGCCATGACCCTTGCGAATGCCCGCTCACGGCGGGTTCGACATTCTCCCACGCCAACCCGACAATCGCCGCCATGTCCTACGAACACATTAGCTACGACGTCGCCGATGGGATCCTCACCATCACCCTCGACCGCCCCGAACAGCTCAACGCGTTCACCGTCACCATGCAGAACGAGCTCATCGATGCCTTCGACCGGGCCGACGCCGACGACGCCATCCGCGCCATCGTCGTGACAGGCCGCGGGCGCGGCTTCTGCGCCGGAGCCGACCTTTCCGGTGGCCCTGCTACCTTCGATGCCACCTCCCGCGGGCGCTCCACCGATATCCGCGAATACCGCGACGGCGGGGGCCGCGTCACGCTCCGCATTTTCGAGCTGAAGAAGCCCATCATCGCCGCGATCAACGGACCAGCCGTTGGTGTCGGCATCACCATGACCCTCGCCATGGATGTCCGCCTGGCCAGCGAGAACGCCCGGATGGGATTCGTCTTCGCCCGCCGCGGTATCGTCCCCGAGGCGTGCAGCTCCTGGTTCCTGCCAAGGGTAGTGGGCATCTCCCAGGCCATGGAATGGGTCTCTACGGGCCGTGTCTTCACCGCCCAGGAAGCCCTCGCGGGCGGGCTGGTGCGCAGTGTCCACCCGCACGAAGAGCTGCTTCCCGCTGCCTACGCCCTTGCCCGCGAAATCGCTGACAACACCGCCCCGGTCTCCGTCGCACTCTGCCGGCAGCTCATGTGGCGGGGACTTGTCGCCGACCACCCCATGAAGGCCCACATGGCCGATTCGCGCGGCATCCTCGTCATGGGCGCCAGCGCTGACGTGCGAGAGGGGGTCGCCGCCTTCCTCGAAAAGCGCGCGCCGCGCTTCTCGATGAGTGTCAGCAAGGAACTCCCGGACCTCTTCCCGTTCTACAGGACGCCCGAGTTCGAGTGAGGGCCGCAGAACCTGGTCAGGCCCGTGGCGTCTTCCCCAGCCGCTGGATGATCGACTCGAACACGTTGTAGTCCTGCGCGCCGACGATTGCGTACTTCTCCGCGAACACGTACGTCGGAACGCCGCTTACCCCGATCTCGCGCGTCCAGCGGATGCCCTCGATCACCCGGTCACGGTAGGTGCCCTGTTCGAGCGCCTCCCGGAGTGCCTCTGCGTCCAGCCCGGCCGATTCTCCCACGGCCACCACGGTGTGCACGGTGCCAATGTCCCGGAGGTCCTCGAAGTACGCCTTGAACATCGCCCGCGTGTACTCCCAGTCCCGGCCGTGTTCGAATGCGAACTCGGCACCCTGGTGCGCCAGCAACGTGTTCGACGTCCACGTCCGCCCGCGGGTGAACCTGATGCCAAGGCGCTCCGCCCGCAGCTCCATCTCCGTCGGCGGGTCCTCCGGCCGCGTCATGGGCTTTCGCGGCTTGCCTTCCGGCGGCGTCGAAGGGTCGAGCAGGTACGGCGCGTGCCGCACCTCCACGTCGTATTCCTTCCGCAGTCGTTCGACCTCCACGAGGCCGACATAGCACCACGGTCAGACGAAGTCGGAAATCACCATGAGGGAAACGGTCCCTTCGATCGGTTCGATGGAGGTCATCCCGGCAGTATACGTGCCCGCATTGGACAACGCCCGCCGAACCGTGTTGACTTCCGCCACCAATCACGCGCAGGAGTGCCGCGATGTCCTATTCCGACCTGCTCTTCGACGTTTCCGGTGAGGTGGCAACGGTCACCCTCAACCGGCCCGAGAAGCTGAACGCCCTCAACCGCAACCTCCAGCAGGAAATCCTCGACGTCTGCCACGAAGTTAAGAACAACGACGGCATCCGCGCGGTCGTGTGGACGGGCGCCGGCCGCGGCTTCTGCTCTGGCGCCGATGTGACCGGCCCCATGCCCGCTGATGCGCCTCCGCCCACCTGGCAGCAGCGCATGGACGAGGACAGCTGGGTCGGGCGCCAGGCCCGGGCCGTCTACGGCATCGACAAGCCGGGCATCGCCGCGGTCAATGGCGTCGCCGCCGGCGCCGGCATGTCGCTCGCCCTGGCCTGCGATATTCGCATCGGCAGCGAGAACACCCGCTTCCGCACGGTCTTCATCGAACGCAACCTCTCGCCCGATGCCGGGATGACGTACTTCCTCCCCCGCATCGTCGGCACTGGCAACGCGCTCGACCTGATCCTCACAAGCCGCAACGTGGAGGCCGAAGAGGCGCTCCGCATGGGCCTTCTCCAGCGCGTCGTCCCCCATGCCAGCCTGGTCACCTCGGCGCAGGAGATCGCCGCTCAGATCGCTGCCCACCCGCCGCTCGCCGCGATGATGTCCAAGCGCGCCATCCAGCGCAGCCTCGATAACGATTTCGATGACCAGCTCCGCTACGAAATCCGGGCGATCGAGATCTGCCGCAAGGCCGTCAACGATGCTCGCGAACAACGCCAGGCTTTCATCGAAAAGCGCCCGGCACGCTACACGGGCACGTAGAGCTGGCGGCCCTCTCCGGCCTCGGGCGGCTCGTGCGCCCGGCTCGGGCTCCGGGACACTCCTGGCTCCCGTGGTGCCCCCGGGCCCGTCACGAGCCCCCGGCGACCGCTGTCCCGGGCGCGGCCGGTTCCGCGCTTCCTGCTTCCACGGGCCGTACCTGGTAGCGCCGGAGCTCCGGCAGCCTCGCCCACACCAGCCCTACGACTGCCAGGCACCCGATGCCGCCGCTCACAACGGCGAAAGTCGCGTTCGTAACGGCAGCCACCAGGCCCGACTCAACCGCCCCCAGCTGGTTCGATGCACCGATGAACAGCATGTTCACGCTGCTCACCCGTCCGCGCAGCTCATCCGGCGTGCTCAACTGCACAGTCGTCTGCCGCAGCACCACGCTCACCTGGTCCGCCATGCCGATGAACATGTATACCGCCACCGAAAGGTAGAAGTTCCGCGAGAGCCCGAAGACGATGGTGTCGAGGCCGAAGAGCGCCACCGTGATGAGCAACGCCCGCCCCGCCCGCTGGATGGGCGGGAGCACCACCAGGGCGACGGCCATCACCAGCGCCCCCGCCTCCAGCGAGGCCGAGAGCACGCCGTACCCCTTCGGGCCCACCTCCAGGATGTCCTTCGCGTAGATGGGCAATAGCGCCTGCGCCCCGCCGAAGATGACCGCGAACATGTCCAGCGTCATCGCCCCGAGCAGCACCTGCCGGTGCCGGACGAAACTCACGCCCTCCCTGATCGCCTCCAGGCTCACTGCCCGGCGTGCGCCCTCGAATGGCCGCGGCCGCAACAGGCTGACTGCCACCACCGATGTGCCGATGAGCGCCATGTGCGCCAGGTACGCGGTGTCGACACCAGAGAAGCCGATCAGCAGTCCTCCGAGCGCCGGCCCCGTCACGAATCCCAGCGATTGGATGGTCGAGTTCACCACGATCGCGTTCGGGAAAGCCTCGCGCGAGACCACCTGCGGCACCAGCGCCTGGCGTGCCGGGTTTTCGAAGGCCGCCGCCAGCGCCAGCAACAGGACGAGGCCGTAGAACAGCGGAAGCTCGGCGAATTCCCCCACCGTTGCCGCATACAGCGTTGCCGAGGTGGCCAGCGGAACCAGCTGGGTCAGCTGGACGATCCGTTTCCGGTCGTGGCTGTCGGCCACCGCTCCCCCCACCAGGCTCATCCCCAGCGAGGGGAAGAATCGGGCCAGACCCAGCATCCCCAGTTGGAACGCGGAGCCCGAAATCTCGTACACCTGCCAGGCGATGGCTGCGTTCAGCATCGTCATCGCGATCGCCGAGGCCAGCCGTCCCGCTGCGAACAGCGCGTAGTTCGGCTGGCGCAACGCTGCGAGCGGATCGTGCCGTGGTTGGTCGGGGTCGGACACAGGGCCTGCGGTTGGCGTGGTGTCCACGGATCGTGCGGGCGGCCGCCCAGCCGGTCAACGCCCATGGCGACTGCGCGCGGCCGCCGCTAGCATTCGCCCCATGCCTGCCGAACCTGCCCCTCCCCCGTCCGCGCTCGATGATGTCGTCGTGGTCGAATTCGCGACTGGCGTCGCCGGCCCCTACTGCGGCAAGCTCCTTGCCGACCTTGGCGCCCAGGTCATCAAGGTCGAGCCTCACGGCGGCGACCCCATCCGTCACGAACCGCCAGTCGTGAATGGCGAGAGCGCATTCTTTAACTACCTCAACGCGAACAAACTCGGTGTGGAGGCGGAACCCGGCGTCCCCCCGTCCGACGCCATACTCGCCCGTGCGGATGTCGTCATCCACTCCTTTCGCGGCCCCGAAGCAGACGCGTTCGAGGCGCGCGCCGCTGCGCTCGCTCCGCGCGCCGTGGTGCTCTCGCTCGCACCCTACGGTCGCTCCGGCGAGAAGTCCGGCTGGGAGGCGACCCCCTTCACCGAGTGGGCCACATCCGGGTTCTTCTACTTCGCCGGCGACCCGGCCCGCGAACCGCTTTCCATCCCTGGCTTCCAGGCCGAATTCCACGCCGGCCTCCACGCCGCGGTGGCCGCCCTGGCCGGCCTCTGGCACGCCCGAGAATCAGGCGAGGGCCAGCGGGTTGAGATCTCCCACCAGGAAGCCTGCCTCAATGACCACGCCTGGCTGACCACCATGTGGACCCACGCGGGCAACGTGCAGAAGCGCACCGGCAGCCTCTATGCCCGTTGCGCCGATGGCTGGGTCTACATGTTCAACCTCGCCGCCTATCCCGATCTCTTCGTCCTGATGGAACGCTTCGACCTGCTCGAGGACGAATCGCTGCTCCTGCCGCGCAATTGGTCGGTCCGCTTCATGGAAGTCTTCCAGGCCTTCGGCGAATGGTGCGCCACCCGGACCAAGCAGGAGATCTATCACGCCTGCCAGGAGCTCCGGATCGCCGTTTCGCCGGTCAACACCATGGCCGATGTTGCCGCGAGCGAACAGCTCGCCGCCCGGGAGTGGTTCGGTACCGTCGATGCCGGGGGTGCCACGTTCGTTGCTCCCGGGTTCCCGTACAGGCTCACCGGTACCCCCTGCCGCATTCGCTACCCCGCGCCGAAGCCCGGCGAGCACACGGCGACCGTCCTCTCTCCGGGCTTCGCCTGGGCCAACTCGCACGCCGAATCGCGCGCGCCCGCCCTCGGAGGTGAGCCTTCACAGCTCCCCCCGCGCAACCCATCGTTCGAAACGCGCAACACGGGCCCCCTCGCCGGCCTCCGCCTTATCGAGTTGACCGCCAACTGGGCTGGCCCCATCGCCGGTCGCCACTTCGGCGACCTCGGCGCCGACGTCATCAAGGTTGAGCTCCAGACGAAGCCGGCCACCCGTGCCCTCATCTATCCCGTCGACGACGTCTGGCCCGACTTCTTCCACCGCAGCGGCTATTTCAACAAGCTCAACCGGAACAAGCGCGGCATCGCGCTCGACCTGTCGAAGCCGCGCGGCCGCGAGGTCTTCCTCGAACTGGTTCGCCAGGCCGACGCCGTGCTCGAGAACAACGCAGCACGCGTGATGAACAACCTGGGGCTCGACTATCCCGTCCTGGCTGAGGCCAACCCCCGGATCGTGATGTGCTCGATGTCGGGGTACGGCTCCTCCGGGCCCGAACGTAACTATTCCGCCTACGGCAGCAACATTGAGACCGCCAGCGGGCTCGCCAGCCTCCTCGGCTACGACGACAGCCAGTTCTTTGGCACTGGGAGCTTCTATGCCGACCCCGTTACCGGAAACCACGGCGCGGTCGCAATGCTCGCGGCGCTCCACTCGGTCCGCCGCACCGGCCGCGGCCAGTGGATCGATATGGCACTCCTCGAAGCCGTCGAGCCGTTCCTCTCTCAGCAGTTCCTGCACTACTCGGTGACGGGCGAGGTGCCCGTGCCCCTTGGCGCGAAGTGGGGCCACGGCTGGGTGCTCCAGGGCGTCTACCCCACCGCAGGGACCGATTGCTGGCTCGCCCTCACCTGCCGCCACCAGGCCGACCTCGACCGTCTCGCCACCGTGGTGGGAGCCGCGGGCGAGGACGCCCTCCGCGAGTGGCTTGCAGGACGAAACCACCTGGCGGCAGCCGATGCGCTCCAGGCTGTGGGCATCCCCGCTGCGCCCGTGATGATGAACTGGGAACTCTTCACCGATAACCACCTCAACGACCGGGGCTACTTTGTGCCCGTCCGCCATCGTGTTGCGGGCACCCATCACTTCCCCGGACACCCCTGGCGGTTTGAGAAAACCCCCGCCTCGGTGCGCATGGCTGCGCCCACGTTTGCCGAGCACAACCGGGAGGTGTTCACCACGGTTGCGGGCCTTTCCCCGGCCGATCTGGCGGCCCTCTACGAGGCCGGGATCACCGGCGACCACCCCATCTATGCTGCGGGGCCGGCACTGTGAGCGAAGTCCTCGTTCTCCTCCATCGCGACCAGCCAGCTGGCGGCCTGCCGCCCGGGGCGCTCCTCGTCCCCTTCGTGACCGTTGTCGACGCGGTCGTCGCCCTCAAGGCCACAACCGTTCCCGCCGTTATCTGCACCGGTGGCCTCGCCCCGGAGGACCTCGAACCACTGGCGGCCGCGGTCGCCGCGCACCCCGCGCCCTGCATCGAAGTCCGCAATGACGCCTGGGATGGCGAGTCCCATTCGCCGGTCGCTGCCGCCTGCCGCGGCGTCATCTCCGGGTTCGGAGTGGCGGGCATCCGCCGTGCCGTCGAGCTCCTCGCGGTCAGCTGATCGACAAGCCCGAACGCCCGGCGGACAATCAGCCGCATGGTTCCCCTGCCCGCCGACTTCGAGCCATGGCTCAACCGGCTCCCCGGCTTCGAAGACGCGCGCGTCAGCTCCATCACCCCGGTCGATGGTGGCGCCTCGAACATTACCTGCCGCGTCGAGCTGCTTTCCAGTGGCGCCCGCCACATCTGCCTCCGTCTCCAGCGGGAGCGCGGCATTTTCGAACCCTACGATGTCATCCGCGAAGGGCGCGTGCTCCAGGCGCTCGCGCGAACCGAAATCCCCGTGCCCCAGCTCCTGGCGTCCGAGCCCTCCCGCACTCCGCTCGGTGCGCCGTTTATCGTCATGCCCTGGGTCGATGCCCCCCATATGGGCGTTGCCCCCGATGCCAGCTTCGGCGCCTTCACCGAAATGGTTGCCCGCATTCACGCGCTCAACTGGCGCTCCGCCGGCCTCGCGTTCCTGGGTGTCCCCGAAAGTCCCGCCGCCGCCATTCGCGCGGAAATCGACGCCGTTGCGGCCCGGATGCCCGGGTTCGGCTGCGCCGGCCAGCCCACGCTCGCCGAGGCCCTGGAGACGCTCCGCTCGTCAGTCCCGGACGACGGCCGCATCGCGCTGTGCCAGGGCGATATCAACGTCTTCAACTACCTCTT
>CAYUVT010000118.1:0-9744 GCA_964448165.1 uncultured Anaerolineaceae bacterium | reverse complement strand
TGGCCACGGTTGCCAGCTCCGCCGGCGAAAGCCGCGGATCCGTCGCGAGGACGTCCCGCGGGTCGGGGCCACTGAGACGGCGGAAGGCCACGCGATACACAGGCAGTACGGGATCGCCGCGCAGCTCGCCCCTCAACGCATCGGCGCTTTCGAAGCCGGCTTGCCGGGCATCGTCATCGTTGATCGACGCGGGGTTGACGATCTCGCAGGCATCCACCGCTATCCGCCCGGCGGGTGTCCGGTACGGCCGGCCCGCGACCGCCTGCGGACGCCTCCAGCGGCGGAAGGTGAGGGTGACCGATCCATCCTGGATACCGGGCCAGAATCGCGACGAGAACAGCACGCCCAGGATTCTACCGTGATGATCGTTCCGCCGATTTACTCATAGGTGCTGATGAAGTACTCCCAGGTTGTACGCACGAGCGCCTGTGCCACCGGGATATCCGCATACTGTACCGGTACTCCCTGCGAGAAGAACGAGATCGCGTAGGCGTAACGTAATCCCGGCCCAAAGCGGACGATCGCCACGTCGTTATCGACATAGCCATCCCACAGGGGGACGAAGCCATTCTTGTGGCTCACCGTCGCCCCGGGAGGGAGAGCGGCGGTGAGGTAATTCAGCCCCGGCTTGACGCCGGTCATTGCGTCGAGGAGCCACGCCGTCAACTCCGCATTCAGCAGCTCGCCCCGGTACAGCATGGTCAGCGCGCGGTTCGCATCCAGGGCGGTGATGAGATTGTCCGCGCTCACGCCAAGCGATTCGGCGGGAAAGGCGGGCGGATGGTCGAGAGATGTCGAACGCATGCCGATGACTTCACGCTGGAGTTCGCGCACCCGTGCCACGCCCGCCACCACGTCTCCGCCGCCAGCCTTCTCATAGAGAGCCCGGCCCGTCACCGCATCACTTGCATGGATGGTCTGGCGGATGAGCGCATCGACATCGGCCAGGGGGTAGAAGCCAGCCTGCACATCGCGGAGGACGGTGATGATGACGAACAGGTTCATCACGCAGGCGGCGCGGTGGCTCCGCTCACCGTCGACGTGGATTGTCTGGCCCGATTGGAGGTCGGTAACAGCGATGGCGAACTCCCCCGGTGTGGAGGCGCCGGCGACTTCGGCCGCCAATGCTACCTGGAGCTGGAGGAACCTTTCGGAGGGCGGAGCAGGCGCGTCCGCTCCCGGGAGGAATGCCAGCCCGGGGATGACCACGAGGAACGGGAGCCCGGGGCGGAAGATGTTCGTGGAGGCGTTCACGGCGGAGGCCGGGGTTCCTGCGGAGGGCCCATCGTTCGCACAGAACGCGGGGTCGGCGACCGGGCCAACCGCGGACGCGAGTGGAGGCACCCGGGCAAGGGCTGCTCCTCCCGGCATCAGTGCCACAGAGGCGAGGGAGGTGAGCGTTGTGAGCAGGTGGCGTGCGCGGCCGGCTCGAAGCATCGAATGGCAGCATACGCGAGAAGGACGCGGGCGAGGCGCTCGTTGGCCGGGCACCCCGTATGATGGATGAGCCGGCCGAAGTGGCGGAATGGCAGACGCGGCGGTCTCAAAAACCGCTGAGCCGCAAGCTCGTGTGGGTTCGAATCCCACCTTCGGCACCAGGGCGTACGGGCAACGAGCGACGGGCAACGGGTCAATGCATCCGGGGTTCGCGGCTCGGATCTCGGCGCGCACTTTTGCCGAGTGGTGTAACGGTAGCACACGGGCCTTTGGAGCCTATGGTTGGGGTTCGAATCCCTGCTCGGCAACCAGTCACAATCGTGGTTCTCCGCACTCGCACGCAGGCAGCAGTTGCCCGAGGAAAGTCCGGTGGCATTGCGACCAGTGCCGGAGAGCTATGGGGGCTCATGGCTGACGGTTTCGTCGAAGGTGAGCAAGGAGCTTGGCTCCCACAACCTCCGGCTGCTCTTGCACCAGCCAATGGCCTGCCTCCAGCTCCACGAACTCGTACGGGCCCTTCATGTACGCTGAAGCGTCCTGTGTTGCTGTGCGGCCGATGTATGCGTCCTGGTTTCCCCAGATCATCAGTGTCGGCGTGCTAACCGGGCTGAAAGTCACATCGGGATCCTCGAAGTCGAATCCACGTGAACCGCGATACCAGTTTATCGCTGCGGTCAGGGCACCCGGCTGAGAGAGCACAGAGAGGTACTCCCTAACCCCCTCCTCTGGGATCTTGGCCCAGATTCGCTTCAGGCCCTCGAAGTCGTTCGCCGAGAAGAGCGACTCTGCGACGCCGGGCTGCTGGAAGAACGTGACATACTGGCTTCGCGTCTGTTGATCTGGATCCTCGCGAATTGCTCGCCCGAACGCCGCCTGGTGGGGAATAGAGAGGGCCGTCCAACTGATGACGCGCTCGGGATGGAGCGCCAGCACAGCCCAGCCGCACGTCGCGCCCCAATCGTGGCCGACGAGATGGAAGCGTTCTGCACCCCACGAGTCCGCGATGGCCAGAGCATCCGAGGCGATATCGATGTACCGGTAGTGTTCGATGCCCTCCGGCCGGGCGCCCGGGCTATAGCCCCTCTGATCGGGCGCCAGGCAGCGGTAGCCCTCAGCCGCCAGGCGCTCCATCAGGCCGATCCACATGTGGGACGTCTCCGGGAAGCCGTGGAGCAACAGCACGGGCTCTCCTGTGGTCCCCGCTTCGCGACAGCGAAAGGTCATACTGTTCGCGGATATGTCCCGCGTGGTCACGGTCACGCTCGTGCCTCCTCGCCTGCCGCGGCCTCAGCTTCCGCCAACAGGCGCTTCAGGTTGGTCACGGCCGCCTCGCGATGCTGGGCGATCTTCATGATTACCTCCATCTGCGCCGCGGTCGGCGGGCCGTCCAGGCCCAACTGTATGTTCAGCCGGCTGCTGCTGAGCCACGCCCCGAGGCCTGGCTCAGCAGCCCAACGAACCTGGTTCTCCATGTTCCCGAGCGTGGTACGCAGCCAATCGATGTCCGTATCGGGATGCGGGATCGGCGTGCAGATCTCGTTCTTCTTCGCGTTATCCTCATAAGCTACTTCGACGTGCGCGATGAACGCGGCGCTGAACACCTGCTGACACGTCCTTACCGACTGGAGGGTGATTTGGTCACCGTTGAAAACGGGGACCGCCGGCTGCCGGGAGAGTCCATCCGCGGAGCAGTCGACATACAGCGCATCCGCGTCAGTCGCGAGCGACCCATGATCGAGAATCACTTCCGTTTCCGTGATCGACCGCACGTGGCCGAGCCGGACGACGTTCTTGATGCGCCGCAACGTCTCAAGTTCTACTTCCGTGACGGTCGCGCACTTGTACATGGTTGGCCGCACCGAACGATCGAGCCGAAGCAGCTGACCACTTGCCTCTAATCGGGCGAAGAGGTCATCCAATGAGGTTGCGAGGGCGAGCGATTCGAGTTGGTTGGCCATCCCGGCGGCGGCGGCCTCCGCGAATTGCTGTCCGGGCTGGATGCGCTTGCGATCCAGCAGCCACGAGTCCCTGGGCATGATCCAGGTGATGCGCTCGGGGTCGACCCCCACTCCCAACAGCCACAGGCACGTGTCCATACCCGTCTTTCCGGCACCAACGACGAAATAGCGAGAGGGAGCGCGCTCGAGGGTCATTAGCTCGTTCGGGGGAATGCACCTGACGCCGGCCGCGACCGCATAGGGGGCCGGCCGCATCGATGGGACGCTGACCCTCATATAAGTCGAGTCAACCACTTTTTCGCTGCGATCGGTCGGGCAACTCCGGATGTCAACGAAACGACGGTCCCGTCCCGTCCGTATTCGGACATCGGGAAGTACTGCACGCGCCCCGTGGGGAGGAACTGCTGGTTCATGAGCTGGTCGAAGTAGGCCAGGACCTCTGCGCCCGATCCGAGCTCATACAACCCGGCATTCCCGCCGATCTTGTCGATAAGCCCGCTACCCAGCGGCCGCGAGTTGACGCCGTAGAACGCAGAAGGTTGATGAAGCCGAACGAAGGGGTACGCGCGATTCCAGTGGCCACCTGGGCGTCCGTAACGATCCACAATGGCGATCGTGGCGTCCGTTTCGGTAAGGATGGTGTCGGCGAACGCAAGGCCCATCGCCCCGGCACCGACCACGAGGTAGTCAACTTCGATCATGTTCTTCCTTTCAATGTTCACGATTCATGGGCTGACGCGCCTTCATCCGGAGGCTTTCGAGGAGGTCGGGGGCGGTCGGTTCGATTTCGTACCCCTCCGGAAACGGAGCGCGCGGAGGGTCGCCAAGGGCTCCGAGCACGGCGGGGTGCTGGTAGTACAACCGGTAGACATGGACGCTGACACCCATCATCAAGGTGGGATGGGCGCCAAGTTGGGACTCGACGACTTCCAGGCGCATCGCTCGCGACAAGCCGGCGAACCCCGCCGGACCGAGGTCCATCGCGGCGGCGTGAACTGCGTCGAGGCCAGCGCGCACGGGTGGCCCGAGCGCGGAGTCCGCGCGGACGGCGCGCGCGACTTCCTCTGCCAGCCCTAGTTGGCCGGCTCCGGGGAGCCTCCCGTCGTCGCTCGGAGGAATAACCACGTCCAGGAATGCTTCCATGAATGGCATGTCGCCCAGCGCTGGAGAGTCGTTCATGTCAGTCAAAGAGGTGCTCGATGTTCGCCTTGATCTTGTCCGCGATGTAGAGGGCCAGCGCCTGGATGGTCGAGGTTGGATTCACCGCTCCGGCGGTCACAAAGATGCTGCCATCCACGATGAACAGGTTCCTCACGTCGTGGGCGCGCCCCCATTCGTTCACCACCGAGGTTGCCGGGTCCTTTCCCATCCTCGCAGTTCCCAGCAGGTGCCAGCCTGCGCCGCGCATGAGGGGCTGAGCAGTCGTCTCAATGGCGCCCGCAGCAACGAGGACTTCCTGTGCGCGCTCCACTGCGTGGTCCAGGATCTTGCGGCTGTTCTCACTCACCGCGTAGGTGACCTTGGGTGCGGGGATGCCGTGGCTATCGGTCAGCTCCGGATCGAGTGTGACCGTGTTGGTGGCCTCCGGAAGGTCTTCTGCGATGGCGAGGAGGCCGGCAGTGCGCTTGAAGAGTCGCGCAAATGCGTCATGGTGCCGCTCTCCCCACGGGAGCGCTCCCCGGGCCATCCCCCAGAGAGCAGTCTGGGCGGGAGCCAGCCCTCGCGTCGCTTCGAACGAGTAGCCGCGCAGGAATCCTCGTGCGCGATCCGTCCCGTAGAACTGGTGGCTCCAGATCGAACAACCAGTCGGTCCGCGGCCCGAGTCGAGAGGCTCGTCGAAGATGCCGATGACCGCAGCGTAAGGATGGAACATCAGGTTCTTGCCGACCTGTCCGCTGCTGTTTGCCAGGCCGTCCGGGTGTTGCGGACTCTTCGAGTTCAACAACAATCTGGGGGTGCCGATCCCGTTGCACGCGAGGACCACGATCTCGGCCTTTTGCTCGTGGAGCCGTCCCTCCTCGTCGTAGTAGAGGACGCCGTCCGCCATCCCATCGGGCCGCACGAGCACTTCGCGCACACGGCATCCTGTCCGCAGCTGGACCCCGCGACGCAACGCGAGTGGCCAGTACGTGATGTCCGTGCTGGCTTTGGCGCCCTGTGCACAGCCGCTGATGCACGAGCCGAGATTGATGCAGGGAGCACGCCCTTGATACTCCTGCGACGCCACCGCGCTGTCGGAAGGCCACCAATGCCAGCCGAGTTTCTCGAAGCCACGCGCCAGCGTGTTGCCGGTCCTGCCAAGAGGCAACGGCGGCATCGGGGGTTCGTGGTACGGGTAGGCGGGGTCTCCCGCAAGGCCCGCGACACCCATCATCCTGTCGTTCGTACTGTAGAACGGTTCGAGGGTTGCGTAATCGATCGGCCAATCTTCGGCCACACCGTCTTCGCTCTTCACACGGAAATCACCGGGCGTGAACCGCGGAAAGTGCGCAGCCCAGAGGATGGTGCTGCCGCCAACTGCGTTGAACATCAGCGGCGAAATCGCTGAGTCACGTTCGTTGATGGGATAGTCTGCCGGAAGGTGCCGTGCGTTGGGGCTTGTCGAAAACGGCCCCATCGCTCGCGATTCCCAGTCCAGGTGGTTGCTCGGGTAATCGCGTTGGTGCATCCAAGGGCCTTGTTCCAGGCAGAGCACGCTCATCCCCGTTTCCGCAATGCTCCAGGCGAAGGCAGCACCGGAGGCGCCCGCGCCGACGATGAGAACACCTACCGGTTCGTTCGTATTCGGGAGCGCTTCTTTGATCACCATGTTTCTCTGCCCATCCCGGGGCCCAGGCGGTCACACATGCTCGCACCCCGTGATCTTCCCCGTGAGCTCCTGGAGCTCTGCGATGTGTGATTCGTAGATGCCCCGGGGGGTGGTGTCGTACTTCTTGCACAGCGCGGCAGCCACCCCGACAGCTGCTCCGTGCTGCCCTCCATTGCCCATGAACTTGGTCGTCGTCCCGGCGACATGGGTCACGCTGATGTGCTTTCCGGCCATCAACAGGTTCGAGATGCTCGCCGAGTAGAGGCAGCGGAACGGGATCGCGTAGGGTTTCTGATCGCGGATGTCCCAGATCCATTCCTTGAGGCGGAAGTCGTACCCGTCCTCATCTGGCTGTTTTGGATAGTGCAGGCAGAACGCCCCGTCGTTGCGCACCACCGCATCAGGGAACTGCGTGTGGTTCCGAATGTCGTTTTCCGTGAGGACGTAATCGCCCTTGTAGCGTTTGAATTCGCCCTGGGCCGCGACGAAGGCCACCCAGTCGAATTCGAGGTTCATATACGTCTCCGGCTCCATCCGCCTCACGTTCGAGAACGTTCCGTAGAGAGCGCAGAGCAGGTGGTCGCGAATGTGCTCGCCCTGCGTGTAGAGGTCCAGCCATTGGCCGTACTCCCAGTAGTGCGTTGCCGGGAACTTCGCAAAGGGGTTTGCGCCGCCGGGAATCGCCGGGGTGCTAAAGAGAAATGCCTCGGTCCGCGGGTTCTCGCCTACCTCGGGCCCCGGGATGTTCTCCACACCGGGCCTTGCCAGTTGTCCGCTGAGGTTCGCGCAGTCCTTCGCCACCTCGACAGCCCACGGCACATCGGGAAACGGCCGGGGCTCATCGGCCATCCGGGTGCGGAAGAAAAGCGTGTTGCCGTGGTGCATCTCATCTCGCTGCTCGGGCGCGGTCGGCTCACCGAACTCGTCGCGAGCCTCCTGGCCGGAGAGCGTTTCGGCGCCGGCAAGCAAGCCGAGGATGGCCTGCCCCGTGCAATCGATGAACGTGCGCGCGGTAAGCCGGGACTCCTTCCCGGTTCTTGCCTCGCGGATATCGACCGAGGCGATGCTCGTTCCATCGGTAGCGAGATCGAACACCCGGCACTCGAGGAACAGGCGAACGTTGGGGTCAGCCTCCAGGATCTGCCGCGCGACCAGGTCGCCGTCGTCGGTGCGTTCGGCGAGCTCCTTCACCAGCCCGCCGGTTTCACCTCTTGGGCTGAGCCCGATTTCCTTGCTCGCATTCCCGCCGAGGAACGGCCGGTCCTGGACCAGCGCGACCCTGCAGCCCTCGCGGGCGGCCGCGATCGCGGCGGCGCAGCCGGCCACTCCGCCCCCGACCACCACGACGTCGAATTCGCCCGCATCCACCGGCTCCGCGGGCAGTCCTCGCAGCTGCTTGCGCCAGGCGCGGGCAACAGCGTCTGCACCATCGACCGGGAGCGCGCCGTTGCGCCCCAGGAAAATTGCGTCGCACCGTCCTTCGAATCCAGTCAGGTCGTGCAGCACGAAGGCGACTTCCCCCTTCGGAAGTTCCACCGTCCCTGCCGTTTGCCACGACCAGTCTTGCCCATTCGCCCCGAACTCGGTGTCCAGCGTGCGCCCGTCAATCGAGAGGGTGAAGCGTCCAGGGTGATGTGAAGGTACCCAGTCCTTCGCCCGCACCCAGACCTCGTACGTGCCGGCCTCGGGGATGGCGACCACCGTCCGCGCATCGGCGACGGGACGGCCCAGCCCGTGGGCGAGCAAATAGGGTGAGCCCATCTGGACCTCGAACTGCGAGTCCAGCACCCAGCCGCCGTAGTCAGCGAACTCTTCGGCCTCGATGAGGACCCCGGCCGGGGCGGTCGCCGTTTGTTCAGTGGGGCTCATGGTGATTCCTTTCGAACGTGATTCCCGGGAGGCGACATCATCGAGAGCATGCCCTCCAGGGATTGCTTGAGGGATTCGGTGGAGCGGCGTGCCCGCATCTGGGCGAGCGCCCCTTGCCATTGGTTCCAGAAGATTTCGGCGAGTTGGCGGGCAGGGATGTCCGTCCTGACCTGGCCCTTCGCCTGGGCTTCGGCGAAGAGGACCTCATAGGCGCTGACCCAGCGCTCGATGCCATTCGCGATGGCATCCCTCAATGCCGCTGAGGACTCGTCGACCTCGGTCGCAAACGACCCGAGCATGCAGGTCAGGGCCCCGGGTTTCAGGTCGAGGACGCGAATGAGGCCCTCGTGGAACGCCCGAATGGTGCCAACGGGGTCGGTGGGACCCGAGGGAGTTTCGAGGCGCGGCAGCAGGGCATCCATGTAGCGGTCCAGTACCGCCGCGCAATAGGCCTCTTTGCTGGCGAAGTGATTGTAGAACGAGCCTTTCGGGACTCCCGCCTCAGCGACGATTTGCTGCAAGCCGGTAGCCGCGTAGCCCTGGGTTGTGAGAAGCCGAAGTCCGGCTGCGATGAGCGCTTCGCGTGTTTCTGCCATTTCGCGCCATTGAACGAGACGACCGGTCGTCTTGTCAATCGGGGCCGCGGGCCGGGGGCGCAGGTCCAGCTGCCGGCCCACGGATTCGCTTCGGCAGGCCACGTCCTCCGCCTGCCCGCCCCGGGTATGACGGTGGTCATTGCTGCACATGGCAAGATCGCTGCCGTGCCATCTCCATGTCCGCGCAGCAACGGGCTTAGAGCTGCCCGGGCGCGGACTGCCGGGAATCCGTCTGGTTCGAGGGCACGAGTAAACGACCGCATGGACTGGGCGAAGACACATGACCACCTACGCGAAGAAGTTCACCTGGGACTCCGTACAGTGGGGAACGCACTGCGTCGATTGCTACCCCGGCGGCTGCCCCATGCGGGTCTTCGTCCGGGATGGGGTGGTGCTCCGCGAGGAACCGTCCGGCAGCCTTCCGGTCATCAACCCACATGTGCCCGACTACAACCCCATGGGGTGCATGCAGGGGACCTGCTGGAGCCAGTCGCTACAGGGGCCCGACCGGGTCCAGTACCCGATGAAGCGGGCGGGCAAGCGGGGCGAGGGAAAGTGGGAGCGCATCTCGTGGGACCAGGCGCTTTCCGAGATCGCGGATGCGCTGATCGACGCGATCGAGGACCACGGGCCGCGCTCCATCATCCGCGAGGGGACCCCCGAGATCGTCGTGGGTGGCCCCGTCTCCAGGTTCTTCGGCCTTATCGGCGGCCAGACGATGGACCTGAACGCCGTCATTAGCGATTTCAACAGCGGGGTGTACGCGACCTTCGGCAAGAGCCACGTCGAAGGTTCGGCCGATGACTGGTTCGAGTCGGAGCTGTTCGTGATCTGGAACAGCAACCCGGTCTACACCCGCGTGCCCTTCTATCACTTCATCAGCGAAGCGCGCTACCACGGCACCGAGATCGTCAACGTCTCCCCCGACGTGAACCCGTCGCACACCCACGCCGACTACCAGGTCGTGCTGGAGCCGGCGACCGACGCCGCCTTCGGCCTCTCGCTTGTGCAGGTGATGTTCGCTGAGGACATCGCCCACTGGGATTTCCTCCGCGAACAGACGGACATGCCGCTA
>CAYUVT010000117.1:0-9751 GCA_964448165.1 uncultured Anaerolineaceae bacterium | reverse complement strand
GCACGCGGTAATAGACGTCGCCCCCGGAAGCGTAGGCGAAGCCCTTCGCGAAGAGCCCCTCGATGAACCGGATGATCTGGGGGATGGTCTCCGTGACACGCGGGTAGACGTGCGCCGGCTGGACGTTCATCGCCTTCAGTTGGGCCAGGTAGTCATTGATGTTCTGCTCGGCCAGTTCGCTCATGGGGATGCCCAGGCGCTGGGCGCGGTCGATGAGCTTATCGTCGATATCGGTGAAGTTCTGGACGTGTTTCAGCGGGATGCCGCGCCAATCGAGGTAGCGGCGGAGGACATCGAAGACGATCGCGTGCAGCGCGTGGCCCACGTGCGATTCCGAGTACGGCGTCACTCCACAGACGTACATGCGCACGACGCCGTCGGCGGCGAGGGCGGGAAGGAGCTCTTGCCGGGTGTTTGTGAGGGTGTCGGTGAGTTGCATGGTTCGTCCTGTGGAGGAAGTGAGGAGTCCATCTTAGTCGGGGCTGCCGTTGGGGCACCCGCCGATGCCTTCATCGGGGGGATTTCCCGTTTCTATCGGTGGATCGGCATCACAAATCGTTGGCAATCGAACGATTGCCTGTAGCGATCCCGTTGTGCGACCCTTACGGCCACTCTTTGGCGGGGTGACTGGCTTGCTTGCCGCCGGCCATTGGCCGGGCTTGCGCCCTGGCAGGCGAGCCCAAGTGCTTATGAGGATTACCTCACGCGAGGAGAACGCCGCGTGACGGCTCGGCTCCTGAAGGAGTCGGTGCGCGCCACGAGCTGGCTTGCAGGCTGGGTGGACTATGGCGTCGCCATCGTCCTCGCCGCGGGCCGGCTCCTTCGCGTGCCTGCCCGCGCCGCCGAGGCCGAGTTCGAGCCCGCATACGTCCGCCTCGCCGCCGATGGCTTCGAAGCACCGGTCGCCGAGTACGGCCGTTCCTACTGGAACGCGCCGGCGCGCCCCGCTCAGCCCTGGTTCGTGCGCCCGGCTGAAGTGATCATGCTTTCCCTCTCGTTCTTCCTTGCCGCTCACCTGCTCGCGGGCGGTACAGCCTCCGTCTCGGCGCCCCAGCTACGCTCGTGGTCCCTCGTGGCGAGCAACACCGCGCCGGGCCAGGTCTCCACTGTCCTCGTGCCATCTGCCCAAACTGCGACCCCGGCGCAGAGCGTGACGGTTACCGTGGAGCCTTCCTCCGCCGCGCTCGCGGATTCGCCCCGCGACGAGGCCTCCGCCGCCCCGGCCGCCGGGATGGAACGCGAACCGGCGCCTGCCCCGGCTCCCGCCTCCGGCCTCGGTGCTGCCGCCGTCCCCGCTGCCGGGCACGAAGCCCCCACCCCGGCGCCCGCAGCCGTCGAGGCCCCGGCCGCGCAACCCTCCCCCGCACCTGCGGCGCCGGCCGCCCCGCCCCGGGCAGTGGCTGCCGGGGTACTCTCGTACGATGAGATAGTCGCCGCTGCCGCTGCCGCGGGCTGGCCCGCCGACCGTCTCGACCAGGTGGCACGCGTGGCCTGGTGCGAAAGCCGCTTCCGCCCCGACGCAGTCGGCTACGGTACCTATGGCCTGATGCAGCTCATCCCATTCTGGTTCGAAGCCACAGGCACCGATTTCGCGCTCTGGTCCGACCCCGTCACAAACCTGCGCGTCGCGCTCTACGCTTTTGCCGCCGATGTCGAGCACGGCAACTCCGTGTGGGGCCCCTGGTCGTGCAAGCCCGACCAGATCACGCTCCCCTAGCGGCCTGGCTCGCTACGTTCCCGCGGTGTCCGTCGCCTCGCCGGGGTTCCCGGCGGCGGTTTGCCGCCGTCTGTTGCGGAGCGGCAGCACGATGAGCAGACCGCCCGCTACCAGCAGGAGCGCTCCGATTGCCATGAAGGCAATTCCGAACCCCCGGACATAGGGCAGCTTCACGGCGAGGTCTGCCTCGACGGTGACGCCTGCCGAGCCATCGGCGTTCATCAGCACGAAGGCGTGGGCTCCCCCTCGCACCCGCCAATCAACCTCCTGCGTCCCGCGGCCCGATGCGCTCGCGATCCACTCCAGCGATGTGGCCGGGCTGCCAGGAGTGCGGGCTCCGGAGATGATGTCACCCTCGTAGGCCAGCGGGTCGAACTCGATATCGCGGACCACCTCGTACGCCGATCCGCGCAGATACGACTCGACGGACTCCGCGCTTGCGACCCCGATGAACAGTTCCCCGCCGTCCGCGCGTTGCGCCCGGATGCGCACCCGGACCTTGCCCTCCCGGAAGCCCGGGTCGTCGCTCCGATTCTCGATCTCGCTCGTCTTGGCCACGATTGCGCTGGTGGCGGTGGTCAGTTCCCCCGGGCCACTGCTGATGTAACCGTCGGAATCGACCGCCCGATACGTCCCAAACCCGCTAACCGCGCAGCCGAACCCGAGCAGCATCGCAAGTGCGCCAAGGATGATGAGGAAGACCCGCACGGCTCCAATACTGGATCGCGCCAGCCAACCACGCACGCGGACTGTCTGGTTCAGCCCCAGGGCCGGTAGCGCAGCAGCACGCCAACACCGCCGAGAGCGTTCAGCCCCTCGTGCCCCGAGACCACTTCGACCTCGGCCCCGGTCTGGACGGCCAGCCGCGCGAGCTCGTTCCGGACCTCCGGGGGCTCGAACCCGTCGGCGATCACCAGCACGGCACCCGCGCCCACTTCCAGCGCATGGTGGCTATCGGCGATGCCGGCCACGCCCAGGTCGTCGGCGAGCACCTCGCCCACGAGCAGGTCGGCGACCGTGGCGGAATCCTGCGCCTCGCATTCGGCGAGCACCTCCGCCACCTCGGCAGCCACGTCGGCCTTGCTCGCCCGGATGTGGATGCGGAGCGCGTCGCCGGCGAGCCTGTCGAGCACGTCGCCGGGCAGCGCCGCCTGCAGGAGGGGGATGGCGACCTCGTCGCCGGCGAGCACCAGGCGTGTCGCGTGTTCGCGTTCCATGAGTTCCCGGATCTGAGCTGCCGCCTCCTTCGCGAAATCCTCCCGGTGCTTTTCGATATGCCGCTGATAGCGCGCCTGGCTCCATCCGCCCGTCGCCCGTTTCTGGAAGTGGATGCTGTCCTTGTCTCGGCCACCGGCCTCCTCAAGACCGCCGAGCTGTACCACGAACAGCCGAAGCGTATTCGTGTCGGCCACGGCGACGACCGCCGGCTCGAACTCGTCCACCAATCGAGCCAGCTGGAAGAGTGCCGGCCGGCGCCCGTAGATCACGCGGTTGCGGAACTCCGTCCCCGAGCGCACGACTTCGAACAGGCCGGCCGCCGAGCACGCGAACATGGCCAGGCCGGCCGTGCTCGTGGCATTCCCGGCGACTGCTGCCTCGATCCGGTCCACATCGGCCCGGAAGGATTCCAAAGCAGGCCCTCGCGGCAGCAGCGATTTCTCGATCTGGCGGAGGCGATCCTTCAGCACCACCTCGCCAGTGCGCAGCTCGGGCCGCTCGCCGGCCCCTGGCGCGGTGGGCCGCATATCCAAGTACACGCTCACCACACCGGTGCCTTCGGGCGCTTCGAAGTTGGCCAGCATGCGCATCAGTTCGCGCGGTTCGGTCGTCATCAACACCTCCAGGTTCCACTCTACCGCGAGGGAGGGCCGCCGGAGCACAACTGCAAGACCACTGCAACGTTTCTCCCGCCGCCCGGGTCCGCGGAAGGGTCGGGAGGCCCGCTGGTCGTCAACGGAACCGGGCGTCCGGCAGAGGACGCCCGCTCGACTTCTCAGGCCCTCCGCATCCGCCAGCGGTAGAGCAGCCACGTCAGCGGGAACCACTCCCTGTCCCGGTGCACGGCGATGCGCCTGCGGAACGGGAACTCATCCGGCGCGACATCGAGGCGCGCCAGCGGCCTCACCGGCCGGGCGCTCACCCACTCGGGCCAGCGCACCACGCCGGTCCCCGCTGGCGCAAACGGGTCGCGCGGCAGCACCAGGACAACACCCGGGCCAAAGACGCCGGACCGGTGCAGCTCACGGCTCATCGAGAACAGGTAGTATCGCCGCTCGCGCCCCGGCTTCCCCACCACCATCGCCGCATTGCGCAGCGAATACGGCCCCGCGTGTTTCGAACGGTCGAGCGTGGCGAAAAAGAGCGGCCAGATGCCGTCGTCGGTGGCGAACACCGCGGTTACACGCCGCCCGTCGAAAAGCGTCTGTTCAGCCGGCTCCAGGCGGTCGACGTCCGCTCGCGGGGTGCCATGCAGCAGCACCGGGTAGTCCCGGACGAGGTAGCGGGTGAACTCGTGCCTCGGCCAGGGCAGGTCCCACGGAACCGTCGCGCCGTTCGCGGCCAGCACCTCTGCCGCCTTCGCCGCGAATGCCTCTTGCTTCGCCGTCGTGATTTCGAGCCGGGGCTCGCGCCGCAAGAGCGCTCCGAAAAGGAGCCGTGCCCCCAGCGCCACCACTGCCTCGCGCATCGTGCCCGCGGACTATACCAGCAGCTGCCGCGCGCTCCGCATCGCCGCGCCGCATGCCCTACACTCCGCGCAACCCGAACGTGAGGTGCCGCCGCATGTCGAGCCAGGCCGTCCCCGCAAGCGCCGAGATCCCCCCGCCACGCGTTGAAGAGGTCTCACCCGGCATCTACGCCTATATCCAGATGGATGGCAGCTGGTTCCTGAACAACGCCGGCGCCATCGTCGGGAGCCGCTCCGCCACCGTCATCGATACGACCGGTACCGAGGCGCGCGCCCGCGCCTTCCACGCCGCCGTGCGCGAGGTTACCCGCCACCCCGTCAACGCGCTCATCAACACCCACAGCCACGGCGACCACACCCACGGGAACTTCATGTTCGTGCCGGCCAGCGCCATCATTGCCAGCGAACGCTGCCGCCGCGAGATCATCGCCGCGGGCCACGGCTCGTACGCCCTCTTCCCCATGGTCGATTTCGGCGATTGCCCCGTGACGCCGCCCACGGTCACCTTCGACGACCGCCTCGCGGTGTACGTCGATGACCTCCAGGTCGAACTGATCTTCGTCGGCCCCGCCCACACCACAAACGACATTGTCGCCTGGATCCCCGAGCGCAAGCTCCTGTTTTCCGGCGACATCATCTTCAACGGTGGCACACCGTTCGCCCTCGGCGGCTCCGTCGCAGGCTGGCTCACCGCGCTCGACCGGATCGAGGCGCTCGGAGCAGAGACCATCGTCCCCGGCCATGGCGAAATCTGCGGACCAGGGGTCATCGGCGAGGTGCGCGCCTACCTGCGGTGGCTCCAGGAGACCGCCCGGCCCGCGTTCGAGAAGGGCACGCCGCCGCTCGAACTCGCCAGCGGGCTCGATCTCGGCCGCTTCGCCGGGCTGCACGACCGCGAACGGCTGGTGCCGAACCTGCATCGCGTCTACTCGGAGCTGCGCGGCGAGCCGCTGGGCAAGCCCCTCGACTACGTCCAGATGTTCCGCGAGATGCTCATCTATAACGGCAACCAGCCGCTCCGGTGCCTCGCCTAGCCAATCGGGTCTGCTAGATCGCCTGCCCGGTCGTCGTGAACCACGCCTGGTGCGCCCGGTCGACCACGGCCATGTACCGCACCCCGTCCTCGAAGCTCGTCAGCCGCACCGGCGCACCCGTCGTGATCGACGTCACGAAGTCCTCCTCCACCCGCCAGCCGCGGTCGGTCCCCGGGTCGGGCTCGATCGCGGCCGGGGCCTTCCCGTGCTCGATCAGTTCTGCGGTGTCGCCCATTTTCCAGCGCAGCGTCGCCCTCGAACCGAAGATGTGGATGCCATTGCCTTCGGCCGCGGCTGCCATCGAGCTCAAGTGGTAGGTGATGCGCGCGCCATTCACCATCCCGGCGGTGACGACGTAGATGTCGGGCACGGTCACTTTGCCCATTTCCCCCGTTTCGGGGTCCGGCCGCTCGGGGATGACGATGTCGCCCGCGGCCTGGATGAGCGTGTGCTCGCCCAGCCAGCGATGGATGATCTCTACATAGATGCCAAACATCATCACGTTCTTGCCCGAATACTCGGCCCGCTGCCGCCAGTGGAGCGGTGTCTGCGGGTCGAGCCCGGAGCCGTTGAGCGCATTGACCACCACCTCGCGGATGGTCCCCAGCGCTCCCTCCGCGATGAGCCGCGTGATGGTCGGCCCCAGGCGGAAGTCGAACGGCGCCGGCACCAGCTGGGCCACCAGTCCGGGGTGGCGCTCGCTCGCCGCAAGCATGTCCCGGGCCTCTTCCAGGTCCATCGCCATGCGCGCCTCGCAGAGCACATGCTTGCCCGCCTCGAGCGCCATGATCGTGTAGTCGCGGTGCATATACGGCCACGTGCCGATGCACACCGCGTCGATTTCCGGGTCGGCACAAAGCGCCTCCGGAGAATCGAACACCCGCGGGATGCCAAACTCATCGGCCACACGCCGCGAGCTCTCCTGGCTGCGGTTGACCACGCCCACGACCTCGACCCCGGCTTGCTTGCGAAACCCGGGAATGTGCATCTGGCGCGTGTTGGCCCCGGCGCCAATGAGGCCGATTCGGAGGGGCATGGCAGTCCTCGCTGGTGAGATGCGGCCTAGGCTACCTGTTCCGGGCCCAACTCTCCACGGGCCGGCGGCGGGCGCCTTAATCGCCACGCATCGCGATTGCCTGAGCATGCCGCCCGCGATACGCTGTCTTTTCGACACTCACATTCCGCGTCCGGGTTAGAGATACATATGGCTCACCATAAGTCCGCAATCAAGCGGTGGCACCAGTCCCTCCGCGAGCGCGATCGCAACCGCGCCCGCCGATCCCTCGCGCGCACCTCCGTGCGCAAAGTCCGCGAAGCCGTCGCCTCCGGCGATGCCGAGGCCATTAAGGCTGCCCTCAGTGGCGCCTACTCGGCCCTCGACCGCGCCGCCAAGATGGGCGCCATCCACACCGGCAAGGCCGACCGCCTGAAGCGCCGCCTCGCCGCACGCGCCAGCCAGGCGTCTGCCTGAACCTCCAGCCCGGAATGTGATGGAGCAACGCCCACCGCAAGGTGGGCGTTTTCGTGTGGCCCCGCGCGAGCATCCCGATGGCGCGTTTTCCCCACCCGGCCGACAATGCCCGCCATGAGCGACAGGTCGCGGCCCCGCGTCGACGTGGTTATCCCCGTGTACAACGAGGTGAAGGTGCTCGACCAGAGCGTGAGCACCACCCTTGCGCTCTTCGACCAGAACCCCCAGTACGACTGGCGCATTGTCATCGCCGATAACGGGTCCAACGACGGGACCTCGGAGCTTGCCCGCGCCCTCGAGGCTCGCGACCCGCGCGTCCGGGCACTGATCCTGGAGGTGAAGGGGCGGGGCCTGGCGCTGCGCGAAGCATGGCTCTCGAGCGATGCGGATGTCGTCTCCTACATGGATGTGGACCTGAGCACCGATATCCGGCACCTCCCGGAGCTCATCGCGATGGTCGCCGAGCGCGGTTGCGATGTCGCGATCGGCTCACGCCTGGCCAGGGGAGCAAAAACCGATCGGCAGCTCAAGCGCGAAATCACCAGCCGCGGCTACGTTGCCCTCATCCGGCTCACCTTCCCCCGCCTCCGCATCACCGATGCCCAGTGCGGCTTCAAGGCGCTCAACCGCAAGGCGGTCGAGGCAATCGTCCCCCGCATCGAAAACCGCATGTGGTTCTTCGATACCGAGATGCTCATCCTCGCCCACCAGGCGAAGCTCAAGATCTGCGAGCTCCCCGTGCGCTGGGTCGAGGACAAGGACACCAAGGTGAAGATCGTTAGCACGGCGATCGAGGACATCCGCGGCCTCGCCCGCATGCGCTTCCGCCGCCGATAGCCGTGATTGATGGAGCGAATCGCTTTTCAACCGATGGATAATTGCCGCGCGGCCAGCGGTAAACCGGGCCCGCCGAGGTTTGATCGCGGGTAGGGCCGATGGTATAACACGCCTTGCTACGAGATTCACAAAGTCCGCTGGCCCCGGGGCACCGTGCCCACGGGAATGAACGAGGGGGAGGCCGGTCGGTTGGAATTCGCTAATCTTCCGCACGACTTTGCCGAGACGCTGGAACTCGTCTTTGTCTCTATCACCATTGTTGCAACCCTGGCCCTGCTGGTGCTCTTCGGCCAGTGGTGGCAGAGGTAGTGTGAACCATGGCCGTTGAAGCACCGGCGAAACCGTCACTCGCGGACAAGATCTACGACAAGATGTTCCACAACTACGTGTGGAAGTCGATCTTCCGCACGGGCTACCCGAACACGCCCCGCAACCAGATGCTCATCGTTGCGACCAACGTGTTCCTCCACCTCCACCCCACGCGTATTCACCGCACCCACGTCAAGATCACCCACACCTACTGCCTGGGCGGCCTCTCCTTCTTCATGTTCCTTGGCCTTACCGTCACGGGCATCCTCCTGATGTTCTACTACGTGCCCAGCGTCGAACGCGCCTACCTCGACATGCAGAACATCACGACCACGGTCCAGTTCGGTCAGTTGATGCGCAACATGCACCGCTGGATGGCCCACGCTATGGTCATCCTCTTCTTCCTCCACATGATGCGCGTCTTCTACACCGGCGCCTACAAACCCCCGCGCGAATTCAACTGGGTGGTTGGCGTCATCCTCCTGGTGCTCACCTTCCTCCTCAGCTTCACCGGCTACCTGCTCCCGTGGGACCAGCTGGCGTTCTGGGCCATCACCGTGGGCTCGAACATCGCTGGCTCGGCGCCCGTCCTCGGCCCCAAGACGCGCTTCTGGATGCTCGGTGGGTTCGAAGTCGGCCCGCAGTCGCTCATCCGCTTCTATACGCTCCACGTCATCGGCCTGCCGCTGCTGGCCGCCATCTTCATGGCCGTCCACTTCTGGCGTATCCGCCGCGATGGTGGCCTGGCCCGGCCGCTCTAGGCCACGAACTTCACGCAGGACGAACGCAGCATGGCAACCGCAGTAGTCGCCCGACCAGTCGCCCGCCCGCAGGCTCGCGCCCGCGACGAGGAAGTGCTCGTCTGGCCCGACCTGGTCTTCATCGAGTTCATCGCCGCGATGCTCTTCACGATCACCCTCTTCTTCCTCTCGGTGGTCATGAATGCACCGCTCCTCGACCAGGCGAACGCGGATGTCACGCCGAACCCCTCGAAGGCCCCGTGGTACCTCCTCAACCTGCAGGAGCTCCTGCTCCACATGAATGCCGCCATGGCCGGCATCATCATCCCCACCATCTGGCTCATCCTCCTCGGCGCCTTCCCGTACTTCGACCGCGATAACGATGGCCAGGGCGTCTGGTTCGGCACCGAAGGCGCAGTCAAGATCACCATCATCTCCGGCGCCATCGGCTTCTTCGGCACCTGGCTTCTCATCCTCTGGGACTCGGGCAAGATCGCCTTCTTCCTGAACGACTGGTTCCAGCTCTCCGGTGGCGATAGCCTCCGCTTCCTCGAAAACGTCCGCTCCATCCAGTCGCAACTCCCGTGGCCCGAATGGTCGAAGGAAATCACCTACCTGCCCTTCAACCTGCGCATCCTGGATGGCACCGGCTCCGGCGGTCCCACCACCTTCCAGCACCTCGACTTCCCCGGCTGGCTGGTCGAGCAGGCGATCCCGATCGCCGTCATCGTGGGCCTGCCCAGCCTCATGATTTACACCATGTGGCGCATGGGCCTGGTGGTGAGCCGCCGCGATGCCCTGCTCGCCCTTTTCGGTGGATTCGTCGCTTCCTACGGCGTGCTGACGCTGACCGGCACGGCATTCCGGGGGCAGGGCCAGGAGCTCGTGTTCCCGTGGGAGCTGAAAGTTAGCGAAGGCATTCCGGGGCAGGAGTAGTAACCGACAATGGCAGCTGAA
>CAYUVT010000116.1:0-9797 GCA_964448165.1 uncultured Anaerolineaceae bacterium | reverse complement strand
CGAAGGGCCTCCGGTCGGGATCGAGCATGATTGACCGTGATGTGGTTGTCTGCGACAGGGCGGCTGCGGCCAGGAACACGCCCAGGCCGAGGCCCACCTCCGCCACCGCGAAGTAGCGGAAGCGCCGCAGCTCGCCGGGGCGCCCGGAAGTGAGCCGCGCCTTTCCCCGCCTGGCGTTGTAGGCGGCGACCGTGAGCAACACTGCTATCAGGCCCAGCTTCAGCAGCAGGGTGACGCCGTAGCGCGTGTCGGCGATTTTGGCTCCCGAGTCGACCTGGACAAGGGCGCCGAGCAAGCCAGTAGCGAGCAGGATGAACACCATGCTCGAGGCCAGCAGCGAAAAGCGCCCCATCAGGGTCCGCCAGCGGTCCTCGCGGCGCCCGACCCGCGCCGATACAGCGAGCCCGAGCACGGCGCCAATCCACACCAGCGCTGCCGCCGCATGAAGGAAATCGAAGGCCCGGGCCCACGCACTGCCGGGGACCGCGGCGGCGTGGCTGGTCGCCGTGAATCCCCAGATATAGACACCCACCGCCACCAGCAACGCGGCTGACGCCCGGCGGGAGAAGACGCCGGCAAAGACTGCGAGCGCGCCGATGATGAGGACCATGGCCAACCTGGCGAGCCAGTAACTGCCGCTCTGCGTTTCGAGAAGGAGTTCAGCCAGGGGCACACCGTCGTACGCCTCGCGGATGGTTGCCAGGTTCAAGAGCGTCGCGACGGAAAGCACCCCAACGCCCGCCGTCGTGGTTTGAGCCAGGGCGCGCCGGGTGGCGCGAGGAGCTTCGCTCCAGAGCAGGGAAACCACCGCGCCGGCCGCGACCATTGCCAGCCCGAGGAGCGCGAGCGCGCGCACCGCGATCCCGTCGGCGCGAGGGGATTCGAGGTTGCCGCTGGAGATCCCGGCCACCGTGTTCACGACATCGGGCACCGAGCCATCCGGATTGAGCACGGTGAAGGGGAAGGAGCCGTTGATCGCGTGTCCGTCGATCCGCGAAACGTTGCTCCATTGCACGTTGTAAATGCCGGGCCCGATCGCCGGGAGCTCCACCTGCATGGTGACGCCGGACACCAGCGCAGGTGGTGTGTCGATCACCGTCCCGCGGGCATCGAGCACCCGGACGTTGCTGGACCGTGGTTCGATTGGCTCGGTGAACTGCAGTGTGACTCGCGCGGGGGGGCGCTGGAGGAACGCATTCGGGCCCGGGTCGGAGCTGCGCAGCGCGGCGTGCGCGGAGGATGGCTGCGGCTGAGAAAGCGCAACCAGTACGCCGGCGAGAACCAGGAGCAGGGCTGCAAGGAGCCTCACGGCCGCTTCTGTACCAGGAGGAACGTCCCGCCCGCGCCAACGGCGAGCATGGCCGCGCCAACGGCAGCCACCAGGACCCAGGTCACGCCGCCATCGCTGCCGGCGGCATCGAGTGCCGGGGAGGGCCCGCCGGAACCGCCCGGCGTCGGCTGAGCACCGGCCAGGTCCTCGCGCAGTACCTCTTTGCCGGGGCTCGGCACTCCAGCAGGGTCGTAGGTGAAGGTGGTCTCGCCGCCGGCGTCGTCGCCATCCTCCGAGCTCAGCGTCTTCCAGCGCACCGTGTACTTGCCCGGTGCCAGGTCGACCGGCAACGGCACGCTGAGGCGAGCGCGGTTAGCGTTATCGATGACTGCCGCGACCGACGTCACCTCGTTGCCCTCGCTGTCGATGACGTCGATGTCATTCGCCCCCGGTTCGCGGGCCAGCTCCTGGCTCATCTCGAAAACGACCTCGGAGGGTCGTTGGACGAGTACCGCCCCATCCCCGGGCGTGACCCTGACCGGTTCGGCATGGGCAGCGGCGGAGGCAGCCGCGGCGAGGGCAAGCAGGAGCGCGGCGACCGCCGCCAGGAACCTCATGCCCCAAGTCTAGCCGGGGAGGCGGGTGCGGCAACGCTGGCGAGCGGCCGCCCTTGCCGGTTCGTAAACCGTCTTAATCGCCCGAGGCAACGAGCCCCAGGTAACGGTCGCGGTCAGCGGCGGTGGCTGGGGCGTGCTTCACGTCATCAGGCCGCATGGCGCGGAGCCACGTCGCGAACTCGAGCAGGATGCCGTCCGGGTCCATGAAGTAGAACGACCGGATGAAGGTGCCCTCGTGCACCTCGCGACTCACCTGCCGCGGGCTGTCGTCGTGGTTCAGGATCGGCGTGACGTGGACGCCTTTGGCCTGCAGCTTCGCGTGGTACTCGTCGAACTTCTCCGCGGGGACATCGAAGGCAACGTGGTTCATGGAACCGTGGGCGCTCGCGAGTTCGCCTTCACCCGGCATGCCCGAGGGCGCCGAGACACCGGGCGCTGCCTCGGGGGCGTTCGGGAACCAGAAGAACGCCAGGGAATCGCCGTTCCCGATATCGAAGAAGAAGTGCTGTCCCATGTTCCCGGGCAGTTCGATCGTCTTGATCAGGGGCATTCCGAGGACATTCGTGTAGAAGTCCACGGTCCGCTCCATATCGCGGCAGACGAGTGCGAGGTGATTGATCCCGCGCAGTTCAAATTCGCTATTTTCGCGTCCCATCGGTGCCCTCCTCGGCGGCGTCCCGGCCGTCCGGCCAAGCGTACACCGTCGTCCTCAAAACTTGAACGTTCGTCATCGCCAGCGACCGTACACCAGGGTACTCGGCGATCCCGCGGACAACGATGTCCCACAATTCGCACGCGAACCAGTCCATGGGCGCAAACGGCAAGGGTCCGAATCGTCCCTTCCCAGGCGGACCCATATAATCGAACGAATCGCCCCCGAGGAGCCTTGCATGCTGTTTTCCGTCCGGCTCGTTTCCCGTCAGCCCCACGACATGTCGCCCGATGCCTGGCAGACCGTGGTCGCGGACCAGCTCCGCGCGGTGAAAGCGCAATTCGACCAGGGGAAGATCCGGGCGATCTACCGGGAGACCGGGCTCGGCGTGCTGGCGATTTATGACGCCGCCGACGCCCGCGAGATGGATCAGCTGGTGGCGTCGCTTCCCATGGCGCGGTACTTCGCCCAGACGGAAGTCCACGCGCTCTGGGACATGGCGCCAACCCTCCAGGGGATGTAGTTATGACCGCTGTTTCGCCCGAAGACTTCAAGGGTGCGCTTGGCTCCTGGGCCTCGGGCGTGACCGTGGTGACCACTGCGCTCGATGGCCTGGTCTATGGGATCACGGTCTCGAGCTTCTCCTCGCTCTCCCTCGATCCCCTGCTGGTCATGGTCGCGCTGGCCGATAGCAACCACCTGCCAGGAATGATCAAGAGGTCCGGGCAGTTCGCGGTGAGCATTCTCGCGGCCGACCAGCAGGACGTTTCTGCCTACTTCGCAACCTCAGGGCGCGACCCGCAGCCCGCATTCGACTTCCCGGTGGAAGCGCGGCCCTGGCACACCGGCAGCCCGATCATTGAGGGTGCAATCGCACACCTGGACTGCGAGCTGGAGCAGGCGATCCAGGGCGGGGACCACACGATCGTGATCGGAAGGGTGGTGGGGGCAGCCTTCGACCGCGAACGGCAGCCACTGGTGTATTTCCGCCGCGCCTACCGCAGCGTTACCGAGGTGCCTCATGGCGGTTAAGGTCATCATCGAACGCCGGGTATTGCCCGGCCAGGAGCGCCGGGTGCTCGAACTCCTGCGCGCTCTTCGGATTCGTTGCCTGGATGAACCGGGCTATATCACCGGCGAGACCCTGCGCGATAGCGAAGACCCGCACAACCTGGTGGTGATCAGTACGTGGTTTGGCCTGGGCGATTGGCGCCGGTGGCACCAGTCGGAGGAGCGCAGGGACTTCGAGAGCCGGATCCGCCAGCACCTGGCCACGCCCGAGCGCGTCCGGGTGCTCCTGGAGGGCCTCACGGAACACCACTCGGGGGCCTGAGCGAATCTGCTCACTCGCTCAGTGGTAACTTTGCGCAATTCCGCACAAGCGGGGTAGTATCCGCTTTCGGGAGGTCTGGCCGTGTCACCTGCGCTCGCATTTCTGGGCATCTCGATCCTTGGTACGTGGGGTCTTGCAAGCATCGGCCTCATCGCCGGCGGGATCATTATGTTGTTCTTCCCCGGCGACCCGACGACCGCTTCCGATAACACCCTCGGCGGCATCGTGTTGATCGTCGCCGGGCTCGTTTCCGGTGGCCTGATGCAGGTCGTGGTTGCGCCGCTCCTCGGCCTCGATGCTCCCGTACCAATGCGTGCCAAGGACATCAAGGCCCACGGCAAATTCACCCGCTGGGCGAACGCCGGCCAGGTCTGCGATTATGTCGACGGGATGCCAAAGGAAGTGCGCCTGCGCGCCCAGCGCGTCCTCATCGTCCGCCAGGGCCAGCAGATCTACGCGATGAACGCGCTCTGCTCGCACGCTCGCCTGCCACTTGGCGGCCTCCCGGGCTCTCCGGTGAAGGCCCAGCCGGTCCAGGATGGTTGCGTGATGTGTCCATTCCACGGCGCCCGCTTCGAAGTGGCGAGTGGCAAGGTGATTCGCCAGCCGTTCAGCAGCCAGTTCAACAACGACCACCCCTTCCTTGGCGGGCTCCAATCGAAGCTGTTTAAGCTCCTTCGGTTCATCCCCATGCCTTATCAGGCCTTCCCCGTGCCCAGGTTCGCGCGGCCCAGCATGGAAGCCGAGGACATGCAGACATACCCGGTGAAGATCGAGGGCGAAGACATTCTGGTTGGGCTCCCCCGCTAGCGCCCTTTCCCGCCGCACCCGCCGTCGGGCATGCTACACAGCATGCCCGATTTGCTTTCCTGGCGGCCGCGGTTCCCGATCCTGGCGCACAAAACCTACCTCATCAATAACTCGCTGGGCGCCATGCCCGGCTCGGTGCCCGGCTCGCTCCAGGAGTACACCACGCTCTGGGCCACGGAGGGCGTGGTTGCCTGGGATACATGGCTGCCAGAGGTCGCGAACACCGCCGCCATACTGGAGGACATCATCCACGCGCCTCGCGGGTCGATGACCATGTGCCAGAACGTCACCAACGCCCTGGCCGGGATCCTGTCGTGCCTCGAATACGATGGGCCGCGCAACGAAATCGTGTACTGCGCGGGTGAGTTCCCCACGGTCGAATACCTGTTGGACGGCCAGCGCAGGCTCGGCGCCCGCATCATCCGCGTTGGTGACGACCCGCTCGTGTTCCCCGCGAAGGCCCTCCTGGAGGCAATCACCCCGAGAACAGCGCTCGTCGTACTCTCCCACGTCCTGTTCCGGACCGCCGAGCTCGTGGATGTCCGTCCATTCGTCGAAAAAGCTCACACGGTTGGTGCGCTGGTCGTGCTCGACGCCTACCAGTCGATGGGAGCAGTGCCGTTCGATGTGGTGGACCTCGACGTGGATTTCCTGGTCGGTGGCTCGGTGAAGTGGCTCTGCGGCGGACCTGGAGCCGGGTACCTCTACGCCCACCCCAACATCGTCGACCGGCTCGAACCGGCTCTCGCCGGGTGGTTTTCCCACGCCCGTCCGTTCGGGTTCGAACCTCCGCCGATCGAATATGCTCCCGGCGTGTCCCGGTTCCTCGGCGGGACACCGAACATGCCCGCCTGCTACCAGGCGCGCGAAGGCTACCGGATTATTCGCGAGGTGGGGGTGGCGGCGATTCGGGAGAACGCGCGCCGCCAGACCGCGACTCTGATCGAGGGAGCCCTTGAGCGCGGGCTCACGGTGAACACGCCGCTCGATTTCGAGCGTCGCGGCAATCACGTCACCGTGGACATGCCCGGGGCGCAGCAGGTGAAGGACGAGCTCATCCGCCGGGGATTCGTGGTGGACTACCGCCCGGGTGCTGGCATCCGGATCGCGCCCCACTTCTACAACAGCGATCACGAGTGTGAAGCCATCCTCGACGAGATCGTTGCGATTCGCGAGGGCCGGTAACCCACCGGGCGGAGAGAGGAGGCTCCACGCGGGGGGCAGATGGCTGGCTCGCTCGATGCGACTGGAACGGCAGTCAGGTTTCGCGCGTGCGAGCGAACTGCAGATGCGGCCGGTTCCTCCGCGCTGCCGAGCTGTCCGTCCGCCGCCCTGCGCGGAGCCGTCCGCCGCCATCGTTATTCGCTGTAGCGGAAGAAGCCACGCCCGGTCTTGCGGCCCAGGTGTCCCAGGCTCACGAGCCGGCGCAGCAGGGTCGGCGCCTTGAACCTGGGCTGACCGTACTCCTCGAACATGCTCTCCGCGATGAGCTTCAGGGTGTCGAGGCCGATCAGGTCGGCCGTCGCCAGCGGTCCCATGGTGTGGTTCAGCCCGACCTTGCAGGCATTATCGATGTCCTCGGCAGTCGCGACGCCGTTATCAAGCATCTCGATGGCATCGAAGATGAACGGAACGAGGAGGCGGTTTGCGATAAAGCCGGGCGTATCCTTCACCTGGACTGCCACACGGCCCAGCTTCTCGCAAAACTGCATGGCGTCGCGGAGGGTTTCATCCGTCGTGCTGGCGGTGGAAACGACCTCCACCAGCTTGAGCGCCCAGGGCGGATTGAAGAAGTGCAGCCCGATCACTCGCTCCGGGCGGCCGCTCGCCGCTGCAAGCTCGCTCAAGGGGAGCGAACTCGTGTTACTCGCGAGCAGCGCATCGCCCCGGCAGACCTCACCGAGACGGCGAAAGACGCTGCTCTTCACGGTGATGTCCTCCACCACCGCCTCGATCACCGCTTCCATGCGGGACATGCTGGCGAGGGAATCGATATCGGCGGCCCCGGAGAGGCGGTGGCAGGCGTCTTCGCACGCCTGCGCCGTGATGCGCCCCCGGTCCGCCTCGCGTTCGAGCCGTCGCCGGATGCCAGCGATAGCCGCCTCGACCCTGGCAGAATCAATGTCGACCAGGGTGACATCGAACCCGTGGAAGGCTGCCACCTGGGCAATACCGCTCCCCATCAGCCCGGATCCGATGACGCCGATCTTCTCGATGCGCATGTGGACTCCTATCCAGTTTGGCTATCCATCCATAGTTCCCGGGAATTCTACCGGCGCTACCACCGGGGCGCGACTGCCACGCCGATGGTAGACTGCGCCAACCAACAGGAGCTGCCATGTCTGTACCAGAACAGAGCCTCATCACCGACGAACACCGCGCCCAGATCGGCCAGAAGAGCGACCCCGTCAAGGTCGTCATCAAGGAAGAGGACGCGCGCCGCATGCGTGACGTCCTGGGCGACAACGACCCCCGCTACGCCGACGGGACCGGGATCGCGCCGCCCTACGTGATTGCCGGCATGGGCGGCGGCCCACGGCGTGGAATGCCCCAGGTGCTCCCCGGCGGGCTGCTCACCCAGCAGGAATGGAAGTTCACCCGGCCGTTCAAAATCGGCGAGGAACTGACGGCCATTTCGCAGGTGTTCGACATTCGTGACCGCCTCGGCGGCCGCTATGGCTACAGCGTCCTCGTCACCCAGGGGACCGACTACTACGATGCCGATGGAAACCACGTCGCCTCGGCGATGATCACCATCACCCAGTTCGACCCGAAAACGCAGAGAAAGGGCGACGAATGACCCAGCGCTACTACGAAGACGTGAACGTCGGCGACGAAACCGAGCCACTCGAGCGGACGCCAACCACCGACATGGCCATCGATTTTTTCGGCCGCGACAATCCGACCAACCCGGCCTTTTCCGACATCGAAGCCGGCAAGCGCCTCGGCGTGGGTGGAGCGCTGGTCCCCGGACTTCTCAAGCTCTCGTGGCTAACCCAATACGTGAGTGACTGGGCAGGTACGGCGGCCGAGGTCCGCAACCTCCGTGCGGCGTATCGCCGGCCCGACGTCGCCGACCGGCCGCTTGTCCTCGCAGGACGTGTGGTCGACAAGCGTATCGAGGATGGCCGGCCGATCGTCGAGCTCGAGGTGGTCACCCTCGCGGATGGCCAACCGAGCACCCGGGCGAACGTGCAGGTGGAGCTGCCCAGACGCGGCTAGGAACAGGGACTTACCAAACAGAAGCTACCTGCTATACTGGTAGTAGTTGCTGATGCAATCACTGTGTCAGCAAGCCTACCAGTGAGGTGTCCCGTGCCCGCAGCAACCGCCCCCAACGTTCTAGAACTCCCGCGCATTCCCCGCCCCGGACCCGAGAGCCGGTTCCGGCCGGTGGCCCACGTGATCACCGCCCGCACCTTCCTCGAAGGTGAAGGCTTCCAGGTACGGCGTCCCTTCCCGGGCATCGACATGGGCCTCGCCGACCCGTTCCTGCTCCTGGACCATCTTGGCGCGGTGGAATACGCGCCCGGCGAAGCGAAGGGGGCTCCCTGGCACCCCCATCGCGGTTTCGAAACCGTCACGTACGTCATCGATGGGGCGATCGAGCACCACGATTCGACGGGCGGCGGAGGACTCATCAGCGATGGCGCCACCCAGTGGATGACGGCCGGTGCCGGCATCCTTCACGACGAGTTGCCCCCGGACTGGCTCGTCCGTAAGGGTGGTCTGTTCCACGGCGTCCAGCTCTGGGTCAACCTGCCGCGCGAGATGAAGTGGACGCCCCCGCGGTACCAGGACATCGCCGCCAACCGGGTCGTGCTGCTCAGCTCGTTCGACGGCGGCGCGCTCATCCGGCTGATCGCGGGAGACATGGCGGCGCATGCGGGCCCGGGAGTGACCTGGACCCCCATCACCTATGCCCACGTCACGCTCAGCCCGGGTGCCCGCTTCGAGACGGAGTGGCGAACCGACTTCAATGCGATGGCATATGTCCTTTCCGGCAACGGGAGCGCGGGGCCCGAAGGGCGACCGGTACGTGAAGGCCAGCTCGCCGTTTTCGGCAACGGCGATTCGATCAGACTGGATGCCGACACCGTGCAGGAAAGTCGCTCCCCGAACCTGGACTTCCTGGTCCTCGGCGGGCGCCCCATCCGCGAGCCAATCGTCTTCCACGGCCCGTTTGTCATGAACACGCGCGACGAGATCTTCCAGGCCATCCGCGACTATCACGCCGGCAAACTCGGCACGATCCCGGCGCAGCGCATCGACTTTTCGAAGCTTCATGGCGACCGTGGCGGAAACGTCGAAACCGGGAGCGGAGCAGGGGATGGAGAAGTGCAGGGCTGAGAACCGGCGGCTCAGACGACGGTTACCTTGCCCGGGAGGCGCGCGCCAACTACGATGAACGCGTTAGGGGCCCCGTGGTGTAGCGGCCTAACATGCCACCCTGTCAAGGTGGAGATCGGCGGTTCGAATCCGCTCGGGGTCGCCATCCCATAACACTCACGTTGCGGACAACCGACGCAACGGGGGAGGACGGCTCCCCCTTCTCGTTTCCGGGGCCAATTCCCGGCCGGTGAGCGTCCGGCTTCGCGATTCAATCCCGCCCTTTTCACCGCAAGCGCAGAACCCGGCACGGGTGCCGCGGCCTCTATGCCTATCCCCGGCCCCGGGGGGGCCACTGCCTGCGCGTTGAACCAGGCCAGTCGGCGCGATTTTGGGGCGTCGACGGGTACGGGACGACCCGACGGGTACGGGACGACCATCAGGGTGCGTCGCGCTAGAGGTTCCTCCTTCATGTATCACTCGACAGCGAGTATTGTCTGAGCATCGGGGCAAACCAAACCAGGTTTGCGAGCCGATTCAGTGCCAACCGGATTCGACCGACAGTTATAGTTGCACGAGCAATAGCCGTCCCGTGGACAATGGCTTCGGGACATTCCGGAATATCCCGGGACCACGTAGAGGGGAAGTGGACATGGCGCAGGATTCAGGGGCATCGCGGATCGATGGCGCCGGGGCCGATCGCCCCGCCGGCTGGATTCACCCCACGACCATCGTCCTGGGATATGTGCTGGTCGCCGGTGCCTGGATTCTGCTCAGCGGCAAGGC
>CAYUVT010000115.1:0-9884 GCA_964448165.1 uncultured Anaerolineaceae bacterium | reverse complement strand
ATGAACCGCCCCGAGGTGAAGAACGCGGTGAACATGGAACTGGCCTGGGGGGTCCTCGGCGCAGTCGAGGCTGCGATGGACGACGACAACGTCTGGCTCGTCTGCCTGACGGGCTCGGGAGACGCGTTCTGCTCGGGGCTGGACCTGCGCGGCACGGGCGACTACAGCCCGAAGACGCCCCAGAACACACAACTCGATGACCTGGGCTGGGTTTCCCAGTTCCTGCTGACGCTGCGGCAGCGCTGCGAAAAGCCGATCATCGGCGGCATCAACGGCGTGGCCGTTGGGGCCGGGCTCTCTCTCGCTCTCGGCACGGATATCCGGCTGATGAAGCGCAGCGCCCGCATCCTCGCCGGGTACCCCCGCATCGGTGGCTCGCCCGACGGCGGCATGACCTTCACGCTCTCCCAGGCCCTCGGCTACGAGCAGGCGATGCGCTTCCTCCTCGAAAGCAAGACCGTGGACGCGGAGGAGGCGCTGCGCCTTGGTCTCGTTGGCGAAGTTGTCGACGATGACAAGTGGGATACGCGCCTGGCGGAGTACTGCCAGCACCTCTGCTCCGTGGTCTCACCGATCACGATGCGGCTCACGAAGCGGACCCTGGTGAAGGCGACGACGCCAATCGACCTGGAGGCCCAGTGCCGCCTGGAGCTGAACAGCATCCGCATGGCCTTCGCGAGCGAGGATGGCAAGGAGGCACGCCGCGCCTTCATGGAAAAGCGCCCGCCGGTGTTCCAGGGCCGGTAGCGCACCGGTTCCCCATCCGTTAACCCGGGCACGCCACAGTCTCGCCGGACCCGGCAGCGGTCACCATGGGGCAAACGTGCGAAACCGTTCTCCCGCCGTGATGGCGGGCTCGTCCATGCCAGGGGCGCCAGCCGGGTGGCGCCCCTTTTCGCTATCGCGGGCGCAGCCGGGCGCTGCCAGAACCCGTCACCAGTTCGTCGGGCAGGTGCGCGGTGGAGCAGGCTTCGAGCAGCGTCAGGCCCCCGTGTCCCGCCTCAATCGTGGTGATGGCGCAGTTGGCCATCGGCACCGGCACCACCCGGTCGTCGCCCGTGGCTTCGCCAATCGCCACGCCGATCGCGATGTAATGCGATACCACCACCAGGTCGCCATCCTGGGAAGCCGTCTCCAGCCCGAGCTGGATGAGCGTGTCCACCACCCTGCGGCGCCAGGCTCGCAGGTCGTCCGGCTGCTCGCTCCAGCGGCCCGCCATGAACGGTCCGATCATCGCGACCCGCTGCTCCACGGGCATGCCGGGTGCGAACACCTCCGCGACTTCCTCGCGGACCTCAGCCTTGAGCGCGAATGCTGCCGCGATGGGGTCGGCGGTCTCCCGTGTCCGCCGCAGCGGCGAGACGACCAGCCGGGCCACGCGCCTGCCCGCCAGTGCATCGGCTGTCGCTCGCGCCTGGCGATGGCCAATCTCTGCCAGGCCGGGATCGAGGTCTTCGGACCCGGCGAGCGCCTGCCCGTGTCGAACCAGGTAGATCGTCATACCACCAAGCCTACAGGTTCGGGATGAACGATCGAGACAATGGGCGGCAAGCGAGCTATCGTGCCACCACAACGAACCACGTTCGGGAGTGCGATCGATGGCAAAGGTTCACTTCGGGGTCACGATCCCCCAGATCAAGCGCACCTGGGAAGAGGCGAAGACCGCCTCCAGGGAATTCGAGGCCATGGGATACGACTCGCTCTGGGTGTGCGATCACCTCTATGGGCCGCAATCGCCGTCCATCCCGATTCTCGAGGCCTGGTCGTTGATTTCGGCGGTGGCGGCGATCACGGAGAAGGTGGAGATCGGCACGCTGGTCACGCCCGCCGGCATGCGAAACGCGGCCCAGCTGGGCAAGGTCATCGCAACGATCGACAACATCGCCGGCGGGCGCATCATCCCCGGCCTTGGCGCCGGCTGGATGCCGCGCGAGTTCACCGACTTCGGTGTGCCCTTCCTCTCCACCGGCCAACGGCTGGGCCAGCTTCGCGAAACCGTCGAATTGCTGAAACAGATGTGGAGCGAGCCTTCCGTTACCTATGAGGGAAAGTTCGTGCAGGCACGCAACGTCGTGTGCGAACCGAAGCCCGTACGCACGCCGCCCATCCTCATCGGCGGTGCGGGCGAGAAGGTGACGCTGAAGCTCGCCGCACAGCACGCGGCGATCTGGAACAACATGGCCGTCCACCAGGCCCGGCTCCCGCAGAAGGTCGAAGTCTTGAAGCAGCACTGCGCCACTGTGGGCCGCGACCCCTCGGACATCACCATCAGCCAGCAGTGCCTGGTGACCATCGCCCCGGATGAGGCAAGCGCGGGGCCGATGATCGAAACGGCGAAGAAGATCTTCGGGGGGCACATGGGCGACCCGACGGGTCCGCTCGCGATCGCCGGCAGCCCCGAGACCGTCCGGGCGCAGATCCAGAAGCACATCGAACTGGGCTGCACAATGTTCCTGATGGAGTTCTTCGGCCGGGAGACAATCACGCCGGCGAAGCTGTTCGCCGAGACGGTGATGCCGCACTTCAGGTGAGACGCCCGCACGGCATGCGCGGGGCACTTCAGGCCATTTTGAACCGCCAGGCGGCAAGCGCGGTGGCAAGCACGCCCCACGCCGCAAGGCCGAGGAGGTCGCCCTGGATCTCGGCGAAGCCCCGGCCCAGGTTGGCGATGTCCTGGACGGCGTTGGTGAGGTAGGTCAGCGGGAGGAGGCCGGTGATCCAGCTCAGCCAATCGGGCAACCCCGAGCGATCGAGGAAGGCGCCGGAGAACAGCATGCTGGGCATCAGGACGAGCATGAACATGGGCGGAATATCGTCCTCGGAGCGGGAGATGGCGACCACGAGGACACCCATCGCCACGAACGCCAGCGAGCCGAGCGTGGCGAGGCCAAGGAGGAGCGGGGTGCTGCCGGTGAGCTCGGCGCCGAACAGGTAAACGCCGCTCGACCAGGTGATGAGGGTAACGGCGAAGGCGGTGAGCATGCGGCTGACCACCACGCCGCCGACGAATGCCGACGTGGGTATCGGTGTGGCGCGGACACGCCGGAGCGTGCCCCGTTCCTTGTAGCGCGAGAGGGGAAAGGCGACGCTGTTCAGTCCAACGGTCATACCGTTGAAGGCAATGAGGCCGGGGAGGAGGCGGTCCAGGTAGGGCCGGGTTTCGCCGTTGGGCAGCGTCACGCTGAAGTTGAAGCTGTTGAGGATGAGCAACAGGATGAACGGCTGACCCATCGTGAACATGAGCGCGGTGGGTTCGCGGTAGAGCGACTTCACCTCGCTGATGAGGGTTGCCCGGAAGCCGCTCCACCAGGGAGAACGGGATGCGGCGTGCTGGCGGACGGCGGCGCCGGGAAGGGTGGTGCTGGTCATCGTGCATTTCTCCCATGGGCCGGGCTGGCGGCGCCGGCGGGTTCTTCGTCTTCGAATCGGTGGCCGGTGAGGTGGATGAACACGTCCTCGAGGGTGGCCTCGCGGACTTCGGCCGGGCGCTTGAAGCCGGTGGCGAGGAGCTGATCGATGAGCGCGGCCGGGGTATCGATCGCGGCGATGAGCCCGCGGTCCATGATGGCGACGCGGTCGCAGAGCTGTTCGGCTTCTTCCATGTAGTGGGTGGAAAGCAAGATCGTGCGGCCGTCGTCGCGAAGGCGGCGGATGAGCTCCCAGAGCTGGCGGCGGGCTGCCGGGTCGAGGCCGGTCGATGGTTCATCGAGGAGGACGAGACGGGGTTCGTTGACGAGCGCGGCAGCGATGGCGAAGCGCTGCTTCTGGCCGCCGGAGAGCTGCTTGAGCCGCCACTTCGCGCGGTCGGCAAGGTCGACAAAGCCGAGCAGGCGAGCCGCATCGGGCCGCACGCCGTAGCAAGCGCCCAGGTAGTTCAGCTGCTCGCGGAGTTGCAGGTGCTCGAAGAAATCCGACTCCTGGAGGGCGATGCCCAGTTGGGAACGGGCCGCGCGGGAATCGCGCGTGATGTCGGAGCCGAAGATGCGGACGTCGCCAGAGGTCGCCTGGCGAAGGCCGACCAGGATCTCAATGGTCGATGTTTTCCCGGCGCCGTTGGGGCCAAGGAGGCCGAAGATCTCGCCGGGGCGGACTTCGAAGCTAATACCGCGGACCGCCTCGAAGGAGCCGTAGCTCTTGCGAAGGTCGTGGACGGCGAGCGCGGGGGCACCGGTGGCAGAGGTGAGGACCGCCATGATTTCCTCCTGGAGGAAGTTGAACCGGCCGCGCATGCGGTGGCATACTCGAGCTGGTAGCTGCCGAAAGAAGATGCTGAGCCAGTCAGATACTTCCGCGGGCAGAGGCTACGAGGGGGACCCCGGGTTTGTCAAATGAGGACGCCGGCCGCACGGAGCTGGGCGCCGCGCTCGAACGCGAGGTGCGCCTCTTGAGCGCGCATTCGGCGCTGTACAGCCAGGCAGTCGCCGAACGGGTGGGCATCACCGCGACCGAACTCGAGACGCTGGAGCTGTTCAATCTGTATGGCGCGATGACGCCCGGCCGGCTGGCAGAGCTGACGGGACTGACCACCGGGGGAGTGACGCGTCTTATCGACAGGCTGGAGCGAGGCGGCTTTGTCCGGAGGGAGCCGGACCCCGAAGACCGCCGCCGGGTGATTCTGCAGCCGCTGGAACGGGAGAACGAGGCGCGCGTGCAGCCATACTTCGCGTCGTTCGCGGAACGCATGCACCAGCTCTGGAGCACCTACCCCGAGCAGTACCTTGGCGTGTTTCTCGACTACGCGCGACGGACGCGGGAGATCATGCAGGACGAGGCAGCGAAGCTCCGGGCGACGAAGGATGACACCTGCGCCCCGGGCGACTGACTACCACCAGCCGTCCTTGTAGAACCAGCCCTTGTGCTCGCGGCCGGCCTGGCCGGCTTCCTTCAGGCGGGCCATGTGCTTCCGGCAGAGCGGGATCGTGAGGCGCTCACGTTCCTCGCCGCGCCACTTCAACACCGCCACTTCCTGGTAGGGCGGTTCCATACACCATATGCACCTCGGCCGTGCCATTTACGTCCTCTCCCCTCCCGGGAACTCCATCACGAACCCCCACTCACGACTCTGCCACGGGTCGGGGGCGTAGCGGAAGCGGTCGTTGCGGAAACCGCATTTCAGATACACGCCGTGGGCGTGCGTGAAGTGTACGTCGCTGAACAGGACCAGCCGCCGTGCGCCCTTCTCCCTGGCCAGGTTGATCACGAACGTGGTGAGCCGCTCGCCCAGGCGGTGGCCCCGTGCCGACGCCAGCACGTAAAGGCGATGGAGCTCGAATTCGCCGCCACCTTCGTCGGTGAGGCCCACACAGCCCACCACGCGGCCGCCCGCATCCTCAACCACGAAGAACCAGCCGCGCTCGCCATCGTAGTGCTCCTCGGGGCGGAGCAGGTCGGCATCGTAGTCGCTTTCGGCGAAGGGGAAGCCGTATTCTTCGAAGACAGCCGACACCACGAGCCAAGGGCCATCACCATGGCGCTGGCGGCTGTAGGGGACGATGCGGTGGGCGTCGGCGGGCACTGCGGCGGGCTCCGGGCCTACTCCCGCTCCTCGTTGGCGAGCCCCATGATGTTGAACCCGTTATCGACGTAGAGGATGTCGCCGGTGATGCCGCTGGCGCCGTCGCTGGCGAGGAAGGCGGCGGCCTCGCCGACCTGTTCGATGGTGACGTTGCGGTGGAGCGGGGCGATGCTGGCGAATTGCTTGAGGTATTCGCGGAAGCCGGAGATGCCGCTGGCAGCGAGGGTGCGGATAGGACCGGCGCTGATGGCGTTCACGCGGATGTTCTGCGGGCCGAGGTCCCAGGCGAGGTAGCGGGTCGTCGCTTCCAGGGCGGCCTTGGCGACGCCCATCACGTTGTACTTGGGGGCCACCTTCTGGGAGCCGTAGTAGGTGAGGGTGAGGATGCTTCCGCCATGGGGCATGAGCTCCTGGGCGCGGTTGGCCAGGGCAACGAGCGAATAGACGGAGACGTTGTGTGCGAGCAGGAAGCCTTCGCGGGAGGTATCGACAAACCGGCCCATGAGGTCTTCGCGGTTGGCGAAGGCGATCGCGTGGACCAGGATGTCGATCGTGCCGAGCTGCTCCTTCGCCTTTGCGAAGATGGTGTCCAGCTGGGCGTCGTCGGTGACGTCGCAGAGCTCGATGAAATCGGAGCCGACGCTTTCAGCGAGCGGCCGGACACGCTTTTCGAGCGATGGCATCGCGTAGGAGAACGCGAGTTTCGCCCCCTCACGATGGAATGCCTGTGCAATCCCCCAGGCGATCGAGTGATCGTTTGCGACGCCGAAGATCAGCGCTGTCTTGCCCTCTAGCTTTCCCATGCCAAGAGCGTAAAGGGAGAAGGGAGAAGGGAGAAGGGAGAAGGGAGTGTGCTGGTTCCTGGCTCCGCCTTTGCTCGCCGGAAGGCGGCCGTTCGGCGGGTTCAGCCCGGTACGTTCGAACGGCCATCCGCCGGCTCGATCACTTCATGCCCAGCCATCGCTCCGGCGTCAGCACCAGCAGCACCATCCGTTCGTGCGCATCATCGGCCGTCGATTTCGCTGCGGCCTCGGCACCCCGGTAATGGGTGTGCAGCTCCAGGCGCTGCTCGCGGGTAAGGGGATCTTGGACGCGGACCGGGCCCTCGGCCGTGACGTAGCGCGGCCCATCGAGGACAGTGAGCGCCGCTCGGCCGGTGCGGGCGGCGTTCACGTGTTTCTGTGAGCCACGCTCAGTGACGATGAGAAACGCGCCGTCCTTCCACAAGTACCAGACGGCGACGGCATGGGCCCGTCCGCGCCGGTCGACTGTGGTGAGGACTGCGGTCCGCGGTGCGGCGAGGAACTCGTCTCTCGATTCGCGGGGTGACACTGTCAGGAATCCAGCCAGGTCACGTCGCCGCAGAGGTCTGGTGCGTGCTGCTTTGCTGCGAAGACTGCGTACTCGGCCTTGCTGGCGCCGATGGTGGTGGACGCGCCGTGGCCCGGATAGATGGTCGTATCGTCGGGTAGCGCGTAGAGCTTCGTGGTGATGGACCGGATCTCCTGTTGCAGGGCCGCGTTGTCCTTCGAGCGGCCCGGGCCACCCGGGAAGAGGGTATCGCCCACGAAGGCGCTCCTGCCGCACACGTAGGTGGTGCTGCCGGGCGTATGTCCGGGGACGCTGAGCACCTGGAACCGGAGATTCCCAACGGCGATGAGGTCGCCATCCCGGGCTGGCTCGTCGAGCTGGCCATCCTTCAAACCAGGCTCGGCAGGGTCGGCATAGAGCTTCGCTCCATACTTCTGCTTGAGCGCGTCGATCGCTGGAGTATGGTCGAAGTGGCCGTGGGTGAGGAGGATCTTCGAGGGCTTCACGCCCAGGGCTTCGGCCGCGGCGATGTTGGCTTCGGGGTCGCCCGGTGCATCGATGAAGGCCGCCTCGCCGGTCTGGCGGTCCACCACCACCCAGACGTTGTTGCCGTAACCGGTGGGGCCGCCCATCACGATCTCCAGGTCGCCATCGCGGAATGTCTGCATTGCTCAGCCTCCGGGTTGCTGCGGTATGCGCGCATGGTACCCCGCGCGCGAACCCTGTGGCCCGGGACGATCCCGCGCCGGCGGGATCAGCCGGCGCGGTGCGCGTTCTCGACGATCGCCTCGACGTGGGCGGGGATGAGCTGGCGAGGGATATCGTGACCGACCCCGGGGAACGTGATCAGCCTGGCGCCGGGGATGGCGGCCGCGGTCGCTTTGCCACCGCTCACATCGACGAGCGGATCGTCTTCGCCGTGGATGACAAGCGCAGGTGCGGCCACCCTGCCAAGGGCTTCCGTGCGGTCGCCGGTAGCGATGAGCTGCCGGCTGATGCCGATGGGGTAGAAGCAGCGATCGTAATCCTCGGCGGTGCGGCGGCGCAGTTCCTCTTCATCGAAGGGATAGGCGGGGGAGCCAATGGCACGCATGGTGCGCACGCCAGCCTCGATGGCTTCCTCGCGTGATGCGGGCGGCGGGCTGAGGAGGGCGGCCAGCGCCTCGGGCTTCGCCTGGCCCACGTTCGGGTTGCCTGTGGTGGACATGATGGATGCCAGCGAGAGGACGCGGTCCGGGTGGCGGATGGCAATGGCCTGGACGATCATCCCGCCCATGGAAGCGCCAACGAGATGGGCCCTGGCGATGCCCAGGTGGTCCAGCAGCGCAACGGCGTCATCGGCCATGTCCCAGAGTGTGTAGGCGGCCGTCGATGTATCGCCGGACAGCGCTTTTGCCAGGTCGGGCTCCGGGCCGCCTTCCACCTTCGAGGACAGGCCCACATCGCGGTTGTCGAAGCGGATGACAAAGAAGCCGCGCTCCGCGAGCGCACGGCAGAACTCCGGGTCCCACATGGTGAGCTGGGCGCCCAGCCCCATGACGAGGAGCATGGCGGGGTCTCCGGGGTTGCCGAACGCCTCGTAGTAGAGGGTTATCCCGTTGGCCGGTGCGTATGGCATGGGCAGGATGGTAGCGCGTCGCGTTCAGTGGCGCTCGCGTATGCCGAGCGCCACGAGCGCGGCGAGGGCGAGGAACGCCGCTCCGCAGAAGAGGAAACCTGCCGGAAGCGAGAAGGATGCGAACGCAGCCGCGCCCATGGGGCCAGCCATGAAGGCGACAGCCTGCGCTGAGCTTGCCAGGCCGAAGGCCGTCCCCCGCCGCGCGGGCTCAACCGTCTCCGCGATGAGGGTGTTAGTCGCCGGCATCGAGGCGGCATTCACCAGGGCGAAGACGAGGAAACCCGCACCATAGAGCCACGCGCTCTGCCCGACTGCCAGCGCTGGCATTGCCGCTGCCGAGACGAACGTGAAGACGATCAGCGTCTGGCGCAGCGACGCCCGTCCGCTCATCCAGCGGGCAACCACCGTCACACCGGCGACCGCGGCCGCACCGCCGAGTGTGAAGGCGATGCCCGAGACGCCGCGGGCGCGGCTGGCTCCAACGATGTCTTCGAGCGCCACCGGTGTGGCGACACGGACAAACTGGTTGAGGGCGAAGAGGCCGAAGTACAGGAAGACGGCGATCCAGAAGGCGGTCGAGAAGCCCCTGAGCCAGCGGACAGACAGGCGAATGCGCCGCTGCCCGGGGCCCGATGATGTGGCAGGAGCGGGCCGGGCAATGTGGTCACGCGGAACGGCAAAGATGATCCAGGTGGCGGCCAACGCCGGGAGGACGGCGCTCGCGACGATCGCGCCGCGGTAGCCAAACCCGATCGCCAGCAGCGCGCCGACGGCCGGCCCGAGGGTGCTCCCCAGGTACTGTCCGCCGGTTACCACTCCGAGCGACCGGTTGAGCCGGGAGTCGGGCACGCTGACGCTTGTCAGGGCGATGGCGGCAGGGATGAATCCCGAGAAGAGGCCCTGCATGGAGAGGGCAACCACCACAACCCAGGGCGCATGGGCGAGGGCTGCGATCGCCGTTGTGAGCGTCGCCGCGTACAGCGCCCGGACCAGCATCAGCTTCCGCCCGTACCGGTCGGAGATGATGCCCCAGGCGGGGCCGCTGACCAGCCGGGCGAAGCCCTGGACGGTGGTGGCGATGCCCACCCAGAAGAGGGCGTTCGCATCGCTCGTCGCCCCGATCTGGCGGAGGAAGAGCGGGAGGAAGGGCCACCAGAAGTTCATCGCGAAGCTGGCGAGGAACGCACCTGAGGCGATGGCGAGGATGATGCGCCGGTAGCGAGCTTCGTCTTCGGGTGGGATTCCTGTGACCGTCGCGATGGCGGGCCCGGGTGCATCGGTCACGCCGCCATCCTACCGGCGCCGGCGTTCGAGCGCTCCGCAGGCAATCGCGGACGAGCCCGGCGCCAGGGGCCGGGCTCGAGCGTGATCGGGAGCTGGCGTGACTAGCAGGGTGTTGAAGAAGCCGTGGCGTGGGACGGTTGGACGGGCGAGGACATC
>CAYUVT010000114.1:0-10111 GCA_964448165.1 uncultured Anaerolineaceae bacterium | reverse complement strand
GTCATGGTCGTAGCCCATGAGCGTGGGCATGTCGAAGGCCACGGAAAGGCCGTTGTTGCCGGTGGCGAGGAGGTCCTTGTAGCGCTGGTTCGTCTCCTCGACCGAGCCGAAGCCGCTGAACATGCGGATTGTCCAGGGCTTGCCACTGTAGCCGGTCCGGTGAATGCCGCGCGTGAAGGGGTAGTTGCCCGGCAGGTTGATGTCGCGCTCGTAGTCGAGGCTGGCGATGTCGGTCGGGTCGTAGACGCGTTCGATGGGGCGGCCGGAGACGGTGATGAATGGCCCCGCGAGCTCCTTGCCTTCGCGCAGAACCGCCTCGTCGTATTCGGCGCGAAGCAGTCTCGCCCGGTCCATGTCCTGGTTCATGCTTCCCCCGTGTTCCGGCCGTCCTGCGTGCGGACCGGGTTGTTGAGACACTTATTCTGCATCGCCGGCCACGCCGCCACCACCGCGCCGGTCGGCCCGACGCTCCCTATACCAGAGTGAGCCCCACAGGCCGGTCGGACATGTTCGTGACGGCGCGTATCAGCACGCCTCCGTGAAATAACGCACGGGCTCGAGTGCACGGCCCCGGCCCGGCAGGGCGGGACCCATCCGAAGGTGATCGGTGGCTAAGAGACGTTCTGGTAGACTTGCCAGGTGTCGTGCAGTGCGGATGTGGTGCCCGCTGCAGGCTGCCCGGGCCACCGGGCATGAACAGAAAACCCGGGCCCCCGTAGCTCAGCGGATAGAGCAGTGGTTTCCTAAACCATGTGCGCAGGTTCGATTCCTGCCGGGGGTACCAACCCGAATTCCTCACCGCGGCCGGCCTCGCGGGCTTTCAGGCCGGCACGGCTTCCTGCCACTGCACTTCGTAGAGGCGGGGCGCCTCGTCTTCAGACGTCCAGTTCTCGATGGCACGTTCGGTGAAGCGGAACCCCTTGCCCGCCACCAGCTCCCGCACGACCTGCGAGACCAGGATCTCACCACCGTTCGCCATCCCGGCGATACGCTCGGCGGCGTTCACGGATTCTCCGAACAGTTCGTCGCCTTCCGAGATCGGCTCGCCAGCGTTCAAGCCCACACGGACGCGAAGCGCATAGCCGTGGACTGGGGCAGCAGCATGGAACTGGCGCTGAAGGGCGATGGCACACCGCAACGCAGCCTGCGCAGAGGTGAACGAAGCGATGAACCCGTCGCCGGTCGCCTTCATCTCCGTTCCGCCGAACTCACGAAGGCTGGCGCGGGTAATGCGCTCATGCTCACGCAGGAACATCCCTGCCGCGCGCATCGCCCAGCGCGCGCATCATCGCCGTGTGTGCTTCGATGTCGGTGTACAGGATGATGCGTAACGCCGTGTCTCCCGGCGCCATCGGCGCCGGAACGGCGGTCTCTTCATCCAGGAAGCTTCCGATAGCACCCAACACCCTCGCCGTGTTCCCGATGAAGGGCACGACCGATTCCCCTTCGACCACCACCAGCCGGGCATCGGGCATGCGCGAGGCGAGTCCCTTGGCGACATCCAGGTGCGAGCCGACGAACGCCGGCCGGTGCAGGATGAGCGTTGGCACATGAACGTTCGGAAGGTCCTCCCGCGCATCGAATGCGGCGTGCCCGGCAAGGTTTTCGAAGAATGCCTCCGGGTCGATACTCTTGTTCGCCACCTCCACGAACTGATTGGCCAGTTCGCCCTCGGTCCAGCCCACCGCCCGGTGGAGGTAAGTGCGAATGAAGAGGTCGCGGTCGACACCCGCCAGTTGATTGACGGCCACACGCTGCTGGTTCGCCATCTGTGGGAGGCGCTCAACCACCTCACCGTGAAAGGCGTGTGTGCACCAGAGCACGAGGCGGGTGACCTTTTCGGGGTGGCGCGCCGCGTAGCGAATGCCCATCGGGCCCGAATAGCTGGCAGCGAACATGGCGAAGCGCTCGAGCCGTAGCTTTTCGACTACGGCATCGATATCAAGCAGGTGAGCATCGAGAGAGCGATCACCGGGGTTGCGGTCGGATAGCCCCAATCCGCGCGCATCGAAGCGGATCACGGTGTGGTGGCTTGCCAGCGATTCGAGGAACTCCCGCATGCCCGGCATCTGCCACTCGACCTGGAGGTGGCTGAGCGGCAGGATGGGCAGGATGAGCAGCGGCGGACCGCTGCCGACGCTCGCACAGGCGATGCTCACCCCGTCCCGGGTCATCGCGTACTGTATGAGCGGGTCCATGGCCACATAGTACGTGAATGGCGTTCGAGGAAAAGCCCCGGCCGCGATTTGCGCTCGCTCCCGGGCGGTCACGGTTCAGCCGCTGGCAAGCGCTTCTGGTGCGAAGGTGTCAGCCACGTGTCCTGCCCTGCGGAAGCCGTCGATTGCAGCGTCATTCATACCCAGGACCTCCCGGTAGACGTAATCGTTGTGCTCCCCGAACAGGCAGGGCGGCGTGCGCAGGTCGACATCGGATTTCGAGAACCGGTAGGCCGGCCGGAGCCAATCGACTTCGGGGTAGTCGGCGGTCGCCGGGAGCCGCTTCCAGGTACCGGTGGCCGCGAGGTGGGGATCCTCGGCGGCCTCTCCCGCGTGGAGCACCGGACCGGCTGTCACTCCCATCGCCTGGAGCGCATGAAACAGCTCATCACGCTCACGCGTGGAGGTCCAGGCCGCGAGACGCTCTTCGATCTCGTCCTCCCGGTCTGCCCGGCCTGCCGCTGTTTCCAGGCCGGCGGCATGGGTCCACTCCGGATTCCCCATGCAGCGGGCCAGCGCGCGCCACTCGGCATCAGACCGGCAGCTGATAGCGATCCAGCGGTCATCGCCCGCGGTTGGAAAAACCCCGTTCGGGACGAACCCTTCGATGCTCCGGTTGCCGACCGAGCGGTGAGGGCGTCCGTTCCAGGCGGCGTCGAGTGCGGCCTGGGGAAACATGTGCGCCGAGGATTCGACCTGGGCCATCTCGATCGTTTGTCCCTGGCCCGTCCGCCGCCGATGGCGGAGCGCGGCCATGAGCGCAACGGCCCCGTGCATACCGCCCCAGAAGTCACCTGCGAAAATGCCCTGGTTGTCCGACGGCGAACTATCGCGATAGCCACGGAGGATGGTCGAGCCGGCGACGCTATCAATGTGGGCGCCGTAGCCGCGGCCCTCGGTGTATGCTCCGGTCCGGCCGAATGCCGGCATATGGAGGATGATGATGTCCGGCCTGATGGCCCGGACGGCCGCGTCGTCCAGCCCGAGTTTCTCCAGTGTCCCAAGGGCGAGGTTCTCGGCCAGCACGTCGCTCGTGCGGATGATCTGCTTGACGATTTCGAGCCCTTCTGGCCGGCGGCTGTCGACGGTGAAGGACTTCTTGTTGCGCAACACCTGGATGAAGGCCGGGCTGTTGTTCCATGGCCTCGGCCCTGGCTCGGGCGGATGGCCGGCGATCCACGGTGGAAGGATGGCCGCGGTCATCGCATTAATTCGTGGCGAGGCCGCGCGCGTCATCGGGTTCCAGATGAATGGGTTCTCAACTTTGATGCACTCTGCGCCCATGTCGGCCAGGTACATGGTCGCGGTCTGCCCGGCCCACACGGCCGTAAAGTCGCAGATGCGGATACCTTCAAGCGGCAGGAGTCCACTCACGCGATGACCTCCTGTGAACGAAGTTTCTCGATATCGATGGCTGCGAACCCTGCCTCTTGCAGGACCTGGCCGGTGTGCTGGCCGAGCGATGGCGCGGCCGAACGGATCCGCCATGGCGTCTTCTCGAAGACGTATGGCCGCCCGAGCATTGGCTGGCGTCCGATGGCAGGGTGGTCGACCTCTGTCCACAGTTCCCGCGCGCGGAAGTTCGCGTCCTCGAACAGGTCCCGTCCGTCGTAGATCGGAGCGACCATCGCGTGAGCCTGCCGGGCCGCTGCCCACACCTCCGCCCGGTTGCGGGAAAGCATCCAGGGATAGACGACGCCGTCGACGAACTCTTTCGCGCCGGGGTCCATCGCCAACATCGGGTTCTCCCACTTCGGGTCTCGGAGCGTGTCGTCGTCAATCATTTCCACGAACCGGCGCCAGTAGTTGCCTGCTGTGGCCGTCACTTCGACAAAGCCATCGGCGACGGGATAGACGCCTCCCGCCAGGCCGCCCGCACCCTGCGGACGCTGCTGAACGCGGCCGCTGAATCGGTAGGCGAGGATGCTGGAGCTGCGCCGGTCGATGTTGCTCACCTGCACGGTGAAGAGCGGGACATCCACGAGCTGCCCGACGCCATGGACCTCGTACGCGGTGACCGCCCCCAGCGCCGCCACCGCAGCCATGGCTCCCCCCTGGAACACGGCGGCCGTGCCGCCAAGCTTGAGCGGTTCGCGATGTGCCAGGCCATGGCTGAACATTTCCGCGCCCATCGCGTAGAGCACCGTGTCGGAGAGCCGGTAGTCGCGGTAGGGACCCTCATGGCCGAAGTTGGTGATGGAGACCACGGGGATGTCCGCATAGCCGGAGAGCGTGGGATAGTCGATGCCGAGTTCTCGCTCTGTCGCCGGCGAACTCGACGTGACCACGAGCTGCGCCACCCCCATAAGCCGCCGCACCACGTCTCGTGACTCGGCGCGCCGGAGGTCGATGACGACCGACTCCTTGTTGGTGTTCAGGTAGTGCCACGTTGCTCCGCGGTCGTTGCCGGGCTCATCAGCGAGGAACGGGGGCATCGCCCGGACCGGGTCGCCGCCGGGCCGTTCCACCTTGATGACCCGGGCTCCGAGATCGGCAAGCAGCTTCGTGCAGTACGGGCCCGCGAGATGGCTGGTGAAGTCCAGCACCGTGAGCCCTTCGAGTGCGTCCATTGGCTCCCCCCAGGTGAGTACGCCTGAATCTACCGGAGGACCCACTTGCTGTCAGGCGGCCCCTTCCCGCTCGGGTTCCGCACCGCGCGATGCGCTCCACGCTATCGAGATGACGGGAACGGCGACGGCGCAGATAACTACTCCCGCCAGGGAGAACGCCAGCCGGACGCCGATCGAGTCGACCAGCGGGCCGGCCACGGCAAACCCTGAGATGCTCGCCAGGGATGCGACCATCGAGGTGAGGGCCATCACTCGCCCCCGGAAGGCATCGAGTGCTTGCTGCTGGAGGTAACTGGCGAACGCCACCTGGAGGGCGACGACGCTCATGCCCTGGGCAGCGATCGCGACCGCTGCCGCCGGGAAATTCGGTGCCGCTCCCAACGCCACGGTCGAACCGCCGACAACAACGAGCGCACCAGCACCGGTGCTGAGGAGGCGGACCTTTGGGCCGAGATAAAGGAAGACGATGGCGAGTGCCATGGCACCGGCACCTTCGATCGCGAGCAGCGCGCCATACCGTGATTCGGGCAGGTCGAGAACACGGGAGACCAGCGGAAGGGTCCCGGCATTGACCACGGTCCCAACCAAAAGGGTGACGCCAATGGCGGCGATGACGACCCGGATATTACGCTCGCGGCGCGCGTAGTTCAGCCCTTCGACCGCATCGGCGAAGACCGAGCGCCGCATGGCCGGGGCGGCCTGTGCAGGAATTGCCGTGATGGCCAGCACGAGAAGGGCCGACACAGCAAAGGTTGCGGCATCGACTGCCAGGACCAGCTCAAACCCGCCGCGGTCGACAAGCAGCCCCGCGGCAGCGGGGCCCGCGATGTTCGCGAGGCTTGTTGCGAGCCTGAGACCGCTGTTCGCCCGACCGAGCTGCCGCTCGCCCGAGAGCACAGGTAACAGCGCCTGCGCGGCGGGCCGATGGAACGTCGAGAGGCTGTAGACGACCCCTACCGCCAGGAACACGGAAACAGCGAGTGGTAGCACCGCAACCGCGACGAGCGCTGCCAGGCAGGCGGCCGCGCTCACCACGTCGACGCCGATCATGATCGGCCGCCGTGGATACCAGTCGGCGAGCGTGCCCGCCAGCGGACCCAGGACCACCGTTGGAAGCGCCGCCAGCCCAAGGAGAAGGCTGACCGCCGTGGCGGAGTCGGTCTCGCGGAAAACGGCGATCGACGCGGCGGTGAGCAGGAAGGCGTCGCCGCTCGCCGAGATACCCTGGGCAAGCACCAGGTTGATGAGCCTGGGGTGTGGCGACTGCCCGTTTCCGTTCACGGCGCTGCCGGCCTCCGCTCCATCGAGTCGGCGAAGCTTACACCCGTCCGCGCTGGTACGTCAGCGTGTTACGCCGAAACCTGGTGCTTTTTCCGCTCGTACTTCCGGGCGGGGGTCAAGACGACCGGGCTCAGCGGGGCAGCGTTGAACGAGGTGATGAGCCGCTCCTCGGGAACGGCGCCGTAGGTGGTGGTGCGCTGCCTGGGCACGCGGCCCATGGCGCGAATGGTGCGTTCCATCTCCTCGGGCGGAAGTTCCTGCCCGAAGGCTGCGCCCGCGGCACGCGAGATGCTCTCGTTCATGAGCGTGCCGCCCAGGTCGTTGACGCCGGCATTGAGGCAGGCTTTCACGCCTTCTACGCCCATCTTCACCCAGGAAACCTGGATATTCGTGATGTGCGGATGGAGCGCCAGCCGGGCGACGGCGTGCATCAAGACGGCCTCGCGGAACGTCGGTCCGCGCCGCGCCTTTCCTTTGAGATAGAGCGGCGCCTCCATGTGGACAAAGGGCAACGGCACGAACTCGGTGATGCCACCCGTGCGTTTCTGGAGGTCGCGCAATGCCACCAGGTGGCGTGCCCAGTTGATGGGCTGGTCGATGTGCCCATACATGATGGTTGAGGTTGTCCGGAACCCGGAGCGGTGCGCCGCCTCGACGACATCCAGCCACTCCCGCGTGGTGAGCTTGTCGGGGCATAAGGTCACACGCACCTCGTCGTCCAGGACCTCCGCTGCAGTTCCCGGGAGTGTGCCCAGGCCGGCGTCCTTCAGCTGGCGCAGGAATTCCGGCACCGGGATCCCGAGCGTCTCGGCACCCTGGCTCACTTCCAGCGGAGAGAAGGCGTGGATGTGCATCTCGGGCAGGGCCGCCTTCACCGCTCGCAGGATGTTGAGGTACGTGGCTCCCGTGTACTCGGGGTGTATTCCTCCCTGCATGCACACCTCGGTGGCTCCGCGCTCCCAGGCTTCGACGGAGCGGCGCACCACCTCATCGAGGCCAAGGTCGTAAGGCGTGCCGCGCAGGCTTTCGCTCATCTTGCCCTTGGCGAAGGCACAAAATTGGCAGCGGAAGTAGCAGATGTTCGTGTAGTTGATGTTCCGGTTCACCACGTAGGAGACGGTGTCGCCATTCACCCGTTTGCGAAGACGGTCAGCGGCTTCGCACACCAGGTGGTAGTCGTCGCCGCGCGCCTGGAAGAGGCGAACGATGTCGTCCGTTGTCAGCTCGGTGCCCGACTCCGCCCGCGCCAGGATTTCGCGGATCTCGGGCGTGGAAGTATCACCCGGGCGGCCGGGGGAGAGCTTCCTGGGAATATCCACCGATGGAGGTGGCGTGGCTGCATCACCCGGCGACCATGCCTCCGTCCGGGCGAAGCCATCACCATCGATGGCGCGAATGACGGCCGTGGCCATCGCCGGTGACTGCCAGCGGCCGCTCTCGAGCGCGTACCGCGGGTAGACCGCGAGACGTTCGGTCAGCACCTTTCCACATGCCGCAGTCCGTTCGCCAAGGGCCTCGAGGTGTGGCCACGGCGCCTCCGGGTTCACGTGGTCGGGTGTGACGGGCGATACGCCGCCCCAATCATTGAGTCCAGCGGCGACGAGGGCCGGGTACTCGTCATAACTCAGGTTGGGTGGTGCCTGGATGTTCATTTCCGGGCCAAAGACGATGCGTGCGGTCGCGATGGTCCAGAGCAGGTCATCGAGGTCGGGTTCCGGCGCGTTGGCCATCTTCGTATCGGGCTTGGCGCGGAAGTTCTGGACGATGATTTCCTGAATGTGTCCGTACTGGTCGTTCAGGTCGCGAAGCGCCAGGAAGGATTCGATACGTTCATGGCGCGTTTCGCCGATGCCGATGAGTACCCCCGAGGTGAAGGGTACCTGCAGCTCCCCCGCCTCGCGGATCGTTTGAAGGCGGGGCGCCGGGTGCTTATCCGGCGAGCCGTAGTGAACCTGGCCTTTCTGGCTGAGCCGCCCCGAGACGTTCTCGAGCATGATGCCCTGGGAGATCGTCACCTCCCGCAGGGAGGCGATTTCGTCACGGGTCATTACGCCGGGATTCGCGTGGGGAAGCAGCCCCGTCTCGCGGTGCACGAGCTCGGCCATCGCGGTCAGGTAGGCGATGGTCGAGGGGTATCCCATCTCGTCCAGCTCGCGCCGCGCGACCTTGTAGCGCAGTTCTGGCTTGTCGCCGAGGGTGAAGAGCGCCTCCTTGCAGCCGGCTGCCGCACCGGCGCGAGCTATCTCCAGGACCTCGTCGGGCGTCATATAGGCCCGCTGGCCGGGGAGCGGCGGCTTCGCGAACGTGCAGTAGTGGCACACATCCCGGCACAGGTGTGTCAGGGGAATGAACACCTTCCGCGAGTACGAAATGATGTTTCGGTGCGCCCGGTCGCGGAGGGTGGCCGCTGCGGCAAGGAGCGCTCCAAGGTCGGTTTCCGGCGCGAGGGCGAGCGCTGCGGCATGACCGGGCGGCGTGCCCGAAAGGGCCAGGTCGAGGGTCTGGCGGGTGCTGTCGAGCATTCCGGCCTCCTGCGGCGCGGAGTCGATTCGCATAACGTACTCAGTTCAGAAGTTGAACTGGACCCCTCGCGCCGGTAGCATATCGCAACCCGGCCGGAGGATTCAAATGATCCAGCGCAGTGTCCGTTGCCCCGTAGCAGCTACCCTCGACCTTGTGGGAGACAGGTGGACCCTGCTGGTTGTTCGCGACCTTCTTCGCGGCCGCCGCCGGTTCTCCGAGCTGCGGAGCTCGGTCGAGGGCATTCCCCCGGCCATCCTTTCGGACCGTCTCAAGGCGCTCGAGGGCGCCGGCGTGGTGGTACGCAGACCGTACAGCGACCATCCGCCTCGCTCGGAATACGTCCTCACGCGTAAGGGGCACCAGCTCGGCGTTGTGGTTGGTGCGCTTGCAACCTGGGGCGAGGAGTTCGCGGAGAGCGACCTGGCGCTTGTCGACAACGAGTGTGGACACGGGGTGAGCGTGGTGTACCACTGTCCGAAGTGCGAGCGACCCGCGCCCCGTTCGCGGGTGCGCATTGTTGGGGCGCCCCAGCGATGAACGCGACAGCTGAATCGCGTTCGTTTGCCGCCCTTCCGCGCCCGGGGATACACTTAATGTTCCACAAACGAACGTTCCGGAGTCTCGCGTGCATGTCATTGGGCTGACGGGTGGTATCGCCAGCGGAAAATCCACCGTGACCCGGTTCTTCCTCGATCGCGGTGTCCCGGTCATCGATGCCGACATTCTCGGCCACCGGACCTACGACCCCGGCACCCCAACGTTCGAGGCAGTCGTCCAGGCGTTCGGCCCCGAGCTGGTCGCACCCGACGGCACCATCGACCGGAAGGTGCTCGGAGGCAAGGTCTTCGGTAAGCCCGAGGAACTGAAGCGCCTCACCGACATTGTCTGGCCCGGCATTCGCAAGCTGGCGAGTGAGGCGCTGGCCGAGTACGAGGCTGCCGGGAACGCGGTCGCAGTGCTCGAGGCAGCTGTGCTCTTCGAGGCCGGGTGGGAAGACCTGGTCGATGAGATCTGGGTCGTCGTGGTCGAGCCGGAGCTCGCGGTCGAGCGCCTTGGTAAGCGTAATGGCCTGGATCCCGAGGCGGCACGGGCGCGGATCAGTTCCCAACTTTCCAACGCCGAGCGCATCGCTCGAGCGGATGTCGTCATCGAAAACAACAGCTCCCTGGAGGCCCTCGAGGCGCGCATCCAGGAAGCCTGGAATCAACTTCAGGGGCGGCTGCAGAGCGCAGCCGGGAGGTAGCAGAACTTGACCACCGAGACCGACCTGGGCAACTCAACCGTTTACGCCGTGGAGGAATATGCGGTCCACGACGAGCCCTACTACCTCCCGATTGGCGATGAGATCCAGCTCTTCGAAACCGCCTACGCCCAGCGGATCCCCGTGCTCCTCAAGGGCCCAACGGGAGCGGGGAAGACCCGCTTCGTCGAGTACATGGCCTACAAGCTGGGCCGCCCGATGATGAAGGTCTCGTCGCGCACCGGCAAGGAAGCCGAGCACCGGATGCCGCTCATCACCGA